>JAYRHW010000032.1:0-10346 GCA_041907145.1 Bdellovibrionota bacterium
ACTTTTCTACCTGCATAGATTGCAACTCCAACTATTGATAGGAGAATGTATCGTGCGACAAAAATCCTAAGGTTCAGCCAAATCGTTGAGATCATTGCAATGAGCCAAATTAGGAGCGTCCATGATAGCAGTAGGATGTTCTTTCTGTGTTCATTTCCATCAGGAGGCGAGCAACCGAATCGTCTATAACAATAAGGGATCGAGATAGTGACAATTACTACCCACGGGAACCCAAGTTTTACAAACTCAACCAGTGATACGAAACTGACTCCATGCAAATTAAATAATTCAGGAGTCGTGTAAAGTTGATTGCTCGCTATAGCTAGGGGCATGAGGCTGAATGGAACAATAAGAAGCGGAGCTAAGCTTTCAGTAAAAGTGCGGACTGAATTTGTGAAAAGGATCGAAGAAAGTACGTAAATAAATCCGACAAGTGCGAAAGTAAGGTGACAGTAAGCTGCCAAAATCAGACAGACAGTCGCGCAAAGTGCATATCGAGAGGATCTCTGAGTTACCCATTCGTACCAGAGGTGACACCCAAGAACTGAAATCCATAAACCTAGCGAGTACGGGCGCGCAAAAAAAGCGCTATCCAAGAATCCTACCGAGCACAGCAATAGAATTGTCGCCGACAGCGCAGTTTCCGAATCCCATAGGCGCTCAGCAAAGCGATGTATAGCGAGCAGCGAGAATCCGGCAAATATTAGTGAAGGTGTGCGCAAAGCTAATTCGGAGTTGCCGAGCAACCTCGCATTTAGCCAAGAGAGAAAAAAGTAAATGGGAGAAATGAAACTGCTTTGCCACCGGAGCGTCGCAGCATGAACTGCATCCAGGGTAGAGGAATAATAGGATGCAAACTCATCAAGCCAGAGTGACCGAGTCAATGAGGGCAAGCACATCAGAAGCATTAGGCAAAAGCAGCCCAATACCCAAAGGCGGCTCCGAAGTCCGGTGGCACTCGAATCGGTCAGCATCGGTGAAGCACAAGCTTAGTATTGCCCGGGGAAACTTTGGCCCTCCTGCATCAATTTACATGAGGACCATTTCTTCGGTCTATAACTGTATAACTGAATTTTGTGTGCGGAAGACTATTCACAAGGATTCAGTGCTCCCGATCGATAGCATCGCAGGAGAGGCTTGCCCCACGTCGCTTGAATTGAGGATGCTTACCCGTTAGAACCCAGGAGAAGATGAAAAGCAAGAGATAGAACACTGCGACTGGTTCGATGCGACTAACCGAAGAGGCCATA
This sequence comes from Bdellovibrionota bacterium, assembly GCA_041907145.1. Classification (GTDB taxonomy): domain Bacteria; phylum Bdellovibrionota_C; class UBA2361; order UBA2361; family JAFLCA01; genus JAFLCA01. The sequence goes on from JAYRHW010000032.1 coordinate 1,251, forward strand.
TAGATGATGCTGTTTTCGCCATCGCTGCGAAAGTCAGCTAATCAACTTACTTAAGTTGTAAATCTGTATGATCCGAATCTAAAAATGTTCACCTCCAAAATGGCTCATACCAGAGCTTGACAAAGCTTTTGCCAGGCTGGATTTTGACAGCTTTAAAAGTCTCCAGTGCGAGCTCGCACGGGACTTCGATTCCATTGACTTGCGCTCGCCAATTTTGATCCCAGTTGTCGATAGCAAGTATATATCCTAGAACTTTCGATTCGACCTCGAATTCCAGCGCATCGCCAGTATAGCGAATAACTCTAATGTTTCCGGACCATGCCTGAGAGTCCTTGAGCACAAGTGCTGGGTTCGCAGAGGCGAGGTCATATGTAAAGAATAGTTTGCCGCCTCCTCGCAATCCAATGAGGGTGTCACGGCTTATGCGATCTTGCTCTCCCCATTTCTGCAAGAATGAGGTGTAGCGATTGTAATACCAGTTGTCCCAAGGCTGGTAGCAAAACGCTGAACCCAGTGAGAGCCCAAAACAGGGTTGGCGGGGCTTGGCAAAGCCCTGGTCAATACGTGTGGGGAGGTTGAGAATCTCATGATGCGAATCTGTTTCTGAGGCAGGAATTCCCCATATTCCACAAATCCAGGGGGTAAGTTCGATAGCGGCAAGTCCTGCGATGAAGAGGGCGAGTAGTCGAAAGTTTTGAGTTCTGGAGTGACAGAATAAGTGCAGCGCAATTAGAACTGCACACGCGCCGCACGCTCCCAGAACAATAAAGGCTAGCTCTGAGCCAGTAAAGGAGGAATGAAACTTGATCCAATAGACGTGTCTTGGTTCGAAATAGAGAGCAACCTGAACCAATCCGATAACGCAATATATGGATCCAAAAGAGGCAAGTAGAGCACTCACTTTTGGATCCGCCCTATTCCCTCCGCTCTCCTTTATGCGCGCCATTAGTTCCGTAAATCCGGCAGCGGAGGTGAAAGCAAGCAAAGGAACAAGTACGATTTGCAGCCTCCCCCACACACGCATGCTTGAGAAGCCGGGCAATGTATCCCAAAGGAATCCAAATAGACTGGAGTCAGCGCTGTGAGTAATTGCACAGATAAATAGGTACCACAGGAGTAGGGTGAACTTTAACAATCGCGATTGCCACCATTCACGCTGCCGATCAGTATCGAAAGTGCCCGCGAATACAAAATAGTACATAGTGAGGGCGAGCCCGAGCACTCCGGGATAGATCCATCCCTCAGTCTGAGCTGCCGGGGGAAAGAAGAGGCTTGCCAAAGTATCGTTCCAAGTAAATTTGTGCGATGTCGAGAAATCAAAACTTGTTCCGGCCCGATCTGTTGTTTGCTGGAGAGTACTCCACATCTGACTTAAGTAAGGACTGACGATGAGTAATGTGATCCCTACAGCTAGTAATAGGAAGCTAAGTTGCTTCGCTATCTTTGGAACGCGAACACCGCGGGAATAAGCAGCCAAACCGCAGAGAATGGTGTAGGGAGTAAAGATAAAGATTCCGTAGTAGGCGACGTAAGGATATCCAGCGGTTATTAGACAGATGAGGGCTCCACAAAGTCCAAGATGGTATCGGATCCGATTATTAGGTGCTTGCCGAAAAATCGAAGTGATGCACGCTAAGATCCAGGGATACCAGGCGATAGCATGAATCGCGTTGGGAAATCGAAGTGCCTCTGCCAATTTAAAGTTAATGGCGGCTAGCGTTGCGCCGAGAAGCGAGGCGGTGCGCGGAAGCTGCAAAGAGCCGGACAACCAAACGACGCTCCCCATGGAAAATAGGCCCAACCCCAAGATAGTAAATATTTGGTGATCGAGCTTGGAGTATCCGCCTAAAACTCCATAGAGGAGAGCGAGTGGAAAATTGAGGGGATAAAAGATCGCTGCGAATGGATTTGATGCAAAGGGGAAGCCGCAAGCTTCGGTTGGAGACCAGAGAGGAAGATGGCCGTTGGAAAGATAGTCGAGTAGGTATACACGATAGTTGTAGTAGAGAATCTCGAAATCGTTGCCAATAGCATATCCGGCCCAAGGAATTATGAGCCTCCAGTATGCGATAAACGGAAAGGCAAGGGCTAGGAGGCACGCAGCTGGCGCTAGCCAGTTCTGACCCTGTTGGTTGAGTCTGAGTATAGAATGATCTTGGTGGGGCATCAAAATAGCAGATTATAGGCAAAGTCTCATGCAGTACCCTCATGACGACATCCCTAGATATTGGTAGAGTGTCTGAGTTAGCTTCGCTTATCGAACCAGTCGATTTGCCAATTTTCCCGCCGTTCGCATTGCTCTACAAGGTGTGAGTTGAAAATCTTAGATTGCCTCCCCTCAATCGTCCTAGCGACATTAATAGGGATTGCTGCAGCTGTTAGCCAACCCAAGCTACTTTCGGGGCTTAATGAGCTTCCACCTCTTGGGGATTCCATGTGGTACGACAACTTAGCAGTAAGTTTGGTTTCTGGGCATGGTTATGGACTCTTTTGGGGAGATAGCGAATGGCGTCGGCCCTATTTAGAGAGGGGGCAACCAGAATACGCAAAGGCCTTCGGTGTTGAAGGACGGTGGGATCCGATCAGTACTTTAGAAGGCCCGTTTTACCGGGCGACCTTTCCAGGGCCGTTGTTTGCCACTACGGTTGCTCTTGAGTATCTGTTATTTGGACGAAAGTTCTATTTCGTACGATTAGTTAACCTTGTATTTCTCATCGTTTCCCTCACAGCTATATTCGCTATGGCGAGACGGCGATTTGGTGCCGGTGTCGCAAATCTGACTTTCCTGTTTGCCCTGCTCGATGCGTCATACTTCTTTAAGCCGTTCTTCCTCTTTCTCTCAGAGCCGCTGAGCTGCCTTCTTTGCAGCCTCTTATTGCTGGCAGCCCTTCGATTTAGTCAGAACCGATCGCCTAAACAAGCGCTGTGGCTAGGTATCCTTCTCGCCGCGAATGTATTGACCCGGACTTTTTTAGTTGTTTGGGTACCTTTCCTAGCATGCTGGCAGTATTTTAGTGCGCAACCTGATCCTGAAAATTCGAGTAGCCGGGGGCTATTGCAAGTAATCGCTGGGGCAGCTATCTGCTTCGGCCTGATCTTTCCATGGTGTTTTCGAAATCATGAAATCACGGGAAGTTATTCCCCTTCCGGCTACCAGACTGGTTTAGCGATCGGGCAAGCTTATTCTGAGGGGATAGTACAATCGGCTGGAGTGTGGACCGATAGGACACACAGAGCTTTGTTTCAGCGCTTTTACGAAGAATATCCAGATGAAATCGCTGATCGCCTCGCCAGTAATTATGGGTTTAGTGCAGCCGAGCAGTGGATTCGCGAGAATTCTATCAAATTGCCTTGGCTTCTGTGGTTGAAGGGAGAGGCGTTTCTGCGCGAACTGTCGTTAAGCCAACAGTTGCTCCTAGTACTATCAATGCTAGTCCTCGTCTCGAGATATCGAGAACTGCTGGTGGTTCATGTCCTAATAATGGGGGTCGTATCAGTGGTGATGCTCACCTACACTGATGTTGATGGACGATTTTTATTCCCGCTTCAGCCTGCACTTTACTTAACTGGAGCGGTGGGATTGAAATCATTTCTTTCTCGATTCGGTCGGAGAGGTAGGAACTAAGCTGCATGTTAGGGTCGGTATTCGCCTCTGCCATTTTATTATCGGTCTTCGTGTCTGCCTGCAGGAAAGTCCTTACCGGCACGAGCGATAGCTCTCCTCAGGGAGATATTTATTCAGCCAGAGCTCTTCATGGATTCCGAGTGCTTACAAGTCTGGCAATTTTATGTTTACTTTTTGTGGATGATGTAAGTGGAATTGCCTTTATTCCCAGTTCACTCGCAAAAAGTTGGTCGATGCTTTCGTACCTATCTCTTTGCCTGCCGCATGATTTACAGCTGCCTTTCCTAGAAATTTTTCGATTGTGCGCCATAGTGGTTGCTTTGGGAGTTGCGGTCGGATTTTGGGGCAGGACCGGGGCTCTTTTGCAAAGTTTGCTCTTTTACCTCCACTATGAGGCATTAGTGGGATTCACTCACTTTTTTCATAGTGGCTTGATTCCGCTTTATCTTTCGTTTTTTCTAGTTTTTTGCCCGACAGGCATCAAAGGTCGATCGGGAACCGTCGACAGATATGTTTCAGCGCTATATTGCCTATATGCGTTGCCCTACGTGAATGCGGCAGTGAGTAAGATCGCAGCGCTTCCCGGGTGGGTTGAAAATGGAAATCTTGTATCTCTCGCTTTGTCGGACTCTATTGTTCTCCGAGAACCTTCTCACATTATTACGTGGTGCCTCTTTGAGTGTTTGAACGCACCCCAATGCCGATCAATTAGCCAAGTTATTGGGCTCGCCGTCATAGCAGTGGAACTTTCACCTTTGTTCATGGTTTTTTCTTGGAGGGCGCGACGTCTAGTTCCGATTCTGTTGGGGCTGCTTCATTTGTCGATATATATACTGCACGGGTTCGCATTTTTCGACCTGCTCATTCTCTCACTTATCGGCCCTATTTGCCTTTCCCATCGATTCGGTGTGGTTATTGCACCTTGTCATAGAGACAAGACGACTCCCTTGAGTAGGCCTGCTGCCATCTGCTTCTCGATACTTTTAACGGCCATCGTTTGTGGAAGACTGATTCAGGTAGAACGGTTTCCACTCCTGTCGCGATGGTCGATGTATACCGAGGCGCCGTTTTCTTTTCATGAATACCGATTTTTCGTCGAGCATCCCGATGGTACAAGTGAATATCTTTCCCCAGAATCACTTCTATCGTTTTTGGGGCAGGGGCGTTGGAGGGATTTTTTATCGCTGGCTGCCGATAATTCCCTTTCCGAACAAACGAAACTTTTTATCCGGTCGGTACTTTTAGCACGTCTTCAGCAACAGGTAGCGCATCATCAAGATTGCCTTAGGGTTGAGTTTTTTACCCGTACTCGTTGGGATCGGCCGAATTCCACCCGCGTTCAATCATGGCGAACCTGTGAATTGTCTAGCCGATCGGATGATGCTCGTAGCTAGAGTGTTCGGTAAGCTGCGTTCTGCATTCTAAGGGAAGCGATTTGATCTGAGAGGACACCCAGGCAAAAAACAATCACTCCAGTCAAAAACACAAGTACCGAGGATGTCCGCACTGGACCATCGAGAAGATACCAGTCCCATAATGCCCCTTTAATTCCTCCCAATCCCATTAGGCACAAGCTGAGTGGAACGAAGACTCGTAGAGGTTGGAATAGAACTATTAAACGAATAATAAGGAGTATTGTGTCGAGGCCGTCACCGATTGACACAGTGCTGGTACCGAGGCGCTGTTTGGTTTTGATGGGGACGTAGCCTACATGGAATCCGCCGTTTAGCATGGCAAGAGTGCTTGTGGTCGAAAATGAAAAGCTCTCTGGCATTATATTTAAGTACTTTAGAATTTGCTCTCTCTTTAATGCTCGTAGTCCAGAGTTTAAATCGGGAATCTCGGTTCGGCAGAGATAGTTGGCGAGTTTGCTAAGAAGCCACTTTCCAGGCCGACGGGACCATACTTGGAAAGATTTTGGATCACGGACGCCTATTACGAGGTCGAATTCTTCCTTTGTGGCCAACTCGGCCACAGCCAGCGCATCCTCTGGACGATGCTGACCATCTCCATCGTAAGTTACAACAAAGGGAGTAGCAGCTGCTAATATGCCTGTCTTAAGCGCCGCACCGTAGCCACGATTATTTTTGTGTCGAAGAATTCTTACGTTGGAGGTTTGGGAGAGGAGCTGGAATGAAGCGTCAGTAGAGCCATCATCTACTACTATAATTCGAGCCTGTGGTGCGGCACTCTGCAGCTCGGACAATACGGCCGGTAGCGCCTGTGCTTCATTGTAAGAAGGGATGATAATTGTGAACTGATCAAATAGTTCGGATGTCATTTAACTTCTATTTTCCCATATTCGAGGACCAAATTCGCGTAGCATTATTAATAACACGAATCACTCGATTAAAATCCAGATCAATTGTATCGAGATACCAGCGAATCGAATCGAATCGAGGGCGATTTTCTTCCTCGACGAGCCCTAAGGCATCCTTTCTGGTTAGCGAGCCCTCGCGGATCTGATTGGAGCGGAAGGTATCACTTTCGGTGAATCCTGCCATCAGCATGTAGATATAATTGTAAAAACATGAAGTAGCGTCACCGATTCTCCACGTGCTTGTAGTGTCGTGAGAGATCTCCCAGTCGTATTTTTCACGGAGCACTTGAACAATCTCCGCTTCTCTCCAAGGGATATACTCATACAAAAGGCGATGTTGATGAGGCGCTAAGTAATAGGCAAAGAATGCAAATGTCGAATCAAGAAGCGATCTATTTAAATAGAAGGGATTTTGTAAAAGCTTGTAGAGATAGAAGGTTATTAGACGCAATTGATTCAAGAACCCCATTCGGTAATGCCCTGCCTGAGATCCCTCAGCGATTACTCCGCAGAAGGCAGTCTTAAAGTCGGTCTTTTCCAGCGGATTCATCCCAAATACCATGGTGTGACAATTCGTGTCCTCGCGAGCTCGTTCCGCAAAGTAAAAAAATTGCTTATCTCCTGCCATAAAAAGAGGGACCATTCCTAGCTCTGGTTGCCTTAACCATGCCTGAACATTGCGTTTGATGTTTTCCCGTTTGCGCCTAATGTCGGCCGAGACGATTATGTGCTCTACGCCCAAGGCGCCACACATTCGAGACATATTCCGGCGGGCGAGGTCACTGACCATTCCCCAGTCATATGTATATGCCACGACATCGTAGCCCATGACTGTTGCGAGGTAATGCAAGGCGAAACAGGAGTCCCTACCGCCGCTCAGAGCTACGAGAACCCGTGGGACCTGGCCATGACTATCGGCTAGGAGATCCTTCTTGAGCTGCTCGGATCCCTTCAATGTGCGCTGAGTCATCTCTTCCTGTTTGCAGACCGAGCAAATGCCGCTATCGTCGAACGCGATCCCCGGAAATGACGCCGGTAATACGCATCGCGTGCATCGAGTCTGATTAAATAACGCGTCACGCGGGTAAACCAAAAGATTGGAGTCTGGCTTAGTTTGTGCTCGAAGTTTTGGGATGTACGGAAGTGAAATGTCTCGAATTGAAATTTCGGCTGACACGGTATTGGGAAGAAGAGAAAATTTATAGTCCCATCTTGTAATGTCGCTTCTCCTCAATTGGATGATTGAATTTTGGAGGTGTGCCAACTTAGGAAAACTCTTCAAGGCGGAATCTAAGATTTTTCGTTCCGAAGAGAAGATCAAGCAATCTGTCCTTTGTGAGCTAGCTACATAGAGAGATCCATTGTTTGAGGCGAGAAGGAGCGTAGGACAGTCGGAAAAGAGTAGTGCAGTCGAGACTACGCCTTTTGTCTCTGTCAGTATTTTCTGTAACGTCGAAGACACGTCAGTCTCTGCTGAGTTCTCGAAGCGAGAAACTAGATACTCAGAATCGACCTCGCCGCGTCTGGGGAGATGCGGGTGCTGAGCGAATATCTCGTCAACGTTGACTATAATTCCGTTGTGGACAGCCACAGCCCTTTGAGAAACAACAGGTTGGTTATTGATCTGGTATTCGCTCGATCCATTGGTAACAAGCCGAGAGTGTCCAATTGCCGTATACCAAGAGTCGTTCAGGTTGCGCCAAAGTTGTCGGTACTCGGATGTTTTAACGAATTTTGACGCTCGACTCGGGGACTTCAGCACGAGTAAATCTCGTCCTTTGACTAATGCAATTCCGGAGGCTTCCTTCCCTCGTGATTCAGAGAGCTGAAACAGGGTGTTGGCGATTGCTTGCGCGTCATCGCCTCTAATGAGGCTTCGCGGACCGAGTGAGAACCCAAAAATTCCACACATAAGATGAACTAATCCTCACTATTCTGACCCGAATCCAGAAGCAGACAAAAGATGGCTCACTTTTTCCGTGCCACTACGCACATCGTGTCAAATAGGTTAATGTAGAGCCGCTTCTCCGTTACTCCGAACTGCTTGGCAAGTTTGCTCGCAAGCACGGCCAATCCCGGCGTTATTTCCCGTGCCTTGAACAAGGCAAATTCAAGGGAGCAATACTTTCCTGGGTGACAGATGCTCAACACATCGAAGCCGTTCTGATCGAGAAGTAGACGGATACCCTTCTTTGAAAAAAAGAACAAATGCTGTGGAGGAGTCAGTAAATGCCATCGACGTCTTAGTATTCGTGCGAGCACGGAACCGAAATCTCCCGTAGAAATTAGTAGAATCCCCCCGGTAGTTAGTCTTCTGCTAACTTCTGCAATTACTTCAGATGGGGCCGGAAGATGTTCAATAACGTCCCAGAGAGTTGCGGCGTCAAATGATGAAGGAATTTCAGCTAGTGATCTGAAGACTGACTGCCCCATATGGCGCTTAGCAAACTCACGCGCGTATTCTGCAGGCTCAACGCCAATACCAGGAACATTAACATCTGCTAAGGCCTTCAAAAAACTTCCGGTGCCACATCCAATGTCCAAAACACTCTTGGGGCTGCAAATTTTCAAGAGCTTCGTGACACGATCTGTCTCATTCGATGCATTAACATTAACTGAGGTTTGTACTACCTCGGCATACTTATTCCCGCGCTTAAAATATGACTCCTGGTAAATGCTATTTAGCTCATCGATACTCGGCGTTGGAGCGACAAAACCACATCGACAATAATTACAGGCGAATACTGCGAAATCATTCTTGTTCACGAATGCCCGAGTTTCGGTCTTTAAACAGATAGGACAGCTTGGGGTCAGAAGCATCAGATTGGCCTTAACGCATTTATGCACAAGTTTTAGTAGAATCGACTTATCTCGACTGTACACTATAAATGCTGGGTGTCGGAATGGTTAACCCTAGGCAATTCTACCATGGTATTTCAACAGTCCGAATTTAAGGAGTAAGCGCATGCAGAAAGAGGCGCTCGAGCCAGGAGAAAACGCAATTTGGGGTGGCGTATTTGCAACCATATTATGCACTGGGGTGCTTGCAACCCTGGTTGTATATCGGTCTGGTGGTTACTTTGGCGATTTTTGGGACTACGCCGGATTTATTAAGTCATTTGAATCCAGCATATTTCGTCCCGGGCCAGCT
>JAYRHW010000033.1:0-2389 GCA_041907145.1 Bdellovibrionota bacterium
CCTAGGTCTCTAAGCCGCGATTCAAACGCGGACTGCACCAGGGTAGTGATATCGCCGGCCGGCTGCACATCGCGCCCCTTGATTTCCGCAATGGCAGAGGCGGGACGAGCGTCAACGAAAGGGCGCACCTGCATATGGATGGTCGCTGCCCTGGCCCGCACACTTGCAGGAGCCTCATTCGCCGCTGGAATTGGCATCAACTCTAAACTGCCACTGAGTCCAGGAGCGCAGGCCGTCAACAGCGTTAGAATCGCAGCCGAAAGAATGCTGGGATACGGAAGTTGAAATTTAGGTCTCATTGAATGCTCCTCAAATCAAGCAGAGGTCTAAAGCAGTACTGCCTCTTCCCTCACGCAAGCATCTTTGTCTTGGCGTGCTCGTTTCAGGAGGATCTCCCAGTTCTGGCCCGCGGGCAAGGCCGCTCCCTTGCGCACTAGGCCCCCCAGCGCCCAGACTACATGTTGCCGCACCAAGCTATCCGTATCCTCGAGGGCAGCGACCAGATCGGGCATCAGCCGCTCAGCGTCGGTATTTGCGGCTACGCAAGCAGCATTTCGAATCATCTGTCCTCGCTTGGCCCGCAAAAGCGCAGTTCCTGCAAATCGACGCCTATGTTCGGCATTCGTGCGGAGTCTAAGCACACTGGATAGATCCAATTCCGGACCAATTCCCGCCTCGCGTGCGAATTTCGACTCACTCGGCAGTCGCGAAACCTTAAGTGCAGCATGATTGAAGGGGCAGACCTCTTGGCAAATATCACAGCCAAAGACCCATTCCCCCAAAGCTTGCCGCTCCTGAACGGAAAGCGCGCTTCGCTTCTCGATGGAAAGGTATGAGATGCACTTGCGGGCGTCGACAACGTACGGAGCGCTAATGGCCTTCGTCGGGCAAGTGTCAATACAGCGCTGACAGGTACCGCAACTTCCAGTAACTGAGCTAAGTAGTCCATCGGATATCTCTACATCCCATAGGATCTCAGCCAAAAAGAAAAAGGATCCCTGTCCCTGCCGGATCAACATGGTGTTTTTTCCAACAAACCCAAGATTGGCCCTCGCGGCGAGCGCACGCTCCAACAGCGGCGTGGCATCAGAGAAGACCCGACGCTGGACTACGGCTCCAATCTCCGCCTCCACGAGAGATACCAAGGAGCTTAGGCGCTCCGGCAATACCAGATGGTAGTCGGCTCCCCAGGCGTAGCGAGCTACTCGTCCGTATCCGGGAGTCAGGGGACCTGTTCGCTCAGAACTGTACGACAGAGCCACGCAAACCACGGACTTGCCATTCGGTAGTAGTGAAAGCGGCGAGGAGAGCTGCTGCGCTGACCGGTTCATATAGCGCATCTCCCCAGCCATTCCCTGGCTTTGCCAATCATTAAGCGGCTTTACCGCTGCGGTGAGAGGTGCTAAGTCAGTAATAGCCGTTATTGAGAGGCCCACTGATTCTGCCAGCTTCTGCAATGTCTGCTGTCGGATTCTCTTCACAGTACTGGTCTCGCGTCTAAACTTTTGCCCCTTCCCTCGGTTGCTAACAGTTATGTCCCCACGGGATAGAGAAGAGATAGGCTTTCTTGATGCGATTTTCGGACTTCTGTTCGAACCCGGAGGTACCGTTACTGCACTTCTAAATTATGAACGGCCTCCCTACGCCTTTACTATTTTCCTAAGCCTCATCGCCACAGTGTACACGCCGATTGTGGCCCAGATCTATAAGTATGGGTCCAGTGTCTTCAACGGGAGCGCGCTTCTGAGCCTTAGTATCATCATCGTCTTCACGATCCTGATATTCGTGCTGGTTGAGGGTTTGTTCTTGCAGCTGCTAGGGATACCCATTGGACTGCGCGGCTTGTGGGCCTCCGTCGCTTACTGCATCACGCCCTTTATTTTGGCCATTTGGCTTGTTTACCTGTTCAATTATTTGGCCATGGGCCGGCTGACCCTGGTGACCCTCTTTTTGACAGGCTACAGCGCCGTGGATGATCGCTTCCTCAGAATCGTGCCCCTTGCCATGCTCGTTGCTCAGCTTAACGTGCTGGTGGTCTACTATCACTGCATGCGCTTTATGGGGCAGATGGAGGCAATTTCTGCGGTCCTAGTGACTTTCTTCTCCCTCATCCCCTTTTACGTAGCGCTCCTCATCTCCATCTCTATAGGCGAAATAGCTCGTCCAGGAACGATTGGCCTCTTCGAAAAGATCTTGATAGCACCCATCAGCCTAACAAACTTTACGGGCGGTTAGGGCTACCTTACTCCCAGCCCAAGCTCAACAAATTTCAGCGCCATTTCAAGCGCTTAGACTTGACCAACTGCAATAGTTTCGACATAGTGTGCCCCCGAAGCAATGAGTCCCTATCGTCTAGAGGCCTAGGACATCAGCCTTTCACGTTGAGGAC
>JAYRHW010000034.1:0-2325 GCA_041907145.1 Bdellovibrionota bacterium
AACCTGAGGCTTTGCGCATGATCGCTCGCCTGGCCGATGGGTCCATGCGCGACGCCCAGTCGCTGCTCGATCGTGTGCAGTCATTCTGCGAGGGCGCCATTACCGCGGAGGATACCAGCGCGGCATTGGGCAGCGTTGAACGTCGCGTGCTGCTCGACATTTCTCGCGCGGTTTTCAGCCGGAATCCCGACGAAGCCCTGCGAAGTTTGGCGCAGTGCTTTCAAAGCGGCGTGGATCCCGTGCTGTTTCTCAAGGAGTTCGCCACACATTGGCGCGAGCTCTTGATGAGTCGTTTCGGTTCTCCGGAGTCTCTACAGGTCCTGGGGCTCAGTGCGGACGATACGAAGGAGCTACGTTCGATCAGTGAGAAGGTCACTAATGCCGATTTGCAGGATTTAGTGCATCTAGCTCGCGAAGGTGCGGATGCTGCGCTTCGCAGTGCCTATCCAAAGTACGCGCTCGAAGCGCTATTGGTGCGTATGGCAACGCGTGAAGCAGTGCAGGAAATAGCAACTGTGATTCAGCATTTAAAGGGCGTACTTGCCGGCGGTAGTAGCGGAGGAGGCCGAAGCCTTCCTTCAGCGACGCCGCCAGGGGAATCGCGCCCTTCGCCCTCGGTGGCATTGACTGCTCCGCGGGTTAGCGCTCCTCCTGCCAAGGGAAAGCTGGATTGGGCGGGATTTGTAAGCTTCGCAGCCGCAGACATCAGCAAAATTATCGCCGAGCAGCTGCGGAGACTTTCCATTGAACAGTTCGCGTCGGGGGTCGTGCAGGCTACGGGGCCCGAATTTTCAGTGCAATATCTCTCAGAGCCTGCGCAGAAGACTAAGCTCGTCAAGGGTCTCGAGACTTTCTCCGGAGTTGCATCCTGGAACATAAAACTTGTTGCAAGCGAAGGGGCTGCTGCTCCCGGAAGCTTGCTAGAGTCGGAGCTTCGCGAAAAGAAGCAGGCCGAGAAGATGAAGGCTCAAAGTATTTCCAATCACCCCAAGATAAAGAGTCTGCAAAAGGTGTTCCCTGGCAGCACCATCGAGAATATTAAGATTCGTGAATAGTTCCTCAATCCAATGTTAAGGAGATGTTATGGCTAAGGGATTTCCCGGCATGCCTGGCGGCATGCAGAACTTGATGAAGCAGGCGCAGAAAATGCAGGATGACCTGGCAAAGGCTCATCAGGACGCTGAAAATTTCAGCGCCGAGGGATCGGCCGGCGGAGGCGCCGTTAAGGTTTCGGTCAACGGAAAATACAACCTACTTTCCGTTCAGATTCAAAAGGATGCCGTAAACCCCGATGATGTCGAGATGTTGCAGGATTTGTTCATGGCGGCTACCAATGAGGCGCTTGAGAAGGTGAAGGCCAACCTCAAGTCCAGTCTCGCCAAAGTTACTGGCGGGATGAGCATTCCGGGGTTATTCTAGGGGCAATCACGGTACATTTCTCTTCCGTAGTGCGGCAGCAATGATTTCTCTTCCCCATGCGATGCAAAAACTCATCCGGGAGTTCTCTAAGCTCCCGTCGATTGGGGAGAAGTCCGCAACTCGGCTTGCGTACCACCTCGTCAACAATGACCGACAGCTCGCACTTTCACTTTCCGCTGCGCTTACCAAGGCCGCCGAGACCGTGAGGCTTTGTCAGCAGTGCTTTTATCTTACCGAAGAAGATCTCTGCACTGTTTGCCGCAATCAAAATCGTGATCAGTCCCTCATTTGTTTGGTGGAAAAGCCGGCAGATTTGATGGCGATTGAACGAGTAGGGGAGTATCGCGGTCTGTATCATGTGTTGCATGGATTGTGGGCTCCGCTGCGTGGACAGGGGCCCGAAAACATGAAGCTCCAGGAGCTTTTGCAGCGCCTCAAGGATGGGGTGGTTAAGGAGGTCATCATCGCCACCGGGTCCACCGTTGAAGGGGACGCTACCGCGCTGTATGTCGCCAAGTTGCTGGCTGATTTGGGCATTCGTTCCACGCGATTAGCGCAAGGTATGCCCAAGGGCGGAGAGTTGGAATATGCGGACGACGTGACGCTCTCCCGAGCTTTTGCCGGGCGCAATCTGATTAATCCTTAGCGTCTTATTAATCCCCACTCCGAAACCTTGACATAGTTCAGCCAAAAGCTAGAATTACCAATCGTTCTATAGACCTACATTCCCCGGTAGCTCAGCTGGTAGAGCAGGTGGCTGTTAACCACCGTGTCGCTGGTTCGATCCCGGCCCGGGGAGCCACAAGAGCCCTAAGAAGCGTTAGCTTCTTAGGGCTCTTGTGTTTCTGCTCGACGGGCCAGGATCGAACCCAAAGAAGAGGCGATCCCGGCAAGACGGAATCGAAT
>JAYRHW010000035.1:0-7393 GCA_041907145.1 Bdellovibrionota bacterium
ACATCAAAGCCAGGCAGACCATAGTACATGATGCCTTCCGATACTAAATCCCAGAGGGAGATTAGTTGTTCACCGGAAAGGCTCTTATCCGATGGTTCGATTTTGAGACCCATTACCGGGATAAAACCGCCGCATGAATTGAGCGATTCGCTATTTGTTCGTCTGCTTCTTCGGTTTCTCTTTGCCACGTTGTTTCTCCAAAAAATAATCGTTAGGTCCGAATATTTTTATGGTACCGAAGTAGGAGTTGCGCGGAGCATTACCTTTCAGCAAAGTTAAATTTCTGAGGGACACTTCCTCTGAATTGACATGCAGAATGCAAAATTGGAAAATGCCTGAAGTTCAATTGGGGAGAGCCCTTCGACCAGGATTTGTTGTCGTTTTTGTTGCATCAAATTGGTAAAAGCACCCCAAAAGTGTGCTTCTAGCGAGCAAACGCGAACACACATCATGGTCGAAATTGAATGTGTAAACAGTTGAATTTTTGATTGTTTTTAATGGTTACTAAGGGTTAGGATCTCATCGGCTTGCAACGTAGATTTTTGTTGTAGCCCCTTGGGGTGGGAGAGGTCGGAGGTTCAAATCCTCTCAGCCCGATATTTAGTAAATAGGGACGATCCTATTTTCTTCTTTTCGAGACGCTCTCCACCTAGCGTGAAGTCGCCTTCGCTTTTTCTACTGAGCTCATTTATTTACTGCAAGTCGATGCTCGAAAAATAGGATCGTCCCTAATTTCGTTCGAGCTCCCAGAGCTTTGCGTACTTTAGAAATACGTAGAAGCACTCGGCTATTGCTACGATTAGTCCTGGCAAGCCCTCGCGGAATCCCTGCTTTAAGAAGTAGAACTTTACGAAGCGGGAAATGGGGTTGAGCAATAATTTATGAAAGCGGAATTTCTCACCTCTTTTGTGCATCGACACTGCAGCAGCCGCAGAAAATTTATTGAGGGTGTTAATTTGGTGAGTGAGATTGGTGTAGGTATAGTGCTGCAGCTCGCCGTGTAGCTTCCTGGTCTCACCGCTAACAGTGGCGCGCTCATGGGGGTCTTCTCCACCCCAAGTCGTATTTCTTCGCCGGCAAAGGCGCAGACGATATTCTGGATACCATCCACCGTTTCTCCACCAGCGCTGCATATAGAACACAACTCGTAGAAGCAGGTAGCCATCGACAGTTTCCGGTACTTCGGTGAGGGCAGTTTGAATTTCAGTCTTGAGCTCTGGAGTGACCACTTCATCCGCATCGATATTCAGGATCCATTCCGAAACACATTGCTCAAGAGCAAATTTCTTTTGCAGCACGAACCCCGGCCAGGGGCGCTGGTGAATCTTGTTGGTAAATTTTCGGACGATTTCGAGGGTACCATCAGTGGAGCCGCTATCAACCACCACGATCTCGTCGCACCACGAGACGCTCTGTAGGCAGCGTTCAATATTTCTCTCTTCATTGCAGCAGATGATGAAGGCAGAAACGGTGGTTTTGCTGGAGGAAGGCTGCATGGTGTCCGAATTCGAGGGTTTTGCTCCGGCTTGGTATACCGGATCAGGCGCCTGGATGTCATGCCGTGCGCTAAGTTCAACAATAAGGGATAGTTAGAGACCTCAAACCTAGGGTGGGCGAAACTCGACTAGGATTGCTAGATAGTGTATTGATTTCTGGTACTTGCAGCTGGGCATGCGGTTGGTGCTGGTGCTGCTTGGGGGATGACTTCTCGGGAACGGATGCATATGAACATATTGGGAATTTCAGCTTTCTATCACGATAGCGCTGCCTGTTTGGTGCGCGATGGAAAGCTTGTCGCTGCTGCGCAGGAAGAACGCTTTACCCGCAAGAAGCACGACTTTGAATTCCCGAAGAACGCAGCGGAATTTTGCCTGCGTTCGAATGGCCTCACGATCAAGGATATCAACTACGTTGTTTTTTACGATAAACCGGTCCTTAAGTTCGAGCGCCTTCTACAGACATATTTAACGACAGCGCCCAAGGGCTTTACATCTTACGCTCGCGCGATGCCGCTCTGGCTTAAGGAAAAGTTGTGGATTCCCGAGACAATCAAAAATGAATTGAACTACGAGGGAGAGATTCTCTTCACCGAGCATCACCAGAGTCACGCTGGGTCTGCTTTCTATCCTTCGCCTTACCAGGAGGCAGCGATTCTGACGATCGACGGTGTGGGAGAATGGACCACCAACAGCCTCGGAATTGGTAAGGGGAATAAATTCTCCCTCATCAAGGATATTAAATTCCCTCACTCACTCGGATTGCTTTATTCAGCCTTTACCTATTTCACCGGATTCAAGGTAAATTCGGGTGAGTATAAGGTCATGGGCCTCGCGCCGTACGGGGAGCCCAAGTACGTACAGACCATTTATGATAATCTAATCGACCTCAAGGAAGATGGATCCTTCCATCTCAATCTGCGTTATTTCAGTTACATGTCCGAGCTGCATATGACGAATGATGAGTTCGCGGCATTGTTCGGCGGACCGCGCCGTAAGCCCGAGACCCCGCTTGCGCAGCGTGAAATGGATCTGGCTCGTTCGATCCAGGAGGTTGTTGAAGAGTGCATGCTCAGACAAGCGCGATTCCTGCACAAGGAATCAGGCTTGGATAATCTTTGCTTGGCAGGCGGCGTCGCCCTTAACTGCGTCGGCAACGGCAAGCTCCTGCGCGAGGGGCCGTTTAAGAATATTTGGATTCAGCCCGCTGCGGGAGATGCTGGCGGGGCGCTCGGAGCGGCGTTGTGCGTGTGGTACGGCTATCTCAATAATCCTCGCCTCACCGATAACAAAAGGGACTTCCAGAAAGCGTCACTCCTGGGGCCAGAGTATTCAAGTGAAGAAGTTATTGAAGATCTGACGGCCTGTGGCGCCGTATTCAAGCAACTTCCGGAGGACGAGATGTTTTCCAAGGTTGCTGATCTATTGGCTCAGGAGAAGGTTATCGGCTGGTTCCAGGGCCGCATGGAATTCGGGCCGCGCGCTCTTGGAGGCCGAAGCATTATTGGCGATGCGCGGTCCAAGACCATGCAGTCCAAGATGAATCTTAAGATTAAGTTTCGCGAGTCCTTCAGACCTTTTGCACCGGCAGTGATGCGCGAAGATGTTTCGCAGTACTTCGAAATGGATTGCGACTCGCCGTACATGTTGCTCGTGGCTCCCGTGCGCAAGGAGCGCCGTCTTCAGATGACCGCAGAGCAAGAGAAGCTCTTCGGCATTGCCAAGCTAAACGTGCCGCGCTCCGACATTCCGGCTGTAACGCACGTCGACTACTCCGCACGTATTCAAACTGTGGCTCGCGACGAACACCCGACTTTCTACAAGCTCTTGGCTGCCTTTAAGAAGAAGACCGGCTGCTCAGTGCTCGTAAATACGAGTTTCAATGTCCGTGGTGAACCGATCGTTTGTACTCCCAAGGATGCCTATACGTGCTTTATGCGTACGGAAATAGACTGCTTGGTTATCAATAATTTCTTGATGTTTAAGGAGGAACAACCAAAGTGGCAGGACAGGGAGGATTGGCAGAGCAAATTCGAGTTGGACTAGAGCCGAGCGTGTTAGCCCCTTATTCCAACAAGAAGCCCCAAGTGCACTATCTGGACGAGATCTGGCTCAGAAAGCCTATCCGCCAGCATGTCTGGGAGTTTTCCTGCGTCATCGCGCTGGTGATGTTATTCATCGCAGGGGTTATGGCTTGGAAGCATTCTGCCATCGCGACGGCAGGTGGGACGACTTTTACGGCCTTGATACTGCTCCTGTTAGGGTGGAAAGTTCCAAGCCTGCTGCATCCAGTTTGGAAATCGTGGATGACTATCGCCACTGCGATCGGGGCGGTCATGACCACGTTGATCTTGAGCCTCGGCTGGGCAATTTTGGTTATCCCCTTTGCTCTAGTGATGAAGGCGGTCGGCAAGCGAGTTATGGATTTGAGCTACGATACGGCCTGCCCTACATACTGGGAAGATCGTGACGGCAAGTTCGACGACTTCAAACTTCTCGAGCGACAATACTAGATCTGAAATAATGAGCTGGATTCTGCCCATCTCGCTGCTGATAGTTTTCGAGATGGTGGCGGATATCTTTGCCAAGGAATGGCAGCTTAAGGGCGCCTCTTGGCGCTGGATGGGCGCGATCGGCGCCTACGTCATAGCCAATTCCTTTTGGCTCTACGCGCTGCGTAACGGGGCTGGTCTTGCCCGAGGCGGCCTTATCTTCGCTGTTTCCTGCGCCGTTATGGCAGTATTGATTGGGGTGTGGATGTACCGCGAGGAAGTCACCCGCGTACAGGCGGTGGGCATTATCCTCGGACTTGTGTCGCTCTGCCTGATTTTCTGGGAAGAAAGGGTTTAGTCTTCCTCTCGAACTCAACGCATCGCGACAGGCAGCGAAAAATTTCCATCTTCGTTGCAGGGGAAATCGAGCACTTCTGTAACGGCGTCAAGATTTAGCGCGCCATACAAATGCGGGAATTCCCCATCGATTCCTGAACTCTCTGTTTTTAATTCAGCACGCAATTGCTGGGTATCGACACAGAGGATTAACAAATTGCGTTTGCCCTTGAAGATTCGATTGGCCGTCGCCAAAACTTGCTCGGCAAACGAGAAATGAATGAACCCTTGGGTCGCGAGAGTGTCGCCGCGGTAAATCCCGGCCGCTTTGGCTATCTCCCAAGCGTGTTTGCTGCAGATGTGGTAGATACTCTGAGGCATCAGAACTCTCCAAGCCTAGTCTTCTCCTGACATTATGCCAGCGGACCAAATTTTTCCACCAGGCGCGCCAGGTCGAAGGAGTCTTTAGCTCGCCCCTTTCCGGTTGCCTTTACAGCTTTTAGGCAGTCTGGATGAGCGATAGGAATGCTCATGCCGTCGAGTTGAAATCGATCGTTATGTAGTAGTAGTGCATTTGGGAAGCTTAAGTGGGTGCGGCCTTGGGAAATGAAGAATTCGTTGCCTGTCTGACGATAGAAATACAGATCGACGAATGGCAAGGTATCCTGCCGCTTTGGCAAAAATATTCGCATCTTCCTTTCTTGTTCCAAGCGACCATCTGATTCGTGGAACGAATATCCGACCCCAAGGTTCCAGCTCGGCGAAATATGCGTCACCGCTAACATGGTGATGGCCGTCGCTCCGAATTTGGAGACAGTCGGGATTTTCTCTGCATGTGCCTCGCTCACCGCAAGGTCGACATCATCATGCGATCGAATGTGATTTCCGCAGACTAAGGAGCAGGCCAAGCCTCCAACGATGTGAAACGGAATGTCACAGCGATGGAGGAGCTTAGCAGCGGCGCCTAATGTTCGCTCCAGCACCTGCTGCCGTTCGGGGGAGGGAGGAATAACCTCGCTGCTATCTCGGGGATAGAGACGGACATGCGGCAACGTGCCAGCGGTCATTGCGTCATGGGGGACTGTGGTGGTTGCAGATAGACCGAACATGAGACCGCTTAGCGGAAGCTGAGAATAACAGTTTTAGACTGTAAGTATTTCAATGGAGTTATGCGTTCGATGTGGCGACTGGCTGCACAGAGTTAGAATCGGCTGTAAGTGGCTGAAAGAATGAGCTTATTATGGACGTGGCTGCCCAATTACAGACCAACGGAATGCTAAAAAGGCGCTATTATGCCGCGCCAATCCTACTCGCGGTCCTGGGACTTTATATCTGCAGAACTACATTTCCTGGACACTACGAGACCCAGATTTTGATCCGTTCAGTAGGGATAGTTGTCGGCGCGGTTTCTATGATTGCATCAGTCCTACTTACGATACTCGGCATCGATTGGTTACGACGACCGCAAACGAATCGAGTTATCCTTATCAAAAATCGCTGGACGGTAGCTTTAGGGGCTTTGCCGCTGCTGTACTGCCTTTTTGCACTTGGAACATTCTTAGCCATGGCGTACAGCGGTACTTTCTGCTGACCAAGTTACCAGATTGATGTCTTCGCGAGCGCTTTGGACAATAGCTGCATGAATTTAGCTCGAGGAATCTCCTGAGCGCCAAGCTGGGTCATATGCGGAGTTAGTACCTGACAATCCAGCCATTCGCCTCCGCAGTTCCCTAAATAGTCGCAGAGATAGAGCAGAGCTAATTTCGAGGCATTCGGAGCACGGTAGAACATCGATTCTCCCGCAAACATCGCTCCAATGCTCACACCATAGAGACCGCCAACCAGCTCACCATCTTGATATGCCTCGATGCTATGAGCGATTCCGGATTTGTGCAGAGCGCAGTAAGCATCAATAATATCGTCCGTTATCCATGTGCCTTGCTGCTTGGTTCTATTAGTCGTTTCGGCGCAAGCTTGAATTACTGCTGCAAAATTTTGATCGAACTTAAACTCGAGCGTAGATCGTCGTCGCTCCCGTTCAAGACTTCGGGCCACATGAATTCTATCAAAGAACAGCACAGCTCTCTTTGGGGGTGCGAACCAAGCGAGTGTCTCCTCATCAAGGGGCCAGGGAAAAATACCGCTCCGATAAGCGAGCAGAAGTGATGGTACCTCTAGGTCGCCGCCGATGGCCAAAAGGCCATGCTCATCAGCACTAGATACATCCGGGAAGGCGAGAATAGTCATCGAGCTTCGGTTTCCTTTGCGATGGAGCCTCTTTGCAGTATAATTGTCTGGTGCCTTTGCCTCTATACTAGGGCTATCTCGCCGACGCTAGCCAAGGCTAACTACTTTAAATTGTTATATTTTCATGGGCAAACAG
Source organism: Bdellovibrionota bacterium (assembly GCA_041907145.1). GTDB lineage: Bacteria > Bdellovibrionota_C > UBA2361 > UBA2361 > JAFLCA01 > JAFLCA01. The sequence goes on from JAYRHW010000035.1 coordinate 6,708, forward strand.
AAGACTGACGGGGGTGTTGAGACTGTCACCCGGGATGACGTCAAGGTCGGAAAGCCAAAGCTCTATAGGGTGCTGCTCTTAAATGACGACTACACGACAATGGATTTCGTCGTGGCGGTGTTGGAGTCAGTATTCAGGAAGAGCCCCGCTGAAGCTACGCAGATAATGCTTAGCGTTCATCAGCGTGGACAGGGTCTTTGCGGACTTTATCCTCGGGAAATTGCCGAAGCGAAGGTCAAGGAAGTGCGTGACCGAGCGAAATCCGAAGGCCATCCACTCAAGTGTGTGATGGAAGAAGTCTAATGTTTAGTACCGAGCTAGGTTACACCATCGAGGCCGCCTATCGTGAAGCGGCGACTAGGAAGCACGCTTATTTTTGCGTGGAGCATCTTCTCTATGCACTGCTTTTTGATAGTCAAGTAATCGAAGTTGTCACTCAGTGTGGAGGCGACGTCGCCGAAGCGCGTAAAACTCTCGAAGAGTTTTTCGATCAGCATTTAGAAAAATTGGAAGGTTCCTCAGTCTCTGACGACGGCGAATCAGTGCGGGAGCCTAGGCAAACGCCCGCCGTGCAGCGTGTTCTGCAAACAGCGCTCGTTCATATGCACTCCGCAGGTACCAAGCTCGTAACTGCCAGGGAAGTATTGGTGGCCATTTTTTCCGAACGAGAGTCCTACGCCGTCTAC
>JAYRHW010000036.1:0-7470 GCA_041907145.1 Bdellovibrionota bacterium
CAGCAGCATGGGCAGCGGCCTCATTAGCAGCGGCAACCTGATGTTCAGTTGCAGCCGCCGCTGCATTTGCCTGAGCACCTGCGCTTTCAACCGCTTCGTGGGTAGATTCAGTGTTCGCCTTTGCAATCGCGTTCGCATCGGCAGTCTCGGCCTTCACTGCAGTCTCTGTATTTGCGGCGGCCTTGGAAATCGAATCTGTAGTTGCCGAGCCAGAGTCGGTAGCTGCGGCCTCGGAGGCACTGCTCTCAGCCACAGCTACTTCCGTAGTACCGGTAGTTGTTGAAGCACCAGCAACAGCCGCGGTCGTTACAGTGGATTCGGCCGCTCCTTTCTTGGTTACGGCCACGGACTTCTTAGGACTCGCAACCCAAGCAGCTGGCAAAGGCTCGCGGCGGAAAACCAGGGCCTCAGGAATATATATCTGGTCCCCCATCTGCAAACGGTGCGCATCTAACCCTGGATTGGCATTGGCAATTGCCTGCCATTGATTTGGTGAGCCAGTATACCAGTCGGCGATCTTAGTTAGTGTCTCACCTGAACGAGAGACGGTGTGAAACACGGCACCCCTGCTGCCGTAGCCACCCTGAGTTTGAGCGCAAGAAGAGAAGAAAGAGAGACAGAGGATAAGAACGACCAAGCGACGCATACACAAGCTCCTTGAAGAAAGTAGGAGCTAATGTGCGTGTTCAAGCCAAATAAAGTCAAGGCATTTCTCCGGGTTAGCGGAGACTTGAAGGTCAGGAACGTAAAGACGAGGCCAGATCTAGCTGTTCCGGCACTGGCAACCCTGATGAAATCTCGTAAACGCGTGGGGACGTGTACGAAACTCATCGTAGCGCGAATCCCAAATTGCCAGCGCGACGCAGCATGATCCGGCCTCTTCCCCTTGAATTAACAAAAGGATTCTTTGATAGTAATACTATCGCAAATGCTAGTCAAACAATTATCAAGACTACATTTACTACCATTCGATATCAGGCCCGCCCGCTCGCCATATTTGCAGTAAAAATTTACTAGCAATTACAGTAAGTTGAAACTCATTAGGAATTTAGCCGCAGAACGGAAAGCGAATGGGCCTTTACGACGAAATCCTTACCTGTAAGCAGTACGTGCCCAAGGATTCGGGTGCGGAACAGAATGACATTGGAGGTCCCATGTTTGATGTAACTCGCAAGCCTATCTCGGTTCAGGATTTCAAGAACGACATACGCCTTGTTCGACTGGCTAAGAAGCCTTTTGATGAAGCTTCAACCAAAGAGGAAAAGCCCTCGACGGAGGAAAATCGTCCGTCCTACGAACGCTCGACCCACGTGAGTGCGTAACAAAGCCCAAAGATAGCAAGAGGCCTCGAGCGAGAGTTGCAGCTCACGCTCGGGGATTTTCCATTCCGTGCAGAACTCTAAGACTGCCAAATCATACCGGCGTGCGCCTAATCCTTGGTACTGAGCAGCGACAGCAGCTCGTCATGCACAAGCCCGTTCGATCCCACGAGATACCTAAATCCGATTTCACCCTTTCCGAATGATAACGGCTTCCCCTTTTCGTCCGTCACCGTCCCCCCACTCTCAAGCAGAAGCAAGGCTGCCGCCGCCAAATCCCATTCCTGATGTGACTTTATCCGCAGAATGATCCCGTCAAATTCACCGCGACAAACGCGTAAGAACGCCATGTTAGAGTCCACCCAATGCGGAAATATCAGGGGTGAGTGGTCCATGCCCTTGATGTGCCTTAAATAGAGGCGTTGCGGCTGAACCGTCTGATGCTGTGAAACATGCAGCCCTTGACCATTGAGCTTTGCTCCGCGCCCTGTGGCGGCAACCGCCAACTGCTCACGGGCCGGAAGAAACATAATCCCAAAATTTAGAATTCCGCGCCTACTGCGGGCCAGCAGCACGGCAAAATCATCATTGCCATCAATGAATGTCTGCGTGCCATCGAGTGGATCGATTATCCAAATATACTCATGACTGGCCAGTGTAGGATCAATTGGCAGCTCCTCCGACAATATGCCATCGGAGGGAAAGAGGGAGCGAAGGCCAGCAACGAGCAGATCATTTGAGACTAGGTCTGCTTCGGTTACGAATGACCCATCGGGCTTGGTCTTAACCTGAAGCCCTTCCCTGCCCCGGCTCCTGAAAGCACCAGGCCAAAAATGCATCAGCTGAGCACCCGCTTGACGCACGAGCTCAGTGACTTTTTGTTCCAATTCGGGAGAAAGTGTGTCCATGCTGCTAACTGCTACATATTAGACGCAACCGTAACCCCAAACCAAGGTGAAGAACATGAGTGCATTTTACGAACGCTGCTATACCGCGCTTAAGCGAGTCCCTAAGGGGAAAGTCACAACCTATGGTGCGCTTGCCAGTGCCATTAACTCAAAGGCAGTGCGCGCTGTCGGAACTGCCATGAGCAAGAATCCCAACGCTCCCAGGGTTCCTTGCCACCGGGTTGTTAGAAGCAACGGAGAGATCGGTAACTATGCTGGTGGGGTGGCAAAAAAGATTGCTCTGCTGCGAGCCGAAGGCGTAGTCGTAAAAAACGGAAAGGTAACTGACTTCGCAAACCGCCTGCACCGCTTCCCGCGCCGATAGCGGATTTAGCAACCGCAGGCTCCGGCTGCCAGTTTCTTCTTCACACGAGTAACTACCGTATCTACTAGTTGTCGCGTCCGTGTAAATTCACTCTGCCCGTGTACACAGAAGCGAGCATAGCTATTGAGTCCGTTCTCAATTTGGCGCTGGGTGTCGAGTAGAAGTTCCATTCCCCTTCCCGGCTCCCCTGCCGTAAAGAATGTGCGCTTCCTATTTCTCTCGTCTGAGCTGCCGCTGCGTCCTCGTTCCTGATCGGTACCAAAGAGATCGATGAAGTCATCAGCAATTTGGAAACCAAGCCCAACAAGCTCGCCCAAGGCGGATGCTGTAGTAACGGCCTCTCCCTCCAGCCCTGCGCCTCTAGCCCCAAAGCTGAGGCTCGCCGCGAAAAGCGCGCCGGTCTTTAGTTTGTGGAGGGAAAGCAGGTCTTCTAATCCCTCCCCCTGCTGCATGTCCATCTGCTGCCCCAAACAAAGCTTCATGAAGGCCCCAGAGAGATCCTGCACCAAATGCATCAACGTCGTTGCCGGCAATCTGCTTTTTGAGAGGCTCTTAAAGGCCAGAGCAATCATGAGATCGCCCGCTAGCAAGGCGGCCGGCTCGCCGAATTGCTTATGCAGCGAAGGCCTGCCGCGCCGCATATCGTCATCATCCAAACTGGGCAGATCATCGTGAATCAGTGAAGCGGTGTGTGCTATCTCCAATGCGGCTGCCGCCGGGAGCAGGTCCACTATCTGGCCACCAATATCTAGGCAGAAGCCAAGCGCTAACAACGGGCGAATCCGCTTACCCCCGGGGAACAACGAGTACCCCACGGGACCTTCAAGCGATGTCCCCGATAGATGTCCCTCAATCTGATCCCGAATCACCTCATCAATGGAGGTTCGGCATTCAGAAATCCAGCTCAAAGACTCAGGCATAGTAAAATCTATATTTATCAATATATACTCGTGGAACTCGTGGAACACGACTTCCAGTACTTAAAATCGCTATTAGCTATCATTCCACGGAGTGGTCCTACCATGTATATTGAGCCAGCCATCACAGCTGTCCCCTTCCAACTTCTTAGCGCCTCTACTACTTCCGAGTAGTCGGAGGCAATCGATACCTGGCTTACCCCGATTCCCGATAAATATTCCTCTACAGAATCCGGAGATACGGCGCTCGGAGAATCTGGGCGCACAAGCAGCCACTTTGAAGCAAAAGGTACCAACTTCACAGCCATTTCTCTCCAGTCCTTGGTGTTCAAGGCTCCGAAAACTACAAAACAGCTATTAATGCCACTGCGGGCAAGATACCGCTCTAGACTGCCAACACCAGCAGGGTTGTGCGCACAATCAACAATACAGTGACAATCATCAAAATCGATAGCTTCCAATCTTGCGGGCCAAAAGCAATTAGCTATCCCCTGCCTTATTGAGTTGAGTTCGAAGCCTAGTGTTCTGGCAGTGGCTATCGCCACCGCCATATTATGTCCCTGATGCTCCCCGGCAAGACTTGATGTAAATTCCAGGGTCCCCAGAGACATCGAATTGAATATATAGGAGTTGACAACGTTCCCCGTGTTCCACGAATAGTCAGCCCCAGGCCTAATTAATTTCGAGCCCCGCGACTTGGCACGCTCAGCTATTACACCCGCTGCCTCAGCTGCCATTTCCCCGATAATTGTCGGAGCACCACTATTCTTGATAATGCCTGCCTTCTCCAGAGCAATTTTCTGGAGGCTAGCCCCAAGTATTTCCTGATGATCAAAGTCTATACTCACGATTACGTGGGCCTTGGGATGCAATACAACATTGGTAGCGTCCAATCGGCCCCCCAATCCGACCTCAAGAATCGCCCAGTCAACTTTAGCTTTCGCAAACGCTAAAAATGCACAGGCAGTGATGCCCTCAAAGAAGCTCAGCTCAATTGATCTAGTCTTAGCGGCCTTTGCCACTTCCAATGCGATAACAGATAGGAGCGCATCAGCAATGGGCCTGCCGTCAATGACGATTCGTTCGTTAATACAAGTTAAGTGGGGGGAGGTTGTCATCCCAACCAGCGATCCGCTGGCTGCAATTATAGCGGACAGGGCAACCGACACCGAGCCCTTACCGTTCGTTCCAGCAACGTGAATGCTGCTATATGAGTCCTGGGGGTTGCCGAGCTCGTTCATTAGGTCCCTCATCTTGTCGAGAGAGAACCCGCCCTTCCCCCTCCAGGGTGCGAGTGTTTCAAGATAGCGAATGCCATCTAGTCCCACGGTGGGACAGTCCGGCCTTGAGTCGGTCTTATTCGAATTCACTATAAATTGTCCCAGAAGCTAGACTCTGTCCCACGGTGGGACAGAGGAATTTATTCGGCTACCAGCTTCCTGAAAAGCTCTTGCAGATCGGCATTCGAGTAAAAGTCTATGGTCAGTCGCCCAGACTCAGATTGTGGGCCAGCTCTAGTCATCTTCACCTTCAGACCAAGTGCGCGTCTAATCTCATCAGCAATTCGCTCGTCCTCAGCGGATAATGCAGTAGGGGAGTCCTCAGAGTTAGCGGCCTTTTTATCAATGTTTCTTTCTAACTGACTACGAGTTAACACATCGAGGTCCTTGAGATAACTTGCCCTAATCTCCTCATCCTCAATCTTAGAAAGAAGAAGCACCTTAGACTCAGCAGCGCCCTCTCTCAAGGCGTTTAGCAAATCATCGGGCAGCTCCAAGATCTCCAAACTGCGCTGCACCATACTCTTGGAGACCCCAAGGCGATCAGCGATATCACGAACGCTTAAGTTATGGGCCTCCTTTAGCGCTCCTATTGCATGCGCTCGCTCAAGCGGGGTCAGATCAGCACGCTGCAAATTCTCAACAAGTTGCATCGCCAACGTTCTATCGCTGCTTTGCTCAGAATCTTGGTCTATCAACACTGGGACCGTGCCAAGACCTGCTAGCTGTGACGCCCGCAGTCGGCGCTCGCCAGCGATCAACATATAGCGGCCAGGTATCTTACTCGGGCGAACCAGTAGGGGGCTCAACACTCCATAGGTCTTAATTGAGTAGGAGAGCTCTCGAAGTTTCTCTTCGTCGAAATTTACCCTCGGTTGGTTAGGGTCGCGATCAATCACGCTTATCGGGATCTGACGGTAGGGGATTCCAGATCGTTCGCGCTCCTCAAGAGGAGGACCTGAGAGAAGGGGATTATTACTTAAAACTAACTTACGCCTGCTCATGTAAGACCTCCTTGGCCAATGCAGCATAATCTTCGGCTCCACTGGACTTAGGAGCGTACTCGAAAATAGTTTGGCCGCTTGCCGGAGCCTCAGCAAGAGAAACATTAGTCCTCACGACAGTATCGAACACCAAGTCGCCAAAATAGGCTCGAATGGTATCCGAAACTACTCGAGCCAAGCGCTTTCGGTTATCGTGAAGACAGATAAGGACACCGCCAACAATCAACGATGGGTTATAAATGCTACGCACCTGGTCGATAGTATCAAGTAACTGGCGAACACCGTGCAGGGCTAGATACTCACTCTGAACAGGGATAACTACCTGCTGCACAGCCGCTAGCGCATTTAGCGACAACAGTCCCAGTGCCGGCGGACAATCAATAAGAATCGCATCATACTCAGGCTTAATTTTATCGAGTGCGCGCTTAAGTATCAGCTCACGACCAACAACCCCTCCAAGCTCCAGGTCGGCCGCACTTAGCAACAGGCTCGATGGAGCGATGTCCAGGTTCTTGGAGCGATGAATGATAACGTCCTTTACCTGCTTAGTTCCCTTGAGTACGTCGTAAATTGTGAACTCCGGTACTGGCGGTCGCTCAAGACTTTCCTGAAGGTCATCCTTCCCAGAAATTCCGAGATGCGTGCTCAAATTGCTCTGAGCATCGATATCGATAAGAAGGACCTTTTTGCCTTGCTCAGCGATGGCTGCGCCCAAGTTTACAGTAGTGGTCGTCTTTCCAACGCCACCCTTTTGATTAACAACTCCGATTACGATCGTCACAGTTGAATCCTAGAAACTACACGTGAATTGATGTAAGACTGCGCAACGCGCCTAACATATTGAAAACACACGAAAGTACTCTATGCTACTTTCGCTGAGGCATCCAAAGGTTACTCTAAGGTATGCCTGGCACTCTTAAAATTCAATTGAAAAGGGGCAAAAATCAGTGCTGAAACCGAACGATGCGGCGCGCTCGTGAAGCGAGATAAGACAATTGGGGAGGGGACTGGCCTCCAGCTTATGTCGACTCACGATTTGATCAATCACTGTGGCGCGAGGACAGCTCGTGTATCGAGATAATATTTCTCTCTCTATCGTGGGATCAAATAAATGGATCGCGGGTAGTGAGGTAAGTTTCCACGGCGATCGAAATAAGGCTGTTCGAGATCTCAGATCAAATGCGACGTGAAGTCAGATCAAACTTTATCGTGAAGCGAAAGAAAAAAGTCGTGATCCGATATAAAAAAAGAGTGCTAAGTCTTCGAATTTCACTTTGAATTTTACTCGCTACTTAGTAACTAGATCACCTATCTACTGATTGTTTAACTAACTGAAAGTAAGTACGCTTGAGGAAGTTTATTTCTGTAGAGCACACGTGAGTAGCGAACAGCTTTCATTCGGCGCACAAGATGGAAGCGCCCAGGAGCATTTCGATGCCGCTGCATCACGTGTTCCCATAACTGTTTCCACCGCCCGGCCCATCTCTCGCGACGAGATGAATTTGGCGGAATTCCCGCTCACGGTACTTTCAACCCGTTCTAACCCAAAGCTCAAAACCCTCGAGTTCTCCGATAACATTCGCGGTAAGAGCGGTGAACTTGTCGAACGCAAGTGGATAATCACAGGTGCTGATAAGTTTGGGCTACCTACCGCGTCCGATGATGAAGTGCTCCTCGG
>JAYRHW010000037.1:0-2823 GCA_041907145.1 Bdellovibrionota bacterium
TAGCTAATCTTGTGCGCTATCCACGAGACTTTACTCACTGTATATTACGCAGAAATTACAGCCGGTTAGACCAGCGGGGTGCGATCTTGTCGGTAGGACTTGAACCAGCATCCTTGAGATAACAAGGCACGTATAGATGGAACTTCTATAAACTTAGCCCATTATGAGGCTGTTTATTGCAGAGCAGCGGCTACTTGCCGATTAAATTCATCAGCCCTTTGACCCACGAGAGGTGCGATGCTATTTCGCTCAATCGCAGACTCGATCGTACCCAGCAACCCTCTTGAAATATTAATAATCGCCCCTGATTTGTTCGCACTAAACCCCGCCACAGCATCCTGCGCAGTCCCTCCCTGTGCTCCCATGCCTGGGATAAGAAAGAAGTTGTTGGGCATGAGTTTTCTAAGAGCCCGAGCTTCGTCGGGGTAGGTAGCGCCGACGACTGCTCCTAAACCTGAGTATCCCGAAGTTCCTAAAAATCCGGCGCCTTTATCTGCGAGCCACGTCGCGACCGTCTCAGCCACTTTTTGGCCACTTTGCAATTTTAGTCCCTGGATACTGGCAGAGCCAGGATTGGAAGTTTTGACCAAGACAAAAAGTCCTTTGCCGAATTCCTGGCAATCTTTGAAGTAGGTCTCCACCGTATCAAAGCCTAAATAAGGGCTGATGGTAATTGCATCGACATCAAATACTGCCTGCTTCTTCCCAAAGAGCGAAACCTGTCCAAGATAGGCGCTGCTGTAAGCTTGAGCAGTTGACCCGATATCCCCCCGCTTGATATCCGCAATTATGGGAAGCTTTCGCTCTTTTATCATCGAGCAGATCGAGGCAAAGGCGCGCAGACCCGCGATGCCGTACTGCTCGAAGAAAGCGATATTGGGCTTCACTGCTGCGACTTTTCCGACCAGCGCATCCAGCGCTAGCTGGTGAAAATTGACCAAAGCGGCGTAGACAGCCTCGTCATTGGAAGAGGTTCTCTTGGCTGCATCATCGAGGATGCATTGAGGAAAAGCTTCGATCTGGGGATCGAAGCCGGCCACGATAAAGCTCTTGCTTTGTGCAATCGATGCAATGAGACGATCGGCAAAGTTCATACGCCTCGCTGGAGTAGTTCAAATGGGCTCAGAGACTTGTCGTCCTTGACGCGATCCTTAATCGAGCGCAGGAGATCCAAAAACGCTGACCAGTTAGACCCAGTACGCTCAAACGCATCCCTAAATAGACGAAGCTTCGTCAGATAAACTCGCACTTGCATGATCTCGGCGTTGTTTATTTCCTTGAATGTTTTCATCTGAGGATAGCGAATTCGCAGCGGCGCTAAGTGCGCCTCAAAAATGCGGGTGCGCTTATCGAGCTTCTCTTCCCGCGAGAGAGGGCCTTGATAGAGAGTGTTGAGCTCGGAGTATAGATTCTCGATTATGTCAGCGAACTCGAACTCACGATTGTAGTCCTCCTGAGCGGCGATCAAAGTTTTCTTGGCTTCTTCGCTGCAAGCCGTGCCGCAAGCCTCCGCACGCGACTTATAGAACTCCAAGGCGCCTTGGGTACCGACAAAATTCGCCAAACTTTCGTTGAAATCGACATAGTTTGGAATCCAAACGGTCGAGTGTAGGGACTCATGGATAATGGTGTTAGGAATCCGCACATCGGAGTGCTTCAGGATTGTTGAGAGCACCGGGTCATTGAACCAGCCTAATGTGCTGAACGCATCGGTGCCTCGAACGAAGAATTCGTACCCGCGCTTAGATAACCTTTGCCCTTCGAAATCTGCTGAATCTTTGGAGAAAAATCCCTTGTACGGCACCGAGCCCACGATCGGGAACCACCAGGTGTAAAGCTCAAAGGCGTCAGGCTTGGAGCCCATGACAACCCAGGCCAGAACGTCAGAGTCCACCCGCGAGTATTTGGTAAAAGCATTACCGGGAGTGAGTCCGATGGACAGAGCAAACTTCCTGGCATCAGAAACGAGCGCTAGTTTTCTCTTCTCGGCGTCAGTTGTGCTGGGATCGAGCAGTACGTCGGAGATATCCTGCCTGCGAAGCAGGATTCCCGACTCAACATAGGCAGCTTGCATGACGTAAAAGGGGCTACAGGAGGTCAAGGCATTGATCGCGAATAGTAGGACAATCGTAACGAGAGAAATTCGCACAAGAAGTCTCAAGGCTTCTCCGGAGCGGGGGATGAAGGCGCAGAGGCAGCAACCGCGGTGGCGGCTGCTTCGGCCATTTTCTGCGCCCGAAGCTGCTCCTCCTTTTTCGCCGCCTCACGAATTCGCTTGGCTTCTAGATCAAAGGTACGGACTCCAGACCAGCTCGGGTAGCGAGTCGAATATGAGGATTTTAAAAGGGGCGTAACCTTCTTTTGCAGATCAACGACATAAAGGTTGAAGACGCCGGCCGTGTCGGATTCCGAAGCGAACGCTATCAATGACTCGGAAGGCGACCACGTTGCGTCATATTCCTTGCCGCTTAGTTCTGTAACGGTACGCTTATCTTTATCGGTCATCGCCATAAAACCGATATCCACCATATTTAGTGTGCCGACTGAGTAGGCCATGAGTTTACCCGAGGGAGACCAGGCAGGGCGGCAATAGGATATCTTGCCCTGCAGCGGGCAGCTCTCCGTTTTATTGGTGACGTTCCAGACGCAAACATCCCAGCCCGGCCAGAATCTATCGGTGGAGTAGGCGATCTGGTGTCCATCAGGAGAGACTCGAGGAGTAGTGTTTCTACCCGTCAGATTAGTTAGTTGCACAGGTTGACCACCCGAAACTGGCACCATGAAAATATTACTGTTCGAATCATCGCCGGGCTTGGCATAGGA
>JAYRHW010000038.1:0-9752 GCA_041907145.1 Bdellovibrionota bacterium
ACTTGGGAAGGCAGAGAATTCATCACGCACTTTGAAAAACACGAAAACGATGAAATTGGTCTCGCTGATTGGGTCGACGAGCAGATCCTTTCTCAGGAGCAGCGCGAAACCTCGTTTCGTGTCGGCTCCGCCCCTGGAGCCAAGCCCGGAGCGCCCGCACCTGGAGATCCTGCGCGGAAGACAGATACCGAGTTGGAAAAGAAGTTCGAGGAGCCTTCGGGACCCTTCAAGATCAGCTTGGTGCCACGCGGAGGAAAGCCTCGCGGCTCCGTCACTGCCTTTATGAAGGATGATATCGAATCGCCTCCAAAGGCAGCAGCTCTGGAGAAGCCAACAACTGAGAAGGCTCCCGCAAGTGAACTCGAGCAGGCAAAGGCGGCGAATGCCAAAATCGATGTCAGCCGTGAACAGCGAAAGATTGCCCGCGGCGTCGAACGAGGGCGCGAGCCCCTGGCGACCAAGCAGGTCCCTGCCAGAGCAGCAGGACAAGACGACCGTTCAAGGAAGCCAAAGGGCAATGGCGAAGGACTCTAACTAGCTGATAACAATAAATTAAGCGGCATAACGTACTGCTCGACAGCGGCGGGAAGGAGGCGGGTGAATGATTTGCTTTTGTAACTAGGCTGGAAATGTCGTAGAAGCATAGAGAGACGTTGCAGGGCAGACTAAGTGCCGGTGAACATAAAGGATTTAATTAGGAATAGGTTATGTATTTAGGTGGCGTCACATTCTCAATCAACAAGTCCTTTGGCAGTCTTCAGCTCGTTCCCGAGCCTACCGGTCTTAGAATCTACTACACTCCAGTCGTGAACGGCGTTGAATCCGCCGAGGCGCCCGGCTTTTTGAATTTAACTGTTCCGCTCGACGCCATCGGTGGCCTCTGGGCCACCACCCGCGCCTTTTTGTACGGCGTAGAATCACTGGACGAAAACGTGATTTTGCAAGGTCGAGATAAAGAAGGGGAGTCCGATACATTGATCAAACTTTACCGCGACAAACCGCGCGGACAGCACGGACGCCTCTCCGGTGAAGAAGTTTGCTGGCTGCGTATCGTGACGGGCCGCACTGAAGAAGAACGCCGCCGTATCAAGCTTGGGCCCCGCGATCTTCTATGCCTTGAACTAGCCTGCAACGCGGTGCTCGTGCTTGCTGGCGAGGCAGGGACACACCAGCCGAAGCTTCCGGGCTAATATACCGGGGTTATTTCCGCATAGGTCGGTCCATTTTCACTACGAGAATTTCGTATTTTAACATCCCATTCGCACCTACTCCGACCGTTCCTCACCTAAATCACGCATTTCTGACAACCTCTGCCGTCTTGTGGCGTTTGCATGGAGCGATCGATACAGATAAAATGCCAAAATATGGCATATTCAAGATGCCGGTTTTTAGCGCCCATTCATCGCCCATTTGTTTATTTAGGAGGTTGTTATGTCCATTTTGACTTCCTGTCTTTCAAGACTCAATCGTCCTCAGCTCGCCACATTCTCATTGACTCTCGCGTTAGTCTCGGCGCCACTAATTCCTGCCATATCAGCGGCGCAGCAGTACACCGTTCGCGCCTTGGGGGTAATGCCGCAGCAGGATCAGCCTTATATTATCGGCGGAAATTTGGATAATTCCGGGGCCGCAGTAGGAACCATTTTTCGAAACTATATTCCCGACTACTCATCACTAAGGGCGGTGCGGTGGGACACTTCCGGTGCGCCAGTGCTTTTACCGCTGCTGCACTTTGCCGGAACAGGACTTCCAGAATCTGACTATCACAATAAGGCATGGGCGGTAAGTCCAAACGGTCGATTGATTGTAGGTGAGGAGTATGCCGAATCACCCGAAGATTTTGGCCAGCGCCCCGTAGTATGGCGCAATGGGATCGGAGGGAGAGTCCCCACTCCGCCAGGCTGTCCCCAGGCTTCTGCCACTGGAGTCAATGACGACGGGACGATTTCCCTAATAATCAGTGCGACATCGCCCTCGTGCGCGCATTCAGCAATTGTACGGCGTGGGAATATTCTTCTGTTGCCAGGTAATCGAACGTACGCCCACGCAGTCGGTTCGAAGCACGTTGTGGGCAACACCTCGATTTCTTCAGATCCAGAATATGACCGCTCCGCTATTCGGGGGTTCGCCTTCAACCTAGAGACTCAACAGATGGTCATCTTCCCGCAAGTTATTGTTAAGGGCGGCGCTTCGTACGCTGCGGCCGTGAACCCAGATGGGGTCGTAGTGGGCTCGATAACCCGTGGATACTATGATGACAACCCGGAATCCGACGAACTTCGCAGGGCAGCCGCTTGGAAAGCATCGAGTGGCGGAATGTCTCTGCTTCCTGAGCTTCCCGGCACCACCGACAGTTATGCAGGAAGTGTTAACCGTCGTGGTCAGATTGTCGGCTCACTGAGGACGGACGGAGATTCTATGGCCGTGCTGTGGTCTCGTGGGCACGTACTAGATCTAAACTCGGCTGTTCCTCCGGGGACTCCGCATCTTAGCTATGCGTCGTCGATTAACGACTCTGGGCAGATATTAGCCCACACGAGTGATGCTGGACCGGTGGTACTCACGCCCGCGCCTTAGCGAATAAGTAGGAACGTTAGCGCCTTCCCGCCTTCGAAACGCGAGGGCAGGGAAGGAGCAACGTTCCCACTTATCTAGTGCATCTTTCGGCGCGCGTGTTCCCGAATCTCCTTCACGATTCGTTCGCGTTGTTCATATATCTCAATAGGGGTGAAGACGTTCTCCCTCAGCTCCTGCAGCGAGGTCTTTCGCGATAGGGCCAGCTCCATAGCTCTAATTACCAGAGGCTTCATGCCTCCACTTTCAGCAGCAGCAAAGAGCTCATGATGCGCGCTAACGCCAGAGTTGATGAGCGCCTTTTCCTTTCGCCCCGGAATCCAGAGTTCCGGAACGACAGTGCGTCCCTTGTAGCCAGTCCCGTCACAGCTGCTACACCCGGCGCAGGCCTCCTCCGAGCCCTTGCGCCTGAGCATGACGCTTTCCTGCAATAGGGGCTCCTCGAACATTTCGTTTAACTCATCTTTGGCATCATATTTCTCAGAGCAATCGGTACAAAGATTTCTGACCAAGCGCTGAGATATAACCGCGCGCAAACTGTCTGCTACCTGGGACTTCAGCACCCCCAAGTCCAAGAGACGAGTGATTGAGGCCACGGAGTCATTCGTATGCACGGTACTAAGCACTAAGTGTCCTGTGTTCGCAGCAGCCAGTGCTACACGCGCAGTTTCTTTGTCTCGTATTTCTCCGACAAAGATGATGTCCGGATCCTGACGCATATAGCGTCTTGAGGCTTGCTCAAACGTGTTTCCGATTTCCTCGTTAACTTGCCCTTGGTTAATACCATCGAGATTGAGCTCCACAGGATCTTCGATGGTGACGATATTCACGTCCGAAGTATTGAGGTGCATGAGTATAGAATACAGCGTGGTCGTCTTACCGGAACCCGTTGGTCCCGTAACGATGATAAGTCCCTGCGGCGAAGCGACTTGCTTTAGGATCTGACGAAGAATGTCATCGGGAAAGCCTAGTTTCTTGAGGTCAAAGCGATCGCCCGAGGCAGCTGAATTAAGCAAGCGCACGTTGACCTTCTCGCCGATATTGGTCGGCATGATGGATACGCGCAAACTAAAATTTTCGAGGTCAGGATTGGTTGCTAGCACGCGCGGCCCGAACGTAATACCACCGTCCTGAGCGCGTCTAGATTCGTCCAGCTTTAGCTTTGCTTCATTCTTAAACAAGCTAACGACACGCTTGGCATGCTCGCCGTCGATTGACATGCCCCAGTCCTGCAGCGCGCCGTCCACACGGAAGCGGGCTCTGTACTGCCCATCCTTGTAGGGTTCAAAGTGAATATCGCTGGCCCTTAGATCCACTGCGAAAGTCAGCATATCGGTGTAAGTCTTAAAGGCTTCCGTGTCGCGGTTGATTTGACCGAGGTACTTTTGCCGCAGTTCAGCGTTCGTTGAGAGGGAGACCGCCTGCTTGTACTGCTCGTCTTTCAGAAGCAAATAAATAACATTCTCGGTCGGAACTCTGAGCTTCTTCAACACGGGCTCGATATCTTGGGCGATCATCAGGGCCGTGGCCGAGCCGCTGATTATTTCCCGGGCATTGGCATCTTTGATGGCGTGAAGCCCGACTACCAGGCGCCCCATGTCTCCGGGCTGAGTGCCAAGGAATACCAGTCCGCGGCTGCGTAGGGGCTCGAAGGCTTTCACCGCCGACTCAGTTGGGGGATTATTGTGAATATAAGCAATCAGCTGCTCGATAGTGGGCGTAGCAGCCTCGCCGGGCACTCGCGCGTCGATCTTCCCGCCCTTTCTAAGCGATCCTCTTAAAATATCAAGCTTTCCATCGGGAGTCGTAGCAATCGGGTCCTGGAATCCCGAGCGGCCCATAGCGTGCTCTGACTTTGAATGACGGCCGTGCCCTGAATGCTCACTTTCTCCATGCTGCGGTGTTGGCATACTTTCCCCACAAATTAAAACTACTGGCGGTCGCGCTTGTTGCGATAGTAGCGCCAGGCGCGGTTGTAACTAAGCGATTTTTGATAGAGCCCCGCATGCATATCTACCTGCGACTTATCGAAAGCGGGTCGCGGTATAGCGGCAGCGGTAAAACTCGCCTAGGCGGGGGGAGAGCACTCGGCAGGGGCCCTGGAGGGCTCTTAGCGATCGGGGGCGACGTTAAAGTTTCGTGCCCGTGGCGCGCTGTTGAATCCATGCGTGACCCGCGGAATGGTCGTAGGGCCGGCACTGGTCGTAAAGCGCACGCGTAAAAAAGCTGATTGAGAATTTGCGCCCGTGGTTCTTATTCCGCCGAGACAGACGACGGCCACCAAAGACAAAAGCACGGCATACTCGGGCAGAGTGGCACCATCGGCCAAACAACATCGACGATGAATCGGAGTAACTTTTTGCATTGTAGTACCTCCTAATCGAAATGAATAAAGAAGCTGAACTCGGGATCTGTCAGGCCGGCCCCTGGTGCAGTGCTCCACATTCGCACCCCCAATCGTGCCGGCAGGACCTCAATATGGAAGCCACTCAGAGCCGGAGGTGCTTGGGATATATAGTTGCAGCCGGGTGCCACCCCGCATAGTTCGTTGCTTTCGAAGCGCTGCTCATTTTTTACGACTTGATCGAAATTTCCGCCCAGTCCCGCGCTGTCTGAGCTGGAAACACTGAGGAAATCATACCCCCAATCGCGTGCATTGAGCCCGTGCAGCGTAACACTGGCATCTGAGAGCCGCAGGGGTTGGGCGATAAAGGGGGAGACATCCTCCAGAAATTTACTAACCGAGTAGTATGCGGCGGCGCGGCGCTCCTGTGCATTCCATTCAATTTTTCGAAGCAGGGGATGGAGAGGGAAGTCCTTGCCGGAAACTTCGGTCAAACCAGCAATTTCAAAATTCCAACGCAGCCGCCCATCGTCCCAAATACTCAGTCCGGTGAATTCGGCCTCAACGAGCAGCGCGGGATTTAAGAGCAGACGAGAAGCTACCGCCGGACCTACATCGACATTTGCTCCAATGCCGAAATAATAGAACCCGATCATACCGAACCAGGGGTGCTTAGGATTGATAGCGGAGTAGATTTCGGGGGTAGGGGAGTAGGCAGAGGAAAGCCCGGGCTGTAACGACACCAGGTGCCGACGCATCTCCAGGATACCGCTGAGGGTCAATCCAGAGAGGTCGCTGGGAAGCGCGGGATTTATCCGAATTACCCCGGGTTCAATCGTACGATCTCCTACCAGCAGCCCGTTATGATGAACAATCGTGATCGCGGGCGAGCGACGATAGAAGGCCAGAGTGAAGAGGCAGATGGAAATGAGGAATATGCCCCCGAACAACGCACTTAAATCGCCGAGGTTGTCGCGAAGACGGGTTATGGCGAGGGAAGGGGTGAACATCGTCTGGCGCAGGTTCCCGAAAATTACTTTCAAAGATCCCCCGCGCCTGACTATGACAGGCAACAGTGCAAGGAGAACGCCAAACGATCAGATCCGCGCAGAGAACGAATGTTACCGATAAAAAGCTCAATGATTACACGATACGACTTAGGAGATTTTCGTAGAAGGCCAGCGAGAAGGTACGCTTTGGAAGAGCCTGTGGTCCTATGCTAGGGTCGATTGCATGATGAAATTACCGCTGCTCGCCCTGTTCATTTTGCTCGCCGGCACAACCGCACTAACCGAGAGTCCGCCCAACGGCCATGCACCCCTCGTGAGGATCGGCGCTGCCTTGTCTCTTTCCGGCGGGGTAGGCGGCAGCTGGGGAGTGCCAGAGTTGCAGGGGGTCGAGCTTGCCATCGACGAATGGAATGCCCAGCGCAGCGCCGCACAGCCCGAACTGCATTTAGTTGTTGAGGACACCCAGAGCGATAATCCGGGGACGGTTAAGGCGGTCAAAAAGCTCATTGAAGTGGATCACGTTGAGTTACTGGTCGGGCCAACCTGGGCGGATTCATTTCAGGGCGCCTTGCCCCTGATAGAGAGTGCGAAGCTTCCCACTATTACGCCAAGTGCCGGTTCGAAAACTATGAACCCGAAAGGGGCCCTGCGGTATGCGTTTACCATGTTCCCCTCCGAGGAAAAGCAGTTCAGTACCCTGCTGGAAACGCCGGCAAGACTCGGGATTACCAAGGTAGCCTATGTATTAGATGAAGATCCCTATTGGGGTACCTTTCGCAACCTTTTAGACCGCAGCCCCCCGAGGGGGATTACCCAGGTTGCTAAGGAAGCCTTCCCGATGGGCAGTGCCGACTTTCGATCTTGGCTTACCAAGGTGAAGCGCCTTGCGCCTCAGGCCTTCGTCGGGGGATTTGCTTCCCAAGAGGCCTCCTTAGCGTTCTTGAAGCAGGCAAAAGCCCTATCGCTTTCCATACCTTTCATCTCGGTCGATACTCTTTGCGAATTTCGCTCTGACCAGGCCTTCCGCGATATCCTCTCAGGATCCGTCTGTATCTACATCGAAGATCCAGGCGATCCCGTCTTTATCGAACGCTTCGAGCGCAGGTATGGGCAAAAGCCGACCGCCATTGCCTCGCGCGGCTATGATGCCGTGATGGTGTTGGCTCGTGCCCTGGTAACGGCGGGCTCCGCGGCCGGAGTCCCCGCTCAACTGGAAAGAGGGGAGCAACAGTCAGTATCCTATGGCCCCTTTCGCTTCGACGCTGCACACGGGGTCTCTGCTGGCTCCTTTATCGCCAAGCGCCTGGTCGGGCAGGAGCTACACTCGATAGAATAGGCTCCTGCGAGCATGGCCGCTAAACACGGTGGACATCCTCTTACTCACAGCCCTCCATAAATTGACCGATAAGTAACGTTATCGGTCAATTTGAAGCATGCACCAGCACGGCCCCAAGCCTGAGCAGCCGCCGGGCAAATCGCGATTGCGCGGCTCCTTTTCTGGCCGTTTTGATAGCCAAATTGCCTAGGGGTAACCCTGCCTCTGTATTGGAAAATTCGCCCTGATGAATAAATCGCTGCGGTCACCCCTCTAAGCTTTGAGAGTTCAGCTGAATAAACCTCTCTGCATACGGATGCCAATGCTCAATCGTAACTCGGCGCTACGAAGTCTGCTCGTCTTTCAGGCTATAGGATTTGCGGTGCAGATTGCATTAATCTGGGCGGACGAGGCTTTTGACCTCGCGAATACGGTCTTTGGCCAGCCCAAAGTTCCCTTCAACTATATCGAGGCATTTTCTGAGTCGGCCATCGCGTTAACGCTGGGAGCCCTGGTGCTCTGGTATACGGCGCGCCTCGTTAGCCACATCAAGTATCTCGAAGGGCTTATCTCTCTATGCGCTTACTGCCACAAGGTGCACCTCGATGGGAAATGGCTGCCGTTGGAAGATTTCCTGAGCAGCCGATCCGAGGCCAGCTTCTCTCACGGTTTCTGCCCTGAGTGTACCGCAACGCATTACGGCAAATACATGCCCGAGACAGGCCCTAGAAACGATGCGAGCGCTCCTCGGGAGGCAAAAAATCCCGCGCACTCGCTGCTCTAATTTTCGAAGGCGGGCCTTACTGCATACGGAGACGCATACCCCCTTGACCGGCGCACTCGCCGCGTCAAACATCATACTATGCATTCTGAACTACTGAGGAGATACCGGCGAGCATGCTTCGTCCCAGGACTATGTATAGCTCTAGCGCCGATTCTGCTGTACTTGGCCGCCCAGTGGACCGGCACAGCGCTGTGGGACGATGCCTTTATGTTTGCTCGCTATGCCCGCCATTGGCTGTCTGGCGGCGACATTTCTTGGAACCCTGATAACCGCCCGACGTACGGGCTGACCAGCCTCGGCTATTTTTTCTATCTCCTTCCTTTCCTTTCTGTTTCATGGACCACTCCAGCCCTTGCGCTCTGGTGGGCGAGCGCTTCCTCTGGCGCTCTGTGTATCCTGTTGCTCCTGATCCGGGCCTGGAAATCCAGCCCGGCTGATAGCTCCGCGGAACGATGGCTGCAACTGCTCTTTGTTGCGATTATCCTCGGCGCAGCTGCCCCCGAGCTGAGCGTGCATATGACCAGCGGTATGGACACCTGTTTCAGCCTCGCTTGGATAACGGCAACTCTCGGCTTGATGGAACAAAGAAGCGAGCGAGTTTCCTCAGCCCGTGCGCCGGCCCTCTGGATTGGACTAACCTTTATCGTTCGGCCAGACGCCCTCTTACTTTTGCTGCCGGCATGGCTCCTGCTGCAGGCTACGTTTCGTCACAGCTGCGTTGAATTTCTCAAGGTCTCGGCAGTCGTCCTGCTTCAAGTAGCGGCCGCGCGAGTTTACTTCGGAAGCTGGCTGCCTAATCCATTCTACGTAAAATCGAGCACGCTCTACGACCCGGCCTTCTATGATTTCTTTAAGGGCGCTACGCTTCACTACCTGCTTCTTTTTTTCAGCGCTCTACCCTGGGTTGTCCTTGCCATTGGTGCCCAAATGTTACTCCTCCGACGAAGCTTCAGTCGTCGTCAGGCAGCATTCCTTGCCTCGACGACGCTTTTTGCGGGATATCAACTGCTGTATGTCACTCCTATTATGGGAGAACATGCCCGCTTCTATTTCCCCGCCTTACCGCTCCTTTGTGCCGTGAGCACAGAAGCCCTAGTGCAGCTCAAGCGCTGGGCGGAAGCTCGATACGCGCTGACGGAAAAACTGCAGAGAGTAAGGTTCCCCGCTGTCTTTTTGCTCTGCGTCGCAGCGGCAGTTACGCTTCAATTCGACTCGCTTGCTGACGCGATCCATGAGATTCAGGTGGCTAGGCACCGGCCCTGGAATCTGAACGAGATTTATCATGCCCGCTACGAGAAGAGCTGGGCTAAGCTTGATGCCGTCTCCGCTCTCCCCTCCTCCACCGAGATTGCAGCCACGGAAGTTGGACTGCTTGGACTAATGAATATCGACAAGACTATCGTCGATCTCACCGGCTTGCATGACAGCCGCTTCATCACGGGATTTGCAGCCGAGAAACTTTGGAAAGTGCCCCCCGATATCTTGTACATGCCATTCCCCCATTACCGCGCTATGACAGCGGCAATAGAGAGCGACCCCTACTTCCGGACCGAATACCTCTACCTGACGGCAGATGCGCTGGATGCGCGGTTTGGCGTGGCGCTACGCAAGTCGAGTCCTGTTTATGCAGAACTAAAGAAAATCTTTACCGAGTGATCGACAGGATGTAAGGCGCCAGCACCTCGGCATAAATACCGTGCTTCAGTGCCGTCGGGTGAGGATCCC
>JAYRHW010000039.1:0-10913 GCA_041907145.1 Bdellovibrionota bacterium
AGCAAGGGAAAAGAATCTTGGCTGCGCGGAATTCCGCTTACTGCCCTGCTCGGCCGCATCGAGAGAACAGCGCGACCCCAAAGGCAGAAAGATCGTCAGTACCCAGAAGATATTCGATACTACATCACCTCCGTACTCTATGAGAACATTGCGCTGATGGAGGCTGATGAACCCAATCGCGCAGATCACGTGAAACAAACGAGTGCGGTGGCCAAGCGTGAAGAGCGCTGTCGCCAGCCCTAAAAGCGCGAAGTATACTTTAACCTGGGCGGGAGAGCTAAATGCGCTGAGGAGCGTAAAATATTGGGGGCCTGGCGGTTGAAAGAGCAGATAATGATTCGAAAGTACTCCGCTGTTGGAGTACAGCAATTCAATCATTGGCCAGCGTCGAATCAAGTCGGCAAGGTGGACAAGGCCAAAAGCAATGCGAAAGACTCCCATCGCCTCAAGAGAGAGGGAAAGGTAGCTCTCGGTTAATCTGCCCGCTCGAATTCGACTCACGACACCAGTGTAGTGCTGCACTCCCCCTACCTCAACGCCTATTTTGATGCTATTTCTCTCTCAATCCTCTTCTCAAGGAGCATCTGCTTTTGCGGCACCTTCTGCACCGTACCTTTCCGTGCCTTGCCTTTGCCGCTCTGGCGTACCGCCTCGCACTGCTCTGCTTCGCGTGCTTACTATTCCCGCCTCTTAGCGTTGCTGACGACCTAGGCGGCTCTCCCGCCCCAGTGTCCTCCGCTACCGTCTGGTTAAGTCCGAGCAGGACAGCGATTGATTCGGCAATTTCTTCCCTTCCCCTCCTGGACGAAGGAGCAACCTGGAATTCGCCCGGCAGTCAAATCCTCGACAGCCAGGAAGCTGCGGTTGTTTTGGACTTTTCGCAGCCAAAGGAAGTTCGCGCACTCATTCTGCAAGCCGACAATAATGATAGTTACCGAGTCGAAGGCTCCCTGGATGGAGCCAACTGGCAGCCCCTCACCCTCATTCCCCCGATCTACGAGGCGCGAGGATTGCGCTCCCGCTTTGCCGAGCTTCCGCATGCCGCTCGCTATCGATACATCCGCGCACGTGCCGGACAGGGAGATGGTAATTTTGCTGTATCAAGGCTCCTCGTCTTAGACGAAATTCCCAGTTGGTGGGAGCCTCTCCGCCAGTCTCGCGGCATCCCGTTACCATTCATTCCCTTCCTGACCGAAGCTCGAGTCGATGCTCTGCGTCCCTTCATCGCAGCATTTGGCTTAATCGCTTTGCTATGCTGCGCAGTCTTTCGGCGCTGCTCCGGTGCTGAACGCCCCATGCGAGCCGCACATAAAGCGCTGGGCGTAACTGCGGCGCTGGCCTTTTGCTGCTGGTGGAACTTCTTCAATTTTCACTACCCGCGGCCGGTGCATTACTGGGACTTCTATCACTACTACATGGGCGCCAAGTACTTTCCGCAGGTGGGTTATACGGGTCTCTATGACTGCACTGCGCAGGCCGATATCGATGATGGGCTAAGCGAGCAAACGCTCCATGCCCGCATGCGAAGTCTAAGAACCAATCTACTTCTCCCAACGACGGAAGTATTGAAGGACAGCCAGTGTAAGCAGCAATTTACTTCCGAGGGCTGGGATGCCTTTCGCCGCGATGTCTCCTGGTTTCGCCTACGAATGGCTCCTGCTCGCTGGCTCGAATTGCGGCAGGATCATGGTTACAACGGGACTCCCGTTTGGCGTTTGCTCCCGGCAGCTATTATTTCCATTCTACCGCTAACCGATCAGTCGGTCCTGCTTCTGGCTCACGTGGACTCCCTCTTTCTTTGTATCGCTTGGCTAATGGTGCTCTGGGGATTCGGCTTCGAGGCAGCCTGCGCGGCTGTGTTATTTTGGGGAACCAATATTCCAGGCCGATTCTTCTGGACTGGTGGCAGCTTATTCCGGCACGACTGGCTTTGCTGGATTATGCTTTCCTTGTGCTGCATGAAACGCGGTAAATCAGCGCTGTCGGGGGCTCTATTGGCATACGCCACGGCGCTCCGGATATTTCCCGGCTTCATCCTCTTAGGTCCGCTTAGCAGATTTCTTGCACGCTGTTTGCGCGAGCGCCGCCTTCGATTCGAGCGATTAGAGCTGCGGTTTGCATTCGGATTTTTCATTGCTCTGGCTGCCCTTGGGCTGCTTGGCCACCTGCAGTCTGGGCGCAGCGATTCTTATCGAGAATTTGCAGCCAACAGCGTCAAACATCTCGCTACACCATTGACCAACAACATGGGACTCAGCTTCGTTGTGAGCTTCCATCTTGAGCAGCGAGGCGAACTCACCAAGGAGTCGCTGTCGACCGAGCCGTATGGGCCCTGGAAACAGCTACGACTGGAGTCCCTCGGAAGCCGCGTCTGGTTGTTGCGGGGCGTCCAAGCGGTATACCTTCTCCTGCTGATTGCAGCCTGCAGCCGCTTGCCGCTGTGGGCCGCTCTAGTGCTGGGCTCCACGGCTATTCCCATCTTTACCGAACTAACCTGCTATTACTACTCGTTCCTGAGTGTGGCCGCATTGTTATGGGCGGTGACGCCTCTCGCAGGTATAGGGTTGGCTCTCGCGTCATTTCTTACGGCCCTGTGCTTCCAATGGTTTGAATGGTACGACGTGCAGTACACGGCCATGAGTCTCATCGTAGTGGCTTTTTGCTTGGCAATGGTCGGTTATCTCTCCCGCTCCACGACTAATCTTGGCAAAGGAAATGAGCCATGACTGAGCTCGACCAACGCGTCCGCGCGGCAGTCTCCGCGGCCCAACGCGGAGCCCTGATCAATGCCGGACTTGTGCTCATCAAGGTTATCACGGGAATTATCGGCAATTCCTATGCCCTTATTGCCGACGGCATCGAATCAGGCGCAGATGTCATATCTTCCTTGATTGTATGGCGGGGCCTGTCGATCGCAAAAAGGGGGGCCAGCGAGGATTACCACTTCGGTTACGGCAGAGCGGAGACTGTTTCGGGAGTAATCGTCGGTCTGATGCTGCTCGGCGCCGCGGTCGCCATCTCCATCGTTGCCGTTCGCGAAATCATCACTCCTCACCACCTGCCCGAACTCTTCACCTTGCCCGTGTTGGTGGCCGTCGTCATTACCAAAGAAATCCTATACCGCAGCGTTGCTGAAGTAAGCGAAGAGACCGAGTCATCAGCCCTCAAGGGAGACGCCTGGCACCATCGCTCAGACGCCATAACATCGGCTGCGGCATTCATCGGAATCTCAATCGGCCTCTGGGGTGGTCCCGGCTGGGAACCCGCCGATGATTTTGCAGCCCTCTTTTGCGCTCTCGTCATCACAATCACCGGCTGGCGTCTTGTGCGGGCGTCCTTTGCTGAGTTGATGGACCGCGCGCCCGATCAAGCTTTTCTATCGGAGCTCCGAACGGCCGCTGCGTCTGTTCCCGAGGCTCGCCATATCGAGAAGGTTTTTGCCCGCAAATCTGGACTAGTCTACTTTGTCGACCTGCATGTACACGCCGATCCAACGCTGTCACTTAGGGAGGCTCATATCGTGAGCGGAAAAGTGAAGACTGCTGTGCGTCGAGCTTTGCCTTCAGTGCATGGCGTCATGGTGCACATGGAACCAGATGAATCAAATGGAACGCCGCAGCAATGAGCAGCTATGGCTTCTCAGGATTTAGGATTCGCTCGCGCTGAGCGCGATATTCGTCCTCGGTGATCGCACCGCGCTGCAGAGCGCCCTGCAAATCACTCAACTCCTGCCCAATGGTCGTATTGCGGTTATAATAGTAAGCCTTCGAGCCTCCTCCGCCACACCCGGTAAGCGACATACTGAGCAAGATACCTAGGGTAAGATAAATGCCATGCTTGAGAACTTCGACTTGTCGCATATGACTGCCTCCACCTGCTTTGAGTCTCGCACGTGTGCGGCCCTGCCGACAGATGGCTCGAAGGCTGACCTAGGACCACAGATTCAAATGCGCTATAGTTCCCCATGAATCTAACGAGTCACGGAACTTGGGCACATCTCCTTCGAACGCTCCCGCTATCGCGCCAAATCTACCCGCTAGAGGCAGCCAAGACTCCCGTGCGTATCGAGGTTACCTTTACTCCGGATTGGCCCTCATCACGATTCTCGGCTGGTTTGGAAGTTCAGGCGCATACTTCTCGACAGTCGTGCCCAGCCGACATCGGGATGCCCTTGAATTCATCTGGACTCTGTGGTGGCATCGCCACGCCCTTGCTCAGAGCTTACCAATTTACTTCACCCAGTATTTATTTTACCCCGAGGGATCGAGCGTACTTCTGCACGCTACCGTGGAGCTTCTGAGCCTGCCGGCCGGGGTGCTCGCGCCGCATACTGACCCGGTACTGCTATTCTCGTTTCTTTGCGTGCTGTGCTTCTGCTTAAACTACCTAGCTATGGCGGCCTTTCTCGGTCGCTTCTTTGATTCGGCACTTCTGCCTCGAGTGCTAAGCCTGTGCTTTACCCTACACCCCTACTTTACCGCCCACCTGGACGGCGGGCACCTCAACTTCCTGTGTTTCTTTCCAGTCATAATCTGTTTCGATCGCTTACTTCGAACTCGCACGAGCTTTCGCCAAGCTTGCATAGATGGAGCATGGATGGCCCTCGCGGTCGCCAGCCTGCCCCTGCTCAATCCCTACTATGCCTATTTCACTCTTCTTGGAATTTTTCTGCTGAGTTGCAACGTCGCGCTGGGCGGAAGACACGGGATACAGTGGATCCTAGCTCCGCTTCTAGGACTGAGCTGCGGCGGGCTCGCAAGTTTTTGGAAGCTCAGCGCTATGTCTGAGCTTCTACGTTCGGGAGCCTATACGCCTAATCACAATCCGCTGCTCCATTCAGCTGATGTATTAGACTTTTTCTATCCCCACTCAGTGCAGACGATCAGTGTCTGGCTTCCCACTTGGAAATTTAATTCTCCGCTGAACGAATCCGAAACAGGCCTCTACCTGGGATGGGTGGCATTGGCGCTGCTGCTAGTTTCTCTGCCACAGATCAAACGTAGTGCCCAATCAGGGTCATGGGTGTTGAGCTGTATCGTTTGCTTGACGCTTTTTGTGCTGCTTAGCCTCGGACCCGCGCTGCATTTTGCAGGGACTCTCTCAATTCATTTACCAGTCTACTCCAGTCTAGCCGCTATTCTCCCGGCCTTTCCTTCAGTCCCGGCACGCTTTGGAGTCATGAGTATATTTTTCATATACGCTGCTATCGCGATCCTGAATCAAGGCGCAATTTCAAGCGCTCGAAGACTCCTGCTCGTTTTGTTGTCGCTCGCAGCGTTGACTGAGAATTTTCCGCGCCCCGTGTTCAGTTCTGAATTGCCTCCGGCTGGAACTCCGGTCCTGGCGATCAAAAACTGCGCGGTCGTAAGGGCTGTGATTGACCTTGCCCCCCTGGAACAAAATGCCATGTACCGCCAAACCATCCATGAGAAGCCGATTGTCGGGGGCTATTTGGCAAGGCGGCCGAGAGCTGCAGAGCATCGACTGAGAAATGATCGTTTCCTGCGCGCCCTGCGGAATCAGGACGGCTTCGATCCCCAAGACCCGGCGCTGCAAGCAAACTTTGAAGGCTTACGGGCACAAGCGCTTATCGTCGAGTCGGATACCGGTGTTGCAGCCTCACGTCTCGAATCCATTCCCTGGCTTGTAGCTGGACCAAGCGCTGACAGACTCAGAATATTTTGGAATGCGGACATAGCCGCGCAGTGCGGGAACTAAATCTGAACCCAAAGATCAGCAGCTGGCCAAACGTATCCGCAGCATGTACTTACTGAGCGAGCAGCGCGGAAAACTCTCGACGAATCTTCTGCACCTTGGGAGCGATAACGATAGAACAATATCCCCGGGACGGATTATTGGCATAGTAGTTCTGGTGATAATCTTCAGCGCGAAAGAACCCCTTGAGTGGCGAAATTTCCGTTACAAGCTCCTTCGTTCCCCAAATTTTTTCAGCGGCAATCGTATCGCGAACTCGTTCAGCTGCTATTTTTTGCTCAGGGCTGCTGTAAAAGATGGCAGAACGGTACTGGCTGCCCACATCGTTTCCCTGACGATTGAGCGTTGTGGGATCGTGCGCATGGAAGAAAATCGTGAGTATTTGGTCGAGAGAAATCAACTGCGGGTCAAAGTAGACCCTGACAACCTCAGCATGTCCGGTATTTCCGTAACCTACAGCTTCGTAATGCGCGGTTGCCTCCGCGCCACCTGAATAGCCGGATTCGACTTTTCCTACACCCTTGAACCCCTGAAAGATTGCTTCGATGCACCAGAAACAGCCGCCACCCAGAACAATGGATTCCGTAGCATTCACAACCGTTTTCTCCTTGTCTCTCATATCTTGCTCAGCCGCGAAGGATGAACTACCGCCTGTCGCAACAAAGATCGACCTCGCGATCAGTGCGCCAATCGCTATCGCCACAATCGAAGCTATTCGACGACTCACTTCGCGCTCTTAGTAAAAAGGGAGTTGTACTGGCCAAGTCCCGCCTTCTCCAGGTCCTCCGATGGAATAAAGCGCAGCGATCCCGAATTAATACAATATCGCAAACGAGTGGGCGCCGGACCGTCATCAAAAACATGTCCCAAATGCGAGTCGGCCTTACTCGAGCGAACTTCGGTACGAACCATGCCATGAGAAACATCCGACTTCTCGACTACAGCTTCGGTCGACAACGGCTTGGTAAAACTAGGCCATCCGGTGCCAGAGTCAAACTTATCGGTAGAACTAAACAGCGGGTCCCCAGATACCACATCTACATAGATGCCAGGACGATGGTTATTCCAAAATTCGTTCTGAAAGGGCCGTTCGGTTCCGTTCTGACGCACAATACGATACTGCTCCGGGGAAAGAACCTTTCTCAGCTCCTCGTCAGAGTCGGGCAGTCCACAAGCTGCCTCACAGGTCTTTGATTCACTTTTCATGCTTATTCCTAAATGATCCGCTAAGTCCTCAGCCTGAACCGGCAACACTGTTCCAAGATTTAAGAGGCAGGCAAGTACCGCCAACAAGTGCAGTTTTGGACAGGGCTGCCAGTACCGGCTACAAAGATAGTTTCGCATACAACCTTAGACGGACAAGGCGGCCAAATGTATCAACCATCTCCCCGGCACAGCGTAAAAAAGTAAAGACATAGTACTTTCCGCTGGTTAGCGAGCGCCCCGATAGGTAAGCTGAGCATACACGAGAAGCCTTGAAAGCGCGGCGTCGCCTCAGTGATACTCTCCGGGCAACTCAGACGGGGCATTCAGGATATGATTGAGAAAAGGAAATTGGGAAGCTCAAACCTTATAGTCTCTGCGCTGGGTCTTGGCTGCATGGGTATGAGCGACTTTTACGGACAGCGAAACGATGAGGAGTCGATTGCTACGATTCATCGCGCTTTCGAATTGGGTGTCAATTTCTTCGACACCGCAGACATGTATGGTCCTTTCACGAATGAGGAGCTTCTCGGCCGGGCTCTGAAAGGGAAGCGCCATCAAGCCATAGTCGCCACGAAATTCGGTATTCAGCGCGGCACTGACCCCATGAAACGTACTCTCAACGGAAAGCCCGAGTATGTGCAGCAAGCGTGTGAGGCGAGCCTTAAACGCCTTGGTATCGACTGCATCGATCTCTACTACCTTCACCGAGTCGATCCAAACACCCCCATCGAAGATACTGTCGGGGCGATGGCCAGCCTGGTGGAGCAAGGTAAAGTTCGCTTCATCGGACTGTCCGAAGCCGGAGCTAAAACACTTCGCAGAGCGCACGCGGTGCATTCAATAACGGCGCTGCAGTCAGAGTATTCATTATGGTCCCGCGATATCGAGCATGAAGTTTTGCCGACATGTCGAGAGCTCGGTATTGGCTTCGTGGCCTACAGCCCCATGGGTCGAGGCTTCCTGACGGGGAAAGTTAGGTCAGCGGAAGATCTCCCTGAAAACGATTATCGCCGTCGCACTCCGCGGTTTCAGGGTGAGAACCTCGACAAAAACCAAAGGCTCATTACTGCGCTCGAAGCACTTGCGCAAAGACGACGAGTCACCGCAGCGCAGCTAGCTCTCTCTTGGGTACTGTCCCGGGGCAGCGATATTGTTCCCATCCCCGGCACCAAGCGCAGAGACTATCTGGAGCAAAATTGCGCGTCATTACTCATCCAGCTTTCCAGCCAAGAACTCGCCGATCTCGACGCAGTATTTCCTCCGGGAGCCGCCCAGGGTACACGCTACCCGCCTGAAATGATGTCGCACGTCAATGCCTGAGATTAGCAAGCGCCGATTATTACTCATCATTTTAACCTCTGCGCAGCCTTGGGCTCCGCTTCCATAGAATCTCAGGCCTCGGTATCATATGCCGTCACCAAGGCTGCTGTATATGAGCCACCTATCACACGAATCTCCGCGTTCCGACCCACGGACGACTGCGCTGCCAGTCGAAGTGATTGCGCGACTCGAGCCGCTGCACCGACAGCAGCCCATTGTTGCCGCGGCACTCACCGAGTTGAAGATTCCGGAGCTGGACCCGCATATCGCTTCAGCAATTCTGCTCTTTGGATTTCTTGACGACGCCGGTCGGGCCGACACGTCTCATGTTCGAAGCATTCCTCCAATCGTTCGTCAACTTGCACAATTTAATCCTGGATGCGAGACCACTCACGATACGGTAGCACAACAGTTGAGAATCCTCACGCAGGCTGAATTGTTACACTCCCGCTCCGGCTGCTATCTGTTCCAGCACCTTCCGGGGCTGATGCACAATCGGGCCGGCGCTGATGTCATCGATAAAGTCATCGAAGCCTTTCTTGAGAGTCGCGCGCTCACACAAGGCGTCGACCCCTCACGGGCAGCTGGGCGAACAGTCGGATCCTTCCTCCTGAGTTTTCTTCATTCCGGAGAGCTTCTCGAGGTCGAGCCTGAGCCTGGCAATCCGAACCCGGTACCTGCAACTTTTAAAACTCACGTCCGCCTCTATGATCGCAGCGGTGATTTCGTGATCGAAACCGCAGCTGAACTTCCGAAGGACTCGGCAGCATGGTCAACCTTAACCTTCAGCACGCTCGCAACTCAGCTCTGCGTGGAGAGTTTCCTCGATCACCTCCTGCGCGACACTCTGCGAAATTTTCCCGTTGGCGGCGGCGATATCTTGCGCTTAGCACCCCATGCTCGCCTGGAAGCAGGTGGCTATCTCCTTTTCTCTGGGGCAGACGGCAAAAGCTTCGTACTGCGCGGCCGAAACGAAGTCGGGCAGAAAACCATGGCGAATATCCCGCGTGTACTCTTTTCGGAAGATAAGCGTATCCTTGCCTTTACCTTTACGGAGCCCCTCTCGGAGCATGAGCTTCGAGGCCTAGCGCAGGTCTTTGTTGAATTGTTCGGAGAAGGCTGGAATCTAACGAATGTAATCGTCCAAGAATGCAAAGGCGATACACTCAAAGAATATCGCACTCTGTGCAAGATCACAGAACAAGACCCAAGTCCGTACTTTCACCTCATTCTCCCGTCTAGCCCAGATCGCCTCCGGTCCATGGGGAACCGACTGTACGTCCATGAGTCCCAGTATTTCCTGGCAATGCAGCCAACTAAGCAAGCGGAGGCGGATACCTCTCTCCCGATTACCGCCAACGCCACGCAGCCGGATGAGCAGTCATTCATTTTGCGATTTCGAGCCGATTTGGAAAATAATGTTGGTGTCACGGAAGAGTCAACGTACAGCGCGGAGCGGTTGTACAGTAAGATGAATCTCATTGTCCCTAGCCTTGCGGGTGATTGGAAACGCAACGGCAAGGATTTTGACTCAATACTTCAGAGTCCGGCCGATCACCCTGCTGACCGCGTACTGCGCGCCCAAGAGGCACGCGCAGCAGCTACCTCCCCCGAGGAGTACATGAGCGATACTCACCATGCCTTATTGGGCATACTGAACATTCTCTCCCGCTCCACTCAGCGATCGATGTTCTTAGCGACTATTTCCAAGCGTATCGCAAGTGCAGCCGATGCATTGAGCGACGGTCGCAACGACCGCCAAACTCTCGATGGACTCCTCGGTCCTTGGGAATTCCCCCGTTCACTATTTACCCAGCTCTATTCTTCTGCTCGAGAGCGTGCTGCGCTCGTCGGGGGCTTTTTAAGCGTCCGTGACGTCGTGGCCCTATTGAACGAGATCCTCCGAAATCCTGCGGTCAACGGTCGCCCCTGCCGAGGCATAGACTCACAGTCAAAACTGCTTATCCCGGAGGCCGGCTTCAGCAATCTCATACTAGATGAAGCTCATTGACCGCATAGAACCACTAGCTATTTTGCCGTAGTCCCGTATCTCTTAATCTGCCTCCCCTAAAAGTTGGGTAGCGCCGCCCGTTATGACACTATAGAGGCTAATTACGCCATAACCAGCACGTACACGAGTAATTAACTAGAATGCTTTCAGCTCAGTCAGATCCCATTGAACCACCCAACCGTACTCCCGGGACGGGGGAGGCGTTTCCACATTTGACACCAGTGCGAGCGGCCCATTCGGAAGTGGCGGCTGCCTTAAGCGCCCTTGATATTGAAGGACTAAATCCAAAAGTAGCCGCAGCGGTCTTACTGTACGGATTCCTAACGGACCGAGGCCTACCTCATACCAGTGCGCCGCAGAGCCCGCCGCCAATAGTCGCACGACTTGCCAAGTTCGCGCCGGAGCACTCCAGAGATCCTGAGACTCAGACGGCGGTTGGCTATCAACTTAAACTGCTGGCTTCTCAGGGTCTCGTGAGAATGCTCAGTGGTTGCTTCGCACCTCAAAACCTGCCGGGGCTGGCAGTCAGAGCCGACTCTGCGACCGTGCTTGATTTAGTCTGCGAGGCGCTCATCAAGGCCCGCGATTCATACCACGAGCAGCAGAGCACCGAGCGGCCGCAAGGAGTTTCAGGCTCGGTTTTTGGATTGCTGCTACGAAG
>JAYRHW010000040.1:0-2375 GCA_041907145.1 Bdellovibrionota bacterium
AAAGTCGACGAGCTAGCTAAAGGCGATGCCATGCATAACCCATAATGGACGGCATCCCGCGCAGGGGCGACGACTTGCATCTTCGAATGAGGCTCTGCGGGATGCGTAGGGGCGATGCCCAATACCAATCGGTTAGGCATATCGCCTGTAGCGATGTGAAACGGCTCGTTTGAAGACGTAGATACTGTGATTCTGCGGTTTTTTCCCGGAGAACATTCCCCTTTTGCGCTTGTGAGCGGCAAGAAGTGGATATTTGCGTTGCGTCGATTTGACGGCCCGAGGGTTGGAGCGTCCAGGACGTAGGTATTTTCGGACCTGCAATATCTCTTGAATAATGATTCTGAAAACATGCTCAGGGGGAAAAAACGCCGACGCTGTCGACGTTTCGGCGTATTACATGGAGCGAATGCTTGTACGAGAGGGTGTCGACATCGATGCCTGCGCTTAGTGCAGCCTCGTGCATAAACCATCGTACGGAATTGTGGGCGAGGAAGACTCCCACCAGTTCCTGCTTAACCAGCTCGGGTGTGTTGCTTCTAAGTAAGCCGGTCTTGGAGCTCAATACATGCTTGAACTCCAGCGCAGAGCTTTCCCAGGTCCACCGCTCCATGTACATTCTTGCGATATCGGCTGCTGCTGCGTCCTGCAGAGAGAGACTAGTAATTAGGCGATAAGGGGTTTTCTGCTTGCCCACTCTGTATTCAACGACCCTCACTGAGTGTTGAATGGCGCCTGGTTTGCGGCTATCGCCCTCTACCAAGACGCTCCGATATGAATCGTCCGCATAACGCTCTAGGACCGGCAGGTGTACGTCTGCCTTAGCCCGAAAAATGCCATCGGCTCCAGTTTCGATGAGCTTAGACCACTTGCTTCCGTCACAGTAGAGCCTATCGGCAATGACCACGTGACCCTGACGTGCTCGTGATAGAAGTCGTGTTCCAAGAGCCTGCTCACTCTCCTGTTCCTCGCCAGAAAACTCAAAATCAAATACAACGTGTGTCCCGCATTCGATAAACGCCACGCATCGAACCTGTGGAAACGCGCCACCGCCGTGCTGGCTCTGTGATCTCCCGAAATATTTTTCGTTCTCGGGCGTATCCTGGAGATCAAAAACGACGCCGTCGATAGCAGTAACCACCCGCCCGGCAAAGTGCGTCCCTTGGCTCTTTCCTTCGACTCCGATGGGCTTAGCTACCCTGTCGAAAATCTCCTTCATTGACGCATATCCCAACCGCTGCCTTCCTTCGACCAAAGATGACACTGCAGGCACCTTTGCGGGCTCCTGTCCTAAAAGCAGATGTCGGGCTTGCTCCAGCGTTCTGAAGGTCTCTGTGTAAGACAGATCTGGAAACAACCCA
This sequence comes from Bdellovibrionota bacterium, assembly GCA_041907145.1. GTDB lineage: Bacteria > Bdellovibrionota_C > UBA2361 > UBA2361 > JAFLCA01 > JAFLCA01. Next base: position 1,359 of record JAYRHW010000040.1, read on the forward strand.
AGCCCAATCACGAAGTATGCCAAGTTCCTTTTCGGAAGGCTCTTCTCCCTCGAATCGTTGTTGCGAGTCGCTACGAGGGCATCCTTGACCGCTTGCATCGGAACAGTTCTAAGCATCTGTGAGACGAGTAGTCCTTCCCCATAGCCGGCTGGAATCTGGGTTCGCTTGGTCTTTGGCATTGAAATGGCACCTCATTACTGATACCGCATACGGTACCATCTTTGAAAACAAAAGGCCAGACTGTCGTAAAGCTATTTTGACTCAGCAATACCGTGCTGCAAAGCAGCGCTGGGATGACCACCCCCTAGCGGGTTACCCGTTGATTGTTTTGGTTTTTGTATATATCAGTCCGATCGGTATTGGGCGTCGCCCCTGCGCGGGATGCAGCCTCATCCGAAGATGCAAGGCGTCGCCCCTAGGCATCCTGCAGAGCCTCATTCGGAGATGCAAGTCGTCGCCCTGCGCATCCGCAGTGCCTCATTCGAAGATGCAAGGCTTCGCCCTTGCACGGGATGCCGTCCATTATGGGTGATGCATGGCATCGCCTTTAGCTAGCTCGTCGACTTTCTGCAATTGGCGAATGAGCTTCTCGCAGAGCTGCGGATTCGGTCGCAGGCATTTGCGGATTCGTTGCAGTGATTGGGTGTAATATTCTCGGGCCGATTTGTAGTCTTTCTGGTCGAAGTAGCTGTTGGCCGTTTGATTGAGAATGACTGCAGCCATGGCACTGGTGGCGTCGTTTTGCTGCGGCAGTGAGTCCAGTTGGCTGACGGCGAGTTTGTATTTCTCGCGAGCGTCACTGTATTTCTCTTGCTTAGCCAGGAGCAGTCCGCGATTGAAGATGTTTTTCGCTGCCCAGTAACTATGCTTCCTCTGAGACTCTGCCAGCCAGGTGTCTATTTTGTCCATGATCTTCGTGCAGTCATCTATACGCGATGATTCCCTGTACTGCTGGGCAAGAAGATCGAGTGCTTCTAAAGCGTCTTTGTTTTTGTATTCCTTCTTTGCTTCGGCAAT
>JAYRHW010000041.1:0-2449 GCA_041907145.1 Bdellovibrionota bacterium
TCACTGAGCGCGATCGCAATTCTTGCCATCAAGAAGCTGCCCAGCGGCGAGCCCATCACATTAGAACGCAAAGACTGGTTGAGAGGCTCCAACCCCACCGAGGGATCCACACTAAGCATGCGGATGCGATAGTTGTACTGAAAGTGTTCGGCATCGAGCCTGTTTGGGTGCGCCTCGAAGAAGACGAACATCGGCTCTTCGTTTATTACTGCGTCGCTTCCCGGCATCAGGGGCAGCACATATCGGCCCTCAGCATCACGCAGGGAAACCTGTATCAGCATGCGGTTTGCGGGATCGTCAGGATGAGAGTACACATTCTCGATGCGTAAATTCCAGTCAAAGGCGGGAGACCAATCTTTCCAGAATCCTGCGAGATCATTCGCCAATATTCGCTCGGGCCGCGGGTAGGCCTCTGTTCTGGTCAATTCGATTTCCGAGTATCCCCGCTCCTCCAAGGCCTCTTCGATGGCGACCCAGCCATTCGACCGCTTCGGCGTCTCTCGCTCGTCCTCAGCTTCGGTGAGCAGCGGAGCAGAGACGGAGAGCAGCACCGCCCCGGTAACACCCTCGTGACCAGCTTCAAAGATAAAGTGCCGGCCCTCTTCGTCCTGGCAATGAAATGCTTGCACCGACTCGGCATTCGGGCATGGCAGGGCCTTGTCGATCATCCACGGCCCCGCAGGGTCCGTGCCCATCCTGCCGACCTCAGTCGAGAAATAGTCTCCAAAAAACCCGCCGTGATCGCCGCGCAAAAACCTCTCGGATTCGACGTTGAAACTCTGCGGATCGATAAAAAGCATTCCGGTTACCGAAGCGGAAACCTCATCGGGATCAGCCTGGGCCAGTTCCAAGGGAGTCATATGCTTTGGGACTGCAATCAGGGTAGCCATGGCGGCGCCAGGAGATAGGTACCCAAGCCCATCTTGTTGAGTGATGAAACATGGCAGGCGATCTTCCCAACGCTCGATAGCTGCAAGGAAATAATAGGCATCCTCATCGTATGCCGACGATAGGATCGAAACCGTAACGTCCTCGGCTACTCCCGATAATTTAAGTTCATCCTTGGCGTTTCCAATTACGGCATTTTCGATGGCGTTGAACCATTCCGAAATGGTGCCTGCCGCGGTGATGGAATCTAGGAGCTTGAAGCCGAAATGTTCAGCCCGCTCAGCGAATCTCTGCACCAGGCGCTCTCGGGCTTGTTGTATGAGTCCAGCATCTCTCGGTGCTGGCTCGGGCGCGGGTTGATTGGACCACATGGGGGGAAACTACAAAGCAGAGCCGTTTGCAATAAACTAAAACTCCGAGTGATTCTAAGCAACACACGGGACTACAGCGCCCCGAAACCCTGACTAAAAATCGTATCTTGCGGCAACCAAGCCGGGCTGTTAGCTTTTCTCTAGTCATATCCCGGGTTTAGCTATGCATCATATTTTCAAATTGGTTTTGCCCTGCCTGCTTCTGGTTCCAGCTATGGCCCGGGCCTTAACCATTGATGAGATGGACGGCACCATGTCCGTCCAGTGTCTTCCGGGACAGCCAGCGGTACGCGCGGTGCTCCCCACTGCTGGAGCGATTGGCGGAACTCGGAGCCTCGAAGCGAAGGTGACGTCGGGCAGTGCCCCGAGCGGAGCCAATCTGCTGGCTGAGACCTCATTCGGAGAATTTAGCGTCTCCGAGGATACCGGCATCGCCGGCTATGCGTTGCTGTCGTGGGACGGCGATCTCAACTTCAATTCCATTCAGTACAATGGTTTGCCTGGAGTAGATTTCACGCAGGACGGCGCTACTGCAATTCAAATTGAGGTGCTCTCGTACGACTTTCCCAGCTCGCAGCCTCTGACACTTCGCGTTCAACTATACGACGCGACCGACGCCACCAAAAAATCAGAGGGCACCGTGGTACTGACCTCCTTCGTCAATGGGCTTACTACCTTCTCAATACCCATGATCTCCTTGGTCGCAGCTCCGGGGGCCTCCGGTCCCGCCAGCCTGCTCCACGTTGGAGCGGTGACGTTGAGAATAGACGCCGAAAATACTCCCCGTGCCGACCTTGAACTCGATTGGATTGGTACGAACGGCCAGTGCCGCCTCGTTCCTGACGCCCAGGGTAAAGTCATCGATATCTGCGGAGTATGCGGCGGAGACGGCACTTCCTGTTTGGACTGCGCCGGCGTGCCATTTGGCACAGCCCAACTCGATCGCTGCGGAGTTTGCGGCGGGGATGGAAGCTCTTGCGTCACCTGCTCTGACACGAATGTAAGTGACATCCTGGCAACCTTGGATGGTGGCGCCAAAAAACTCGAAAAGCGAATTCAGGAGGCCGCCCGGCAGTTAAAAAAGGTCCGGCGCGACGCCGCAACCAAACGCTACATCGACAAGACTCTCGCTGAAGTTCACCGTCTTCAAATCAGCAACTGGATTCTGTCCTGGACATTCCCGGTAGTCA
>JAYRHW010000042.1:0-20514 GCA_041907145.1 Bdellovibrionota bacterium
GAATAGGCCAGATTGAGAACCAATATGCTGGCGAGTGCCACGATGAAGGTAACCAGAATGAGCGCGACCCCGCGCTCAGAAAAGGACCGGCGCCCGAACTCAGTCCGTTGGACTGGTTCATGGCGCCGGGGGCATGACAAAATCTTTGCTGGACCGCTGGAGCGCTTTAGCAGATTGTTTGTTCCTCGTCGTCCTGCTGCGGGTCTGAATTGAGCGAAAGCGACGAAAGAATCGCTCGCGCATCGTCTCGGATCATGGCCGAGAGACCGTTAATCAGACCAACATACCGTGATACTTCATCCCAATTCCCCTTATTGATGTGATCGCAAAGTGTGGAAGCGAGTTCGCGTTGCTTGGCCAAGATGCCGTCGTAGGACTTCAGACGAGTCATGATTTCAGTAGGGACCGACTCCTTCTTCGCGAGCGTAACTTTGGCGCTCTCGATGGCCTTTTCGAGGTCAGTGAAGGAGGAGAAGAGACGGTCGATAATGTTATTCTGCATGACTAAACCCTCTAGTTTGCGACGTTGAACGATTACCAATGTTATGACTGTTACCGGGAGCCCTGTGACATCGGAAAAACCTAGGTTCTTCCGATACATGTGACAATCCTTCGTGCAAACTCCGGGGGTCCTAAATCCCTTGGGAGGCCGGCGTTCCGTGCCGTTGTGCAGCATACCCTAGGGCAAGATTTCTGCCAATTAACTCTGCCCCCATTTCAGGTACTTACACCGACGTCCAATCTAGGATTTGTTCACGGATCTCGCACTCCTGAGAAATCTAAAGCGATTCATGAGAGTTAGCCCTGTGTAGTATTTTTGAGCGTATTGTCGATCTTTTGAACATCAGCAAGTCGGGGTAAAACGCTAAACCGAGGGTTGCGCTCTACAAGGATGCATAATGACAAAGGTAATGGCAGGGGCGGTCACATTAATTTCTTTGGCGCTGTTTGCGCCGGTCTCAGCGGTACGCGCTGAACACGAAGAAGCAGATGGCGAGCGTGCCAACGGGTACTCGATAGTCGCCACGCCGAGCCCGGTGCCGACTTCACCGTACGGACTTCGCCCCACCTACCGACGCTCTCACTCGAAGCGTCAAGATAGGAATCCCGAACTGGGCGACGAGGCAGCGTCAACGGAGGAAGACCAGAAGTCCAAGGAGGAGCAGGAGCTCGATGAGGTGTTTGGGCAGTAGCAGTTAGATCCAGCCTCGACGGCGAAAGAATAATATCATCCCGACAGCAATAACAAGCATTACACCTAGTGCCATCGGGTACCCGTAGACCCACTCGAGTTCGGACATATGCTTGAAGTTCATGCCGTAGAGACCGGCAATAAAGGTGAGCGGCATAAAGATGGTGGTGATCACGGTCAGAACCATCATTACGGAGTTCATGCGGTTACTAAGCCCGGAAAGATAAATCTCCATGAGACCAGCCGCCATGTCGCGATCCGCCTCCAGAACATCGATCACCTCGACTACATGGTCATATACATCGCGCAAAAAGACGGAGGTTTGTTTGCAGAGCAGCGGGCATTCCTCCCTCACCATAGCATTCATGATTTCACGCACGGGCCAGACCGCTCGCCGCAGCAGCAGAGTCTGATGCTTGGCGCCATGAATCTCCTGCAGTGTTTCAGCGGTGGCGTGATGAATGGATAGCTCCTCGAGCCGCTCGAGATTCTCACCCAGGGCTTCAAGAACCGAAAAATAGGAATCTACGATTGAATCGATGAGAGCGTAGGCCAAATAGTCCGCCGACATTTTGCGGATTCGGCCTCGGGCGCTGCTGATACGTTCGCGAATTCCCGCAAACGCATCGTGATGATCGATTTCCTGGAAAGACAGCACGAAATTTTTGCCGAGGATTAAACTGATCTGTTCTTGCTCGTAGGAGCGGCCGCCTTCTTCCGGGTGAATTACCTTTAGAATGATAAAGAGGTAACTGCCGAAATCTTCAAACTTTGGGCGCTTTGTTGTATTGAGGATGTCCTCAAGCACGAGCGAGTGCAAATTGAAATGCTTGCCGACCGCCTCGATGGCCGCGATATTTTGAATGCCGTCGATGTCGACCCACAGTGTCTCGCCTTCGGAGATTTGGGCCAGCTCCGGCTGAAACGAAGGGGTCTGTTTGGTATCCAATACCGTTTCATTGTAGCGGCAGTAGGTGACTACTGTTTCCTTGAGCGGGTTATCGCCGACGTACACCAAGCTTCCCGGAGGGAGACCTGACTTTTTTGCGCGCTGCGATCGGCTCATGAAAAAACGCTAACAAAAACGCATCCAGGCGGCAACGGCAGCGATGATGGCCTGAGGTCGGTTTACTGCTATAGTCTCCACCATGCAGGCAGCCAGCGGCATTTTTGACATTGCGGTCATTGGGGGAGGGGTTTCCGGCCTGGGGGCAGCGCTTTCTGCTTTGCAGAGTGGATACTCCGTTGCAGTCCTAGAAAGGTCAGAGCTTGGGCAGGCGACCTCGAGCGCTTCGCTTCGAATCATGCACGGTGGTCTGCGCTATTTGCAGCAGGCTGATTTTACGCGCGTCATGCATTCAGCGCGCGCGCAACAATCGCTACTGTCGGACTACCCCGACATAATGCAGCCGTTGCGCTGCCTGATGCCGCTTAAGTCCTGTGGATTGAAGAGCGCCTTCCCTATGCGCTGTGCTGGTGCGCTGTATAGCTTACTTGCCTCCCAGAGGTTGCGGGGACTGCCCTGTCCTCGCGTGCTCTCGGCAGAATCAGTTACACAAGAATTTTCCTCGTTGGAAGCGCTTTGTGAGCGCGGCGCGTTCGAGTGGTATGATGTTCTTCTCGATGATCCCGCAAAGCTTCACTCCCGACTTGCCGAGCAGATAAGGGGGCAGGGAGGCGTAATTCGTGAGCATTGCCAGGTCTCTGAAATTCGGAGAATGGGGCCGTCGTTCGAACTTCGAGCAGGATCCGAGATTCTTAGTTGCCGCGTGGTTGTCGATACTCGCGGTCCTTGGATTGATCAAAGCCTGGAGGGCGAGACTCCTCCGGCGGCTAAGGCCTGGGTCAAGGCCTTCAACCTGATTCTCAGGCGGCAGCCTGTCGCCCATGTCGCGCTTGGCGTTGAGACGGCGGAGAGGCGGCTCTATTTTTTGGTTCCGAGGGGGAAGGGCGCGGCTCTGGGAACGGCCTATCTACCCTTCTCCGGAGATCCATCAGAGCGACAGGTCTCTACTGAGCAGATAAGCGATTTTCTATGCGGTTGGAACGCTGCAGCGCCGAGCTTAGCGGTGGATCAGAACGACATTGAAGGAATCGAATGCGGGATATTGCCTGCTGAGACCATTCAGCCGGAGATTCGACTCGTGGGACACGAACATATCGCCGAAAGGCAGGGGTATGTCCGAGTTCTCAGTACTAAGTACACCACCTTTCAAGTGCAGGGACGAGCAGTGGTGAACGTTGTCCGCCGCTATCTCAGGTCTTAGAGTGCGTAACAAAAATGGCTTCGTCGCGAGGGGGCCAAGCTAAAGAAAATGCAAGGAATCCGACAGAGCGAGAGCGGAGACAGCCTAGCAGGCTATCGAGCACTCGTGACGAGGATGACACAGCAGTTTCTCTTAGATTGGCATCCGCAGCAGAAGATCATTTTTGCTACGCACTCTTAATAACCCGCACTTCCAGTGGCCCATTGGCGGCAGTTGAAAGGGTGCGCTGGGGGAAGGGAATATGAAGCTGATGCCGAGCCGCTAGATGAGCAACAGCGAATCGCACGTCGCTCTCGATTTCGAAGCGGCTGCGCGCATCTTCTAGGTTGATATAGTAATAGAGCCGAAAGACTACCGCATTATCGGCGAAATCCTGCAGGTGGACATTGGGAGCTGGATCTTCGAGGATTCCAGCGGTCGATGTGAGAGCCTCCAACAAAACCTTCTGAGTCAGAGCCAGATCGGAGCCATACGCAAACCCAATCTGCATGCTGAAGCGCGTGCGCGGATCGCCGAGCACCGAATTTACAACGGCGCGCTCTAGGAGCTGACTATTAGGTAAAATAACTACGGTATGATCAAAGGTGCGAATACGGGTGCTGCGCGGGCCAATTTGCGTCACATACCCTTCGCGCCCATCAATAGCGATAAGATCGCCGACTCGAATCGGGCGCTCGAAGAGCAAAATGAGCCCCGAGATGAAATTATTGATCAGATTTTGGCTGCCAAAGCCGACGCCGATCGCCACCGCGCCGCCGAAGAGCGTAAAAATTCCCAGCGGGACATGGAGGAGATGCAAGGCAATCAAAGCGCAGATAACGACCAACGCATAGAAGAGCAGGACTCGATATGCTTCAGCCTCTCCCTGCTTGATATTGAATCGCGAGGTCCAGCGCTCGATTATTGCCCGGCTGAGCATGCGAGAAATTCTAATGCCCAGGGTGACCAAGGCCACCGCCGCGATGCATGTGCCGAGCGTGATTGAATGAGAATCAAATGTTAGGAGTTCGTATCCTAGAATCGACGAAAGGAATGACCAGCTTTCGCGTAGCGCGTTCATGATTTCCCGTCTTTCATAGTGCTAAGCATCTGTGAGACTGCTTCATAGGACTGTTCTGATGCCACCGGCAGGAAGCTTTCATAATCCACCGCCGCTGAGTGGTCAGCCCGGTCAGATATAGTCCTCAATATTACGAATGGAACCTGGTGCAACGAACAGACAAACCCTACTGCTGCCCCCTCCATCTCGATAGCGTCTCCGCGTAACTCATCACGGAGAAATCGGTGCGAGTCCCGAGCAGAGTCGGTAATGAACTGATCTCCGCTCAATATCCTCCCGACCAGTGATTTGCCTTTGAGCCCGCGAACTTTTTGGGCCGCTTCTATCAACCCCGGATCGGCAGCAACAACCCGGATGCCGGTGTACGGAACTTCGCCGCGCGCGAACCCGGTAGCTCGAGCGTCCATGTCATGTTGCATGCAATCTCGGCTAATCACCAGATCGCCGATTCCCAGGTCAGGGTTCAGCGCTCCAGCTATACCGGTAAAGATGAGATGGGAGGGCGAGTAGGCATCGATGATCATCTGTGTCACCATGGCTGCCAAAACCTTGCCGACGCCCGAGCGGGTAATAACCACCTCTCGGTTCGCCAGCTGCCCGCGGTGAACGGTAAAGGGACCTCGCTGAATAGTTGACGAGCCCTGAAGATGGGCTAAGAAGTTCTGAATTTCTTGGTCGAGAGCGCCTACGACGGCAATCATCGGCTATCCGTTGCGGTTTCTGTTACAGGGACTACAATATGCGATAGCTTAACTTAAAGGAGAGCTTCCGTGAAACGCCGAAAGAGACTGCTCGTTACCCTGTTGATACTCTTTATCGCAATCTGTGGAGCCTGTGCTTCGGCGGACGCCCCGGCGGCTCCAGGTGGGCTCGAACCGACCTCATTCTCGGACTGTATGACCGTGCCTGGTCATAAGCTACTCAAGACTTTTCCAGCTCAGTGCATTGATCCAAACGGTAGGGTTTTCATAGACAAATCAGCCCTGAAGCCGAGTCAAAGGCTGTGCAAAGATAACTGCGGGAACGGAATCTGCGAAGAAATGGTTTGTATGGGCGAGGGCTGCCCTTGTCCTGAGTCTAGCCTTTCTTGTCCTGCCGATTGTAAGAGCTAGCGCCTTTGTCTTCTGGATTTTGTGAATAGTCTTATTATTTTTCCGGAGGAGCTGAAGTCGCCTGTCGAGGCTGTGCTGACTGGCGAGCGGACTCTTCATGCCGTCGACGAGCACGAACTTACGGTAGGACTCACCATCCGCGCGGCGCTGTTTGGAGGAAATCGCGGATCCGCGACTGTACTCGAATGCAGTTCGAAGGAGGTCCGGCTTGCCGTGCAGTTTACGGAAGTCCCATTGCCGCGCTGCAATCAGACTTGGATTGTTGCGCTGTCCCGACCCCAAACGATAAAGAAAATCGTGCAAGCTGCAGCGACGCTCGGTATTCAGGCGCTGCACATCGTGCGAGCGGCTCAGTCGGTCAAGAGCTATGCCCAGTCCCCGGTTCTGACACAGGAAGGGTTGCGTGCTGAGGTTCTCAAGGGACTCGAGCAGAGTGGGGACTCAGTCGCTCCGGAGATCTCGGTACACGCACTTTTTCGCCCATTCATCGAGGATTGTCTGCCGGGGCTGCTAAACGATCTAAGGAATCCACTCTGTTTCTTGGCCCATACTCGCTCGATATCTAGTCTTTGCGGCCCGGTGCAAGGCGATCAGAACTGTGTTCTCGCCATCGGACCCGAGTCGGGATGGAGCGAGCATGAAGCCGAGCAATTTGGTCTGCTAGGCTTTAGGGTTATAAGCCTCGGGGCCCGCTGTATGCGAGTAGACACGGCTGCCATATACCTTTCTGGGCAGCTGGAATGCTTGCGGGAGGGGGGACGGAACTGATGTTTTATTATTGCGATCGAACTTCGTTATTGACGTAGACTTTCGAATCTCTGAATTATCGGATTGAATCTTAAAATATTGAGACTCCCCAGAATTTTCTGAAGACACATGGCCAAGGACGAAGAAAAACAAGAAGGCAAAGAAGCTGCTCCTGCTGCTGAAGGGGAAGCCGCGCCTAAGAGCAAAAAGAAGCTTATCATCATCGTTGCCGTGGCGGCTGTGGTCGTAATTGGCGCCGCCGCATTTTTCATGATGGGCGGAAAGAAGGAAGAAGGCGCCGAAGGTAAGCCCGAAGAGCATGCCGAGGAACACAAGCACTACGAGCAAGCGGAGCTCCAGACTTTTATCGTTAACCTGTCCGAGACTTCCAACTTTCTGAAGGTCAAGCTCCTGCTTGAGTACGATGCTGAAATTTTGGCGAAGGCCGGCGGTGAAGCTGGCGGAGGTCACGGTGGCGGTGAGGGCGAAAAAGCAGCCGGACTACCCGGTGTCTTGGGCACCCGCGAGGCAATGATTCAAGACGCGGTCATCAAAGTCCTGTCCTCGAAGAAGGCGGCCGACGTGCTGACTATCGAAGGCAAGGAACAAATCAAAGAAGAACTACTCGAGGCCATTAACGAGGCGAGCCAACTTGAAGAGCCGCCAATCGTGGCTGTGTACTTCAAAGAATTTATCGTCCAGTAAGCGATATTGGGATATCGGGGCCCAGGGACTTTCTGTGTCTTTGGCGTCCGCTACCGCGCCACGAATGTTTGCGCCCGCTTTGGCGGACAGGGCTTCAACTCACTTTCGTAGGAACAATTGGCGGCAAGAATGAGATATCGGGGCGAAAGGATTTCCTGTGTCTGTGGTGTCCGCCTCCGCGGACACGAGTTCAAATCACTTTCGTAGGAACCATTGGTGGCAAAAAAAAGATATCGGGGCGAAAGGATTTGAACCTTCGACCTCACGGTCCCGAACCGTGCGCTCTACCAAACTGAGCTACGCCCCGAAAATATCTGGAGACGGAAATCTACATTGAAACTACATTCTGTCAACCGGCGGCACCCCAATCAGGCTCAAACCGGTATGCAAAGTGTTTCTAACCGCCATAAACAGAGCCAAGCGAGCCTCGGCCACGCGCTTCTCCTCTCCGACTACTCGTAATTTCCGATATACTCCGGAGAACAGTTTTGCGAGATCCAACAGGTAATTAGCCACATGGTACGGCTCGTACTCGGCTGCCGCCTTCTCCAAGCTATCTCTAAACTTAGAGAGCATGAACACGAGCTCGTATGAGGCATCATCGCCAAGCACGCTGGCATCGAACTCCGGGCTGACCGTATATCCTTCTTCTTTGGCTTTTGTCTCGATGCTGTTGAGGCGGGCAAGGGCGTACTGCATGTACGGACCTGTGTCGCCCTGGAAGTTAAGCGCGTCTTCCCAAATAAAATTGAAATCCTTGATGTTGCTGCGGCAGAGGTAGTTGAAGAAGACCGCTCCCATGCCCACTGCTTCGGCTACGAGATCTTCATCGAGACCCTCGGGCTTTTTGCTCACTTCGCGCTGATAAGTTTCCTTCGCCCGATCATGCGCTTCATCGAGGAGCGCCTTCAACGACGATCGATCCTGGGCACCCTCGGCATTTCCGCGGGTAGTGATGCCGGGCACATGGCCGTACGGAATGTGCACGATTTTTTTTGCAACCGGATGACCGATTTTGTCGAGGATGGCGATTATCTGCTTGAAATGCAGGGCCTGCCGAGCGTCAACGACATAGAGAATTTTGCTGGGGTGGAAATGACGTTCCCGGTAATCCGCTGCAGCCAAATCACGGGTGATATACAGGGATCTGCCGTCTTCGGCGAATACCCGGGCGAAGCCTAGCTGCTTGCCAAGATCGACACCCAGAGCTCCGCGCGATTCCTGCAGGATCCCACTCTTTCGAATGGAGTCCTCGACCTCTCCGAGCTTATCGCGAAAAAAAGACTCGCCCATATAGTGATCGAATTGCACGCCGAGGCGGCTATCAAGCTTCTTGAAGTAGTCGAGAGAGATGTCGAGACACCACTTCCAAAAATTGAATGCATCCCTGTCGCCGTCTTCCAAGCGAATGAAATAGGCGCGGGCCATTTCATTGACGTCGGGCTTGCCAGAGTCCTCGGGAGGGACGGCCTTGGCTTCCTGGGCAGCCTTGAGCGCGGTTGCCTTGCGGTAGAGTGCTACGAGGCCATCGACGCTTTCGTCGGCAGGGTGTCCCCAAAGTTCGCAGCCGGCCCATACGAAACCGAACTGGGTCCCCCAGTCGCCTAGATGATTTATGCTCGTGACGTGATAACCGAGATGCCGATGAATGCGATCGAGTGCACGCCCAATAATAATGTTTCGGAGGTGCCCGATATGATACGGCTTGGCGATGTTAACGCCGGAATATTCGATAACAATCGCCTCGCCGCGGCTTGGACCTTCAGCGACTCGAAATTTTGAATCTAGAATTTTCGTAATCAGCTCTTTTGAGGCGCTGGGGCGATCGAGAAAAAAGTTCAGATAAGGTCCCATGGCCTGGGCCTTTGAGACTCCGGCGGGCAGCTGGATCGCTTCCGAGAGTTTCTCGGCGCACTCTGGAGGACTTAGCTTCCAGGCCTTTGCCAGCACAAAGCAGGGGAAGGCAAAATCTCCATGCTCTACTTGAGTAGACTTGGTCAGGATTTTCTCGACCGCTGGGGCCTCCAATCCGCTCGCTGTGGCAATAGCTGCTACCAGGGCCTCTTTCACGAAAACTCCAAAATAACTTGAGATTTTAGGAAGTTGCAGGGTAGCAAAAGTTGCTCGCCATGAAAAGATCTGGGCCCCAGGGGGCTAGGAATACCTGGGCAAAGTAATTTTGTTTAGCGCCGTGGATTTGGTATTATTTGCTTAAGAAATGACTGCTAAGCGACTGAAACAAAACGGTTTTATTTGCGGTCATTCAGGCTACGTACCGCTCGAGTGCGGCATAACAGGTATAGTAGCAGAGCATTTTGCATAGGGTGCATTCGCCATGAGCGACAAAGAAACAACGCCGAATCTAAAACTTGTTGAGGGTGGACGTCAGGACACTGCAACCGCTCCAGAAGTAGCCGTCGACGATCTCTCGGCCGCTTCCGCGCCTACCGAGATGGCTGTCGCAATCAGCGGCGCTCGCCGTTCTTGGGAACTTGGACGCGACGGCGCAGATATCGGCGCTCAAGTCTTGAAGAACTTTGTTTTCGATGCTGCCGCAACTACGGCAGCCGCACGCATGATGGAGAGCCCGGTTGCCCGCGATACCATGCTCCCCCGATCGGCCTTCATGTCGCCCGCTTTTGAGTCTTTGCGTACCGCAGCGGTACGAGCCGTTGTTCAAGGCGCTGAGGAACTAGGGGTGGCCGTTGGCGCTGGTACTCGGCAGCTTCTTGCTGCATAGTTGTTTTGTTCGGTTCAGTCAGGTTTTGATCTTTAAAGGTTAGGCATGTTACCAGTCAAAGACCGATACGACGAAGTTTTCAAAGTTGAAATGGATGGGTGGTGCTACGGGATTTCTAATTTCCCGGGCGAAATCTTTCCCGGTCTGATTCACCGAGTTATCAAAGAGCTCAGCCCCTCGTTTAAGGAGGCTATAGAGCATCATCTTGTATTCAATGTCATCGAGACGTCCCAGAAGTTCTCCAAAGCCGCCAAATACCTTATCAGCGACAAGGAAATAGCTTTCAGCATTCTATCTCAGCTTCCCAATCCGGTAGGGTTGGATGAGGACTCGCAATTCGTCCTTGCGCAGGTGATCGATCAAGTTGAGCGCACTTACGGCGGAGCGCTCGAGCGCTTGCAGAAGAAGTGGGGCTGGGAAAAGCGCCAGGCAGCATAGTCTGTAGATAGCATTCTCCTAGATTTTCGTACGTGAAGGGCCTGATTTTGGCTCATTCTGCGCTTTAAATAGCTTGAAATATCGACTTGCCCGAAGCGTTCAGGTGTGGAAAAACATCTCTACTGGGGCCAGAGAGGTGTTTTTCAGAATATAGCTCCCTGTATCCACCGCGTTTAACTGCTTTATCGAACATATCGTTCGCAGGTAAAGCATCGGCGCGGCCAAACAGTCTTCCTGTTGGCCGCCTCAACAAGAGTAATCGAAATCTAAACTTAGCTGCTGTTGCCCATGAGACCGACTTCCCTGTTGTATCGCAGTATTTTTTTGCTCTGCTTCCTCCTCTTAAACTCCGTTTTCGTAGCGGCAGAACAGAGGACTGCGGCGGCTGATCCAACGGTCGTGCACGGCAGCGAGGGCGATACGCTCAAGATCTCTGCGAGGCGCCGATATTCGCGGGAGCAGATCTTTTGGGATCTCAACGGCGGCAGTAATTTCGACGTGCGCGGTCGCATTGTCACCGCGACCTTTGTCGACAACGGAACCTATACGCTTCGTTTTAAGCGGATTAGTCTTCAGCGCGCAGCAAGTTCGACAAAGCTGGTTCGAAAGAGCAGCTATGGCAAGCGCATAGTTCAGGTTGCCAATGCCGTACCTTCAGCGAATATCGGAGGGCCCTATAGCATAGTCGCCGATGATTCGCTCCAGCTGGCCGCCACGGTCTCGGATCGTGGGGCCATCGATGAGGCTGTCGGCTGGGCGCTCTCTTGGGATTTTGGCGACGGTACAGCGCTCGAGCAACCGCCGTTAAGCGGACCAGCCGCGCACTCGTATTCCTCACCGGGGGAGTACACGGTCTCACTCGTCGCCCGGGACAAGGACGGGGGCTTAAGTCACGTGGCGCGCACTTACGTTACGGTGGCTGAACCAGATGGGAACACAACTCCCCCAACACCCTCGGCTACGCCGACTTCAGAGCCTGCGCCTCCAGGGACAACCGTTGTTCATCCACAAGAAATTTTTGGCATCATCCCTAATCCAGGCATGGGTTGGCAGTCGACGGACATCGTTAACTCCAGCGGCAGAGACGCGCAGGGCTTTTCCAATAAAGTTGCCTACATCAAATACTATTGGAAGGATTTGGAGACCGCCGCTCGCCAGTACAATTGGTCTAGGCTCGATCAGCACCTCGCTGCGGCGCGCGCCAGCAAGCAGAAGGTGGCGCTGCGTATTGTCGTAGTCGACAACATTACCAGCGGTCCCGCCTGGCTAAGGGATATAGGAGCTCAGGGTACCTGGATTCGCTATACGCCGGACGGTTCCAACGCTCCGCAGGTGTGGAGTCCTAGGCTCAGCGACTCGATTTTTCTGCAGGAGCATGCGGCTTTCATGACCGCATTAGGCAACCGCTATGATGGGCATCCGGACATTGATTCGGTCGATATCGGTTCGGTGGGATGGTGGGGTGAGTGGCATTTCTTTGCTGCCAGCCCATCTGTGACGCTTCCGAATGTATCGACACTGCGCACGATAATAGATCAGTACCGCAGCGCTTTTTCCACGACTTCACTGGTGGCGCAACTCGAGAACGTCGATGGCCTTACCTACGCGGTGTCGCATGGTACGGGCTTCCGTGGCGACTGTTTGGGCAATGTTCCGAATCAAATGCAGCTTTTGTATGAACCCAATATTGCAGCCGCGCATGCTGAGAACGCTTGGCAAAATGGACCGATAAACTTCGAAACGTGCTGGAATATTTCATACTGGGTAAGCCAGGGCTTCAATTTGCGCTACATTTTTGACTGGGCGCTAGCACATCATATTTCCGGAATAGCCAACAAAAATTCAATGGTTCCAAATTCCGCCATCCCCGAAGTGGAGCGGCTGCTCAAGCGCATGGGCTATCGATATGTGCTTCGCGAGCTGCGGCATCCGCAGTTTGCTTCGGCGGGCGACACTATTACCGTCGGAATGAATTGGGAAAATATCGGAGTGGCTCCGTCCTATGGAAATTATCGTCTTGCCTTCCAACTCAAGGCTGTCAGCGGCGCTCTTGCAGGAACCTTTGTGACCCCGCAGCAGATTAAGAGCTGGATGCCTGGAGCGTTTCAGGTCGATAGCTCCCTGAGCCTTCCTGTAGGTTTGCAGCCGGGATTCTATACCCTCACCGTTGGAGTCGTGGATCCCGTTTCAGGCGCTCCCGCTGTGCAGCTCTCAATTAATGGCAGGGACTCTGCCGGTTGGTATCCGCTTAGTACCTTGGAAATCCGTTAGAAAATAGGGACGTTCCCAATTTTCTGCGCCCCACTAGGCAACAACGTGGGCAAACCGGGTCATGGCAAGCATCGCCATTTCAAGGGCGATGCCAGGAGGCTTCATTTGGAGCAGTAGGAAACTTGGTAACGTCCTTACTTCCCGGCGCGGGCCTTTAACCCGGGAGCTACTTCAAAGCGCTTTCCGTGAGTCTTCTCGAGCTTAGAAATGGACTCGAACAGGGACTTCGCGCCGATCTTCTGCGCGTAATACATCAACCCGCCGCGGAATGGGGGGAAGCCGATGCCCATCACAGTGCCAAGATCAATCTGGCTGGTTGCTTCAGGTCCGGGCGTTCCCGCGACACCCTCATCCAAACATTTAAACGCCTCGTTAACCAAACTGAGTATCAAGCGGTCCGTGATACCTTTAAGATCCGCCGCGCCTTGCAGAGGTTTATCGATCTTCAGAAGTTCTTTAAGTTTTGGATGTACGCGTTCCTCTTTGTCGATATAATCATAGAAGCCGGCGCCTGATTTTTTCCCAAGACGCTTTGCCTCCACCAGGACTTTGGCGAACGCTGGTCCGCGCATGCGCTCGCCGTACCCGGCCTCCATTATTGCCTGGACATGCACGGCAACGTCGAGCCCCACTTCATCAAGCAAGCGAATGGGGCCCATGGGCATGCCAAAGGAAGTGGCAGCTCTGTCGATGTCTTCGACCGAATAGCCCTCTGCCAACAAGAAGGCCGCTTCATTAAGGTAGGGCGTGAGAATGCGATTTATCAAGAATCCAGGCACATCGGAGACCACTATCGGATGCTTGCCCAATTTGCTGGCCAGGGCTGCGACGATGACGATAGCCTTGTCACTCGTTTTCTTAGCGCGCACGATTTCGACGAGCGGCATCTTCTCAACTGGATTGAAGAAGTGCATACCAATGACGCGCTGAGGATTCGGAATTGCTTC
The DNA here is from genome assembly GCA_041907145.1 of Bdellovibrionota bacterium. GTDB lineage: Bacteria > Bdellovibrionota_C > UBA2361 > UBA2361 > JAFLCA01 > JAFLCA01. The sequence continues at coordinate 13,480 of JAYRHW010000042.1, forward strand.
TGCTATAGCGCTTACTGAAAGCGAGGAGGTGTTGGTGGCGACGATGGCCTCAGCAGGCATCAGGGCCGCAATATCAAGCAGGACCTGCTTCTTGACTTCCATGTCCTCGAAAATTGCTTCGATTGCCAAGGTCGCGCTACTAATTGTTGCCGAGTCCTTGGTCGTGGCTTCCACGCGGTTCAGGATAAAGCTCTTTTCCTGTTCGCTGAGATGCTTAACTTTTGCGAGCCCTTTCTTGATATGATCGAGTCCGCGCTGGAGAGCTTGATCACTGGTGTCCTTGAGCACTACGGAACAGTCGTGGCGAGCCATAGTCGCAGCGATGCCGGCCCCCATCACCCCCGCGCCAATGACAACGGCATTGACGTTCTCAACGGCCTTTTTCCCGGATTTCCCTAAGGCCTTAGCGCCTTCGGTAAGAAAGAATATATTCACCAGGGCCTTGCTTTCCGGCGAGGCAATGAGGCGACCGAGTTCCTTAGCTTCGTACTTGAGTCCTTCTGCCAAGCCATGACTAAGACCGAAGAGTGCAGATTCCAATGCAGCTGGCGGGGCAGGGTAGAATCCCTTGGTCTCTCGTTTAACACCCGCGCTGGCCTTCTTGCGGACTTGAGAGCGCCCAAACGAGGTGAAGGTGAGAAAACGATCCATGAGCTTAATTGAGGGCTTTCTCGGAGCTTCCTCAGAAATCAACATGCGCTCGGCGCGCATCAGTAACGTTTCACACGGGACGACTTCGCTTACGAGGCCCGCCCGTAGAGCCTGAGTGGGCCGTAATGTTTTGCCAGCGAGGATGATATCTAAAGCCTTTGGAAGTCCGATGATGCGAGGAAGGCGCTGCGTACCGCCAAATCCGGGTAAAATGCCAAGTCGCACTTCCGGCAGCCCGATAATACTGCTCTTGTGATCGCTCATGATTCGGTAGGTGCAAGCCAATGATAATTCACAGCCGCCGCCGACGCAGGCTCCGCTTATGGCGGCGACACTGGGGCAGGGGAGGGCTTCAATCAGGCCAAAAACCTCTTGTCCTTCGCGAGCGAGTTTCTCGCCCACCGCCGGGTCACTGACATCACGTATCAGATTGATGTCAGCACCGGCGGTGAACATATCGGCGCTGGGACCTGTAATAATCAGTCCCTTGGGACGCTGCACTTTTACCTGGGCCAGAGCATCAGCCAAAGAGCGCATCCGCTCCATCGTAAAGGTAACCAGCCGTTCGTTATCACTGCCAAGCCGGATAAGCGCGACGCCCGATTCCAGGAGTTGAAATTCCACCTTGCCTGCTTTGCCGTCTGCTTTTTGATGCATGAGCGTACTCTTCCTTAGACCCGCACCACCGCCAGAGTCACATCTTTGCCATCAAGCGAGCCCTTGGCCTGATGACCAGTGCTGCCGAGGCTGTAATCAATACGGTCTGCTAATGTCTGCTCCGCGATGTAGGTCTGATGCTTCCTGATGACCGGCTCAAGCTCGGTCGGGAGATTGAGTGCCAGCTGAATATGGTCGGCGATATGGAATCCAGCCTCCTTGCGGGACTGCTGCACTAGGCGCACGAGGTCACGTGCCAAGCCTTCTTCGGCCAAGTCGGGAGTAACCTGCACATCCAGCACGACTACGGCGTCATTCGATGCCAGCGCCTTACTTGCCACCCCCTCCTTGGACTGCAGTTTGAGTGCAAAATCCGCCGGAGCCAAAACCTTGCCGCCCACGTCTACGCTGCCATCGGGCAGGAGCTTCCATTTTCCTTGCTTGCTTGCAGCCAGAACAGTCTTCATGTCGCCACCGAGTCGTGGACCAAGCTCGCGAGCATTCAGCTGCAACTGGAATGTCGCAAATCGCTCGACATCGTCCGAGAATAATACTTCCTTGACGTTCAACTCGTCGCGGATGAGCGGAGAATAGGACTTAAGCCTGGCGCTATCCTTGCCAGCCACGGTCAGAGAACGTAGAGGAAGGCGTGTGCGCAAGTTATGCTCTTCACGGATGGAAAGACCATTTGAACAGGCATCGCGTACTCGATCCATCTCATAGACCAAGTCCTTTTCCTGCGGGAAGGCTTCAGCCTTTGGCCACTCGGCGAGGTGCACACTCTTGTTCCCCGTGAGACCTCGGAATACTTCCTCGGTTATCAATGGCAGGAGGGGCGCAGCAACCTGGCACAAGGTCACCAACCCTGTGTACAAGGTATTGTAGGCATCCTGCTTGTCCTGATCTCGCTCGTGCTTCCAGAAACGATCGCGGCTTCGGCGAATATACCAATTGTTTAGGGCCTCCAAGTAGGAGGTAACTCGCTGACAAGCTCCCATCAGATCGTAACCATCCATTGATGCCGACATGCTTTCGACTAACTCGCGAGTTTTGGCCAGAATGTAGCGATCGAGCAGGGATTTCGACTTCGTGGAGAACTCGGCCTTTATCTCATCGGCATTGGCGTACAGTGTGAAGAAATAATAGGCGTTCCAAATGGGGTTGATGACCGTGCGCACGCACTCGGCGATTCCTTTGCCATCACGATCGATGAGGAGGTCGCCGCCGCGTAAGATCGGAGAAGACATCAAGAACCAGCGCAGCGCATCAGCGCCAAGCGTATTGCAGACTTCCTCCGGACTGGGGTAGTTGCGCAGGCGCTTGCTTAACTTCTGGCCATTCTCGTCGAGGACTACGCCGTGGCAGAGACAATTACGGAAGGGTGGCTTGTCAAACAGAGCAGTCGCCAACACCATCAAGGTGTAGAACCAGCCGCGGGTCTGAGCCACGTACTCGACGATAAAATCAGCCGGGAAATGATGCTCAAACCAGTCCTTGTTCTCGAATGGGTAGTGGATCTGCGCGAAGGGCATCGAGCCTGACTCGAACCAACAGTCCAAGACCTCCTCGACCCGCCGCATGGTACTCTTTCCCGAAGGATCATCGGGATTGGGGCGGGTCAGCTGATCGATATAGGGGCGGTGCAGATCTTTGGGTCGCACACCAAAATCGCGTTCGAGCTCATCGAGGCTGCCGTACACATCGATGCGCGGGAATGCCGGATTATCGCTCTTCCAGATTGGAATCGGAGCGCCCCAGAAGCGATTGCGGCTAATCGACCAGTCCCGCGCATTGGCCAACCACTTGCCGAATTGACCATCCTTTATATGTTCCGGAATCCAATTTATCTTCTGATTGAGTTCCACCATGCGATCTTTAAAATCCGTCACCCGCACATAAAACGAGCTCATGGCCTTGTAAATGATCGGCGTGTCGGTGCGCCAGCAATGAGGATAGTTGTGCACGTAGGTGTCGTGGCGAATGAGAGCGCCTGATTTTTTTAGATCTGCGATTATTTCCTTGTTGGCATCAAACACCTGCTTGCCCGCATAAGGCGGGACTTCGGCGGTGAATTTACCGCTTACATCCACCGGGCAAACGATGCTAATGCCGTTCTCGCCGCAAAGCCTGAAGTCGTCTTCACCAAAGCCAGGCGCCATGTGCACGATGCCTGTTCCCTCGTCGGTGGCTACGAAGTCTCCGGCCATGACTACGAAGGACTTGGGGTGATCCTTAAAGAACGGGAAGAGCGGGGAGTACTTCCGTCCCACGAAGTCCTTGCCCTTGACGGTGGCAACTTTCTTGGCGCCAGCCAGCTGCTGCTCATACTTCGCGATTGCCGCTTCGGCCAGGACATAGCGCACACCGTTCTCTTCCATTAGGGCGTAATCGATATCCTTGCCGATTGCTATGCCCAGATTCGATGGTAGGGTCCAGGGGGTCGTAGTCCAGACTAATAGTTTAGTCGGAACTGTCTCTCCCTTGGCAGGCGCTAGCGTGAAGGCAACCGTCACCGCCGGGTCTTGCCGCGGCCGGTAGCAGTTGTCCATGCGAATTTCAAAATTCGACAGCGGCGTTTCGCAGGCCCAGGAGTAGGGCATGACGCGAAAACCTTCGTAAACGAGGTTTTTCTGCCACAGTTGCTTGAATGCCCACATGACCGACTCCATATACGGGAGATCCATAGTCTTGTAGTCATTTTTGAAATCCACCCAGCGTGCTTGCCGGGTTACGTACGTTTCCCATTCCTTGGTGTAGCGTAATACCGAGGTGCGGCAATGATTGTTAAATTTTTCGATGCCGTATTCTTGAATTTGCTGGCGGCCGGAAATTTTTAGTTCCTTTTCGGCTTCCATCTCCGGAGGCAGGCCGTGACAGTCCCAACCAAAACGGCGCTCGACTCGTCTGCCAAGCATGGTGTGATATCGTGGAACAACATCCTTCACGAATCCGGTAAGAAGATGTCCATAGTGGGGGAGGCCGTTTGCGAAGGGAGGTCCGTCGTAAAACACGTACTCGTTGGAGCCGTTCTTGCCGGTAGAGCGAAAGTTCACCGACTCTTCGAAGATTTTATTGTCTTTCCAGAAGGCCAGGATCTTTTCCTCGATGCTAGGAAACTTGGCCTGGGGATCGACGTCTGGATAGAACTTTTGACTTTTGGACACAGCTCGCTACCTCTGAATAAGAGCAGTAAGGGTACTACTAATCCCTAGGAACATTCAATAGTTATAAGGGCTTAGACTTATTGTAGACCTAGGCTAAGCGCCATCGAAAGGGCGCTGCAGCCACAGCGATTTGGATGCCGAATTAGACTACGTTTTAGCGCTGTGATACCTTTTTCACTTCGCTCTCCACCCGCGAGAGGCATCTTTTTCATCATAAATTTGAGTAGTTAGCTAGTTTATCAACGCGCCTCGCTGTGCTTCGTGCAGAGCGAGGTGCCACGTAGATAATTTGGTTTTAGCGGTCTTCCTTATCAATGCGGCGTGCACTCAGTGAAGAGTTCTCTTTTCACTGAGTGCGCGTTCTCAGCTCGTATGCTGACGCATTCAGCGCTTCTGCCATGGTTGGCAGAAGCATTTAGGAGACTATCGTCATGCCTCAATCCCCAACCGCCTCCCGTCGTCCTTCTCGATCGCGATCCAACGGCAAGTCCGCAGGTCGCAGCCCGTCCGCCAAGCCCGGCAGCGCCGCCGACCTTCGTGGTCAGAGTGGTGGTGAGCCTGGCACAGCCTCCAGCAACCGTTCGAACGACGCCCATCCTTGCAACTGCTGGCAGGGCATCGACATCGAGGCGGGTCTCACGGCCTTGACGGCTCTGAGCACTCTCGCGTTGCCCTCGGCTCCTGCGACGGCGCCGACCCCGATGGATCTGCTCGTCATGCGGCTTCTCAAGGCCCGTGACGCGCTGCTGTCGAAGCGACCCTATCTCGAACGCCTCCAGACGCTGCGTTCCGGTACCGGCACGCAGCCCACCTGCAAGGAGAACTCCGAGTTCGTGGAAGCGCTCTACGAGTTCACCGCGCTGCTCGACCTCTGGGCCGCCACCGGAAACCAGATCTTCTTGGGCGTCAACAAGGTCCTGCTCTACATCCCCAGGGCTGAGCACGAGGAGTTTCTCGCGCAACTTCAGCAGATGGCCGACAGTCAGAACGTGCTTCTCCGTCAGGTCAACGAGTTCCTCGACTACGCCAAGCCCCAGATCGAGGTCTACGAGCGGCGTCGTGGCGAGGTCACCGACCTGCTGCAGTCGATCTTGGGCGGCGCTCCCGAGTCTCCCGGCAACGGCGAGTTCGAGGATCCCAACGACATCGATGCCGTTCTCACGTCCATCTTCGGTGCTGCTGCTCCCGGAAAGCCGATGGGTGGTACCAACGGCGGTCCGCGTGTGATCCGCATCCCGATCAGCGCGCTCGCGGGCTTGGGTCTTGGTCGTGGTGCGCCTCGCGGATAACCCTTCGGGGCTTCCGCGGCGCATGGTAGGTCGCTCTGTGACTTACGATTGGGGTGCCGGACGTAGAGCTGTTTTCAAGGAGGTTTTTCTCAAGGAAACAGCATCTACGTCCGGCACCTCGATTCTTCCTCTCCCAAAAGTTATGTTGTATTGTCCTGATTCGGGAGTCTGCCCGCTTGAGGAATAACACAGCAAAACAGTCGCTCTCCACTCAAAGATGACAACGCTTACATCTAGAAAAGCAGAATATCTTCTCTTGAGCTTCGGGTTGCTTCTGGGGCTGGTGCTTGCCGGGGGCTTGTACCTCTACATCAACCGCCGACATGCCGGACAGGATTTTGCCTCGCTGGCCGATCTGCGCAAGAGCATGCTCGAAAGCTCAGGGCCTTTGACCGGCCGCAGCACAGAACTTCGCGATATTTTGAATCCGCATCCAGATGATCTATTGATTTACGATCTGCGGCCAAATCTCAACGTAACATTTCAGGGCGTCAATGTGCGCACCAATTCCTGCGGAATGCGCGAGCGTGAGCTTACCTACCAGAAGTCGAGCAATACTTAACGAATCGCCGTATTGGGGGACTCATTCGCATTTGGCTGGGGGGTTGATGAGGATAAGGCTTTTCCGCGGGCGCTCGAGCGCCTTTTGAACGAGAGAACCCAGTCCGGACTGCATTTTGAAGTTTTAAATTTCGGAGTGCCTGGCTACTCCACTTTCCAAGAGGCCTCCATATTCAAGGAAAAAGCGCAGGATTATAATCCCGACGCTATACTCGTGTATTTCGTTGAAAACGACTTTGGATTGCCTTTTTTCGTTAGGGACTTGAATAATTCCGACTCGCTGATGCCTGGAAACGTGCTTGCGCGCATGAGTTGGAGTGACAGCAATCAGAGAGCAAAGGAGGAAGTGCGGCGGCACAATAAGTTCAACGCGAATCGCTCTCTCTATGATTTGGCGACGTATACCCAGTCGCTCGGCATTCCGGTATTAGTCGCCATAAATCCTCGTCCAAAGTGGGCGGATGATTATTCGCGGCTCAAAGGGGCGCGGGGCAACCCAGGTATTACGATGATAAATATGTGGCCGGAGTTCATTCGCATCGTGGAGTCGAGGCAACTTCCGTCCGAGAAGCTGACGCTCTCAGGGGATCCTCACCCGACGGCACTGAAGCACGGTATTTATGCCGAGGTGCTGGCGCCTTACATCCTGTCGATCACTCGGTAAAGATTTTCTTTAGTTCTGCATAAACAGGACTCGACTTGCGTAGCGCCAC
>JAYRHW010000043.1:0-4553 GCA_041907145.1 Bdellovibrionota bacterium
GCCCTTACTGATCACCTCATTGGCTAGCGGGATATCACTCGTTATTACCAAGTCTCCCTTTGCGCTCCTTATTACTATTTCGTTGTCGGCCACATCAAAACCTTTTGACACTTGAACGCACGAAACGAACTTGGATCGCGGTGTATTTATATATTGATTTGCGACTAATGTAACCTTGGTTTCGGTACGCTCCGCAGCTCTGAAAAGAATTTCCTTTATTGCGGCTGGACAGGCGTCAGCATCGACCCATATTTCCACTTATCATTTCCTTTACATTGCATAACGATTAGCGTTCAGCAGCGAATGTCAGCGAGTCCGCTGCAACGCTGGGTTAGGCCGTGGCTCTCCGGTGCCCCCATAAGCTCGCTCTGTAGATATGGGTCTCACAGGCCGTACTCCTGGATGCGACGCTGAAGTTCAGGGATGAGGTCGAGAGACATAGCGGAAGGCTCGATGGCGACGGAAACATGGCCGCCCGCTAAAGGCTGAACAAACTGGAAGAAGTGGCCATAGCGAACGAGCACGTACTGCACACCACCGCAGTCAATATTACCCCGCTGGACAACGAGAGTGAGCAGCGTAGGGTTGACGATCAGCTCCTCATACCGATCAGACTCGGACGAGCTAGCGCCCTGAAGTTCGGAGTGCATCCCCATGTCGAGATCGCCGTTGCGGTATAGCGCAACATAGCGTACACCGCGAATGGCAAGGAGGTCAGTGACGAGATCGTTCATGCTCTGTTTCTCATAGACACTCGGGACATGTCTCGGTAAGCAAGGTGATGCTGCTATTCGGTGCGGTTTAACGCTTGAATTGGGCTTTGTTGCATAAATAAGGATAACCAATTGATAATTATAAGTATTTAAGAATGTTGCTCATGAAAAATATGATTACTAATCAACGAGTTGCTGATTTATGCAACAAAGCCCTTGAATTGAGCCGCGCGCACGTAGTGCGCGTCGGACTCGAATTATTTATTAGGCGTCTTATGCACTTTGCTACCCAGTTTCCCACAGCGAACGAAGCTTCTGGCGTACGAGATCAACTATACCAGCAGCAGGAATCTCAACTATCTGCGGACCTGCCGCGTAGCAGTCGACTTGATATTCATCAAACGTCAACAGCAACCCATGAGGACTGATATTAAAAGCGCGAAATGAAGTCGCCACGGGCTCGGTGCCTCTATGCACCCAAGCCTCGTCCCTGTTCGAGTTTTCGAGCAGAATGGCTCTGCTTTGACGAGAGAGATGCTCAAGAAAATCTGGAGCCTCGAACAAACCACGGAGTGAAAGAAGGAATAGTGGTCGTCGTACAAAGGTCCAAGTTACAGTCTGTCCGCTACCATGGACAGCACCGCTGAAATAGCGGTTGACTTGATACTTAATGCTCAGAATCGCCGAATCGTTGCGAACAAATTCATAGGAAGCAGATGTTGTGTTGGGGCCTCTGAGAATGCTAGGGTCGAAGGGGGAACTTAGACAGTGGTCGCTACGATGCTCGAACAGCAAAGAATTGGCCCAAGAGGTGAGCGTGGTAATTACGGGCTGCAGTTGATCTTCCGCAAATTCGGGGAGCTGAATTTCAAACTCGTAGCCAGGAAATCCCTGAGCAATCTCTGTGATAGTATTGGATTTTACATCTAGATTTGCCGAGTCTGTGCCCAAGGCAGCCGAGAGCTGGGACTTGTACAAACGAAGGGATTTCCGGTCTATCTCTCCAGAATCTGCACGCCGATGGCAATTTGGGCAAAGCGCAATGAGATTGTCGAAATCGTGAGCTTTGCAAGTCTCCCACGGAATAATGTGATGCAGATCGCTGCTCGGGTATCTGCATGTAGGAATCGCACAACGATGACCGGCCTCCACAAGTACGGCCCGGCGAATTTCTGCTGGGATAGCGGGTCGTTGCACCGATGTCGCCCTTTAGTCCTGTGAGTGGTTCATGGGACGCCTAACGGGGCAGCGGACAAGCCGCACAAGGCGAGAAAGCCACAGACTTTTTCGCCTGGAGTCGGCTTGATCCGCGTGGTTGTGCGGCGCGAAGCGTCAACGTCCAGCAGAGCTTACCGCTGCCGTGTTTGGCGCGTTCTACCATGACTCCGGATACTCGGCGTGGGTCGGAAGCCCTCCGCTGGGGCAACCCCACGGCGCTCTGGATGCCCAGAAGATGTGATCCGTCGGCGTGATCAGCGGTGCCGCATCCAGCGAGCCGGCCGGAATCACCATGATCTTGCCGTTGCGCGCCAGGCGCGGGACCGGGCTTCCGCAACGGCTGCAAAACCATTTGCCGAAGCTTTCTGCCGTGGGAAGGTCATAGCGCGTGATGGCCTCCTCCCCCGATAACCATCGAACTTGGCTGGGACCAGCGACCAGATTCGTAGCGTGGCCCGTGCCCGTGCCTTTGCGACACCGCGAGCAATGGCAATGAACCATTCTCTGGAATGGCGGATCGACCTCGAAGGTCACTGTTCCGCACAGGCAACCACCGTGAATGCTCGACTCGTTCATTTGCTTTCTCCGATTGTCTGGCTTTCAATTCACCTGGGTGCGAAGGGCGTTTAGGCGTCACTTGGGAAAAGTGCCGGTGAACAGTGCGGCCAGCACTACCAAGAATGCTGCCCACACCTTGGCGGCTATGTCTTGCGATGATTTCAGTTGCGCAAAATCGGCATCAGAATTTCCGTGTTTTGGAAAGTAGTAGAAGTGCTCATAGAAGAACCAAAGTGGTGGACCAAGAACCCATAGGGCGCCAATTATCTGGCACAAGAGCTTATATGTTGGCGTTGGATTGTCTCTGCCTGAAAGAATGAACCACACACTTGCAGCAAAACCTATGATAGCGAGCAGACCAAGAACCTTTACTGTATAACCGTTATATAGATGTGGCATTTTTACTGGCATAATTTCCTCCGGATAACGCCTACTTACATTCCCGAATCACTCTCACCGTGCTATCGCCCCAGCACCGGCGCCAAAAACTGTCCGGTGTGACTATCCGGGTGACGAGCAATCTCCTCCGGTGTACCCACTGCCACTATTTCCCCTCCCCCGCCGCCGCCTTCCGGCCCCAGGTCGATGATCCAATCGGCGGTCTTGATCACGTCCAGATTGTGCTCGATCACGACAATCGTATTGCCCCAGTCCCGGAATTCATGCAGCACCTTCAATAACTGCTCGATGTCATGGAAATGCAGGCCAGTGATCGGCTCGTCGAGAATGTACAAGGTCTGGCCGGTGTCGCGCTTGGACAGTTCGCGCGCCAGCTTCACCCGCTGTGCCTCGCCGCCCGACAGCGTGGTGGCACTCTAGCCGAGCTTGAGGTAGCTCAGTCCCACGTCCGCCAGCGTTTGCAGCTTGCGCGCAACCATCGGCATCACCTGCTCCAGCAACGCCCCGGCGGGGTAAAACCCTCGCCGTCCACCTCGGGGTTACGAATTCAGCCATTCCCAGCATTCGCGCGGCGAAAGGATGGGGATGCCATCGACCGATTTCAAATCAGTCAGGTCCGCATCTCCACTGACCAACACATCCACATTTCCCGCCCGTGCGGCGAGGATGAACTTGTCGTCATCAGGATCGCGGGAATAACCAGTATCGTCGGCGGGTTTGACCCACTCCCCCACCACGCTGAAGTCGCGCACGATCTGAAGTCGAAGCTCTCGCGTCACGTAAGGGTCAAATTTCGGACGCATCAGGCGGGTCTCGAACTCTGCAAAGGTCTCAGCGGAGAACAGGACACACCCTTGTCTGACGAAGTAGCGGGTTACTGCGGCGGCGGTTCCCTTGGGACTCAATACTGCACTGATCAGGACGTTGGTATCGATGACAGCACGCTTAGCTTTCATCCGCCAGCAACCGCGCCAAGGCTGCTTCGGTAAGCCCCTGCCGTTCCGCCATCTCGCCGGATTGCTGCAAGGTGTTCAGCAGCCGCTCGGCGTAAAAGGCTCGCATCGCATCGTAATCTTCCGGGGATACCATCACTCCGACTACACGCCCGCGACGGGTCACCCGCACGGGGGCGTGCTTGGCACGGTCGATAAATTCGGAGAACCGGGCCTTGGCTTCGTGGGTGGTCAACGTTTGCATATCATAAATCCGTTGCTTGTACTGGCACACAGTATATTCGATAGCCGACGAGTGACTGCCTACCGCCCCAGCACCGGCGCCAAAAATCGCCCGGTATGACTGTTCGGGCAACGAGCGATCTCTTCCGGCGTACCCACCGCTACTATCTCCCCTCCCCCGCCGCCGCCTTCCGGCCCCAGGTCGACGATCCAATCGGCAGTCTTGATCACGTCCAAATTGTGCTCGATCACGACAATCGTGTTGCTCCGATCCCGCAATTCGTGCAGCACTTTCAACAACTGTTCGATGTCGTGAAAATGCAGGCCGGTAGTCGGCTCGTCCAAAATATAAAGCGTCTGGCCGGTATCACGTTTGGACAACTCGCGGGCCAATTTTACCCGCTGCGCCTCGCCGCCGGACAGCGTCGTCGCGTTCTGGCCCAAGCGGATGTAGCTTAATCCGACATCGGTCAGCGTTTGCAGCTTGCGC
>JAYRHW010000044.1:0-2337 GCA_041907145.1 Bdellovibrionota bacterium
TCCACGGCCACATGTACCTTGGTGTTGAGCCCCCTTTTGTACGCGCCATGTCCTCGTTGCCGCCAACCGCCCCCGCAGCATGCGGATGCACCTTGATAGGGGTCGCGTCGATCATCAACCACTCCATATCGGGATCATCAATCACCGCTTCCAAGAGCCTTTCCCACACGCCCGCGTCCCGCCACCGAATAAACCGACGGTGCGTGTTTCCCCATCCGCCCAGATCCGGCGGCAAGTCACGCCACGGCGCTCCCGTCCGTAAAATCCAGAAAACAGCGTTGATAAAGCGCCGATTATCCTCGGCAACCCCTCCCCACTGACCCCTCCGCCCGGGTAAATGCGGCTCTATTATACCCCACACCCGATCAGATATATCGTGTCGTCTGTGCGCTAATCCTCTCTCTTTGCTCATGTGATCCCCCTTTCGATCACATCAGCCTCTCATATTTCCTATCTCATGACTACACTATCTAGTCATGTCCCAAGAATTTCTTCCACGAGAAGTCAACCTGAAGAGGCTGTCGAGTGGAGGCATTGATGGGCAAGCAGCGCAAAAGTTGGAGCGTGGAGGAAAAGCTGGCAATCGTGTTGGCGGTGTTGGCGGTGTTGGGGGAGCGTCAGAGCGTGGCCGCGATAGCCCGCCAGCACGGCGCCAACGAAAATCAGGTTTATCGCTGGAAAGAGCAGTTTTTGGAATCGGGTCGCCGGGGGTTGAACGGGGCCGGTGCGCAGACGGTGGACCGGCGACTGGAGGCGGAGAACAACCAACTCAAGAAGTTGCTCGGCGAAAAGGCGCTGGAGATGGAGATTTTAAAAAAGGTGGTCCTGAAATTTGAGTGATTTTAAATTGAGGTGTGGTGCGTCAACAATTACAAAGAGTAGAATTATAGTGATGAATATAGCAATCCTTCTCAGGTTGTTTACCCCCGGCAGAGCCGGGGCTTTCGGTTGTGAGCCGCTCAAAGCGGCTAATGGGTCGCTAACGCGGCCCAGCGTGTGAGTGCCACCTAAAGGTGGCGATTAGCGCCACAGATCAATTTGATCAAGACGCTGATCTTCTAACTCCTGATTGCGGATCTATTCACGAATGACCGATTCATCACGCCCAACGGTCGAGACCAAATAGCCCCTCGCCCAGAAGTGTTGACCGGTAAAATTCTGCTTCCGCTCCGCGTAAACCCGTGCAAGATGAATGGCACTTTTTCCCTTGATGAAGCCGATGACTTGCGAAACCGCATACTTCGGCGGAATCGAGATCAACAGGTGAACCGGATCGACCATCAAATGCCCCTCTTCGCTCCGGCTCTCCTTTTGCCGGGCAAGGTCGTGAAACACGGTCCCTCAATACCTCCTCAGTTGCTTATAGAGGACACGGCGACGACCCTTGGGGATAAAAACCACGTGATATTTGCACGCCCAACTGGAGTGGTTTAGGCTTTGGGAATGGTCCATCGAGGTTCTCCTCGTCATGTGCTTTGGCGGCTCACAACGCAGAGTTTCCTCGATGGACTCCCTGAAATGTCAAACTACTACTGTCTCCCCGGCAGAGCCGGGGGATTACCTATTTGATTTATAGGACCCAGTGTCTGGGTAATTCGATGGAAAACGTCGTGCCCTGGCCCGGTGCTGACTGTAATCCGATGCGGCCGCCATGCTGCTGGATGATCTCTTTGCAGATCGCCAAGCCCAAACCGGCACCGCCACTATGCCCGGCCCCTTGCACGAAGGGTTCGAACACCCGGTGTTGATAAGCGTAATCGATCCCACAGCCGGTATCCGCGATTTCGATTGTGACCCAGCGCCGGGTGCAACGCACGCTCAAATCAATGCGGCCACCGGTGGAGGTATACCGTAGCGCATTGCTCATCAGGTTATCGAGGACGCGGTAGAACTGGGTCCGATCGACCTGGATGGAGGATGCCAATCCTTCCCGTTCCGCCGCCAGGCTCAGTTGAATACCTCGTGCGGTCGCGTCGAGTTCAAACCGCTGCTGTGCGGACTCCAGCAGTTCCCGCACTGCATGGGACGCCAGTTCCAGCGCCTGACGGCCGGCTTGCAGGCGGGATAAATCGAGCAGATCGTTCACCAGGCGCATCAGCCGATTCAGTTCCTCGTTGACCGTTGCGAACAAATCCCCCTCGCGCGAGCCTGCGGCAAACGGCATCTTTTCAGTCAGCATCCCGATCCCCATACGGATGCTGGTGACCGGGGTGCGCAACTCGTGCGAGGCCCGCATGACAAACTCGGTGCGCATCTGCTCGAACGCCTTATGTTCGGTAATGTCCCGGATCACCATCACCACACCCTGACGACCCACGTGCTCGTCGCTGATGGGCA
>JAYRHW010000045.1:0-5572 GCA_041907145.1 Bdellovibrionota bacterium
GATCGTCTTTGTTTCGAAATGGGCCAACCAGCCTGACTTTGTAGTGTTGTATTCCGATCTCGAGCCAGCAGATTCAGCGGCAGTAGTCGAAAAGCTCAAGAGTCAAAAGATCAAATATGAAGTGCGTGGCGATGGGCGTACGATAGCGATCTCTCCGCCGGAGATGGTCCATGAGCTGAGAATCTCGCTTGCCTCCGAGGGCGTCCCCAAAGGGGGAGTCGTCGGTCTCGAAATCTTTGAGTCGACGAACCTGGGGACGACGACGTTCCAGGAACGCATCAAGTTCATGCGTGCTATTCAGGGCGAGCTGGAGCGCACGATTACCGCCATTCAAGGTGTCAGCAGTGTTCGCGTGCATATAACGCAGCCGGAAAAAACCGTATTCGCGAAGTCCGCTAGCGCCCCGACCGCTTCCGTGCTCCTTAAACTTCGTCCAGGAACCCAACTTGAGAAGAAGCAAATCAAGGGCATCACAAACTTGGTAGCGGGCAGCGTGGAAGGCTTGAAGCCCGAGAACGTTTCGATCGTGGACGTATTTGGAAATCTGCTGAACGAGAAGCAAGATGAAGAGGGTCTCGGGATTGAGGCGACGCGTCTGCAGTATCAGCGTGAAATTGAACACGGCTATTCCCGCCATATCGAGGAGATGCTCGCAAAGGTATTGGGACCGGAAAAGGTAATCGCTCGCGTAACCGCCGACATGGACTTCTCTCAGAGTGAGCGAGAGGAAGAGAGCTATGATCCAGGCGGACAGGTACTCCGTTCCGAGCGCAGCGTCGAGGAGGGCAGCGCCGAATCTCAGCGTGGCGGGGTGGCCGGCGTGACCGCCAACCTCACCAACGATCCGAATCTACTCCAGACGCCAGGCAAGGGCGAAGACCGTAATTCTCGCCGTGAGGCTACCAAGAATTACGAGGTATCACGGGCGGTAAGCAAGACGAGCTCGCCGCGAGGCAAATTACTACGACTCTCCGTCGCGGTTCTCGTAGACGGAACATACGACAAGCCTGCTGCACCGGCTGGAGCCGCGGCTCCCGAGGCTGCAGCATCTGCGGCGGCATTCAAGCCGCTCGACCCCGAGGTCATTTCCCGTATCGAGGGCATCGTGAAGAGTGCGGTAGGATTTGATTCGGCGCGCGGTGACACCGTAACCGTCGAGAATATCCCGTTCCACGTGTCTGAGGCGAATTTCTCCGACGAAATGAACAAGAAGGAAACCCAGGACCTAATCTTCAATATACTGTTCAGAGCGGGGCCGGTGCTGTTCTTGCTCTTGTTCTTCTTCATTATCGTGCGTCCGCTGGTGAAATTCCTTGTCACGCCGACTGAAGCTGAGGTGGATCTTTCGCGCTTGTTGCCTACTGGTATCGAGGAGCTTGAAAAAGAATTGGAGAGCGAGCGTACCAAGGCTTCAATTCCAAATTATGAGCCCGCGATCGATATCGAACAGCTAGAGGAAATGATGTCCGAGAACTCGCGTATCGTGAAGGAGAATCCGCATCAGGCAGCGCTCCTGATTAGGTACTGGCTCAACGATGGTAGACTCTAATTGAGCAGGGGATGTCGTGGCACAAGATACGCAATCACCCGCGAGTGTAACCCAGAAAGACTTCGTTGAGACGCCCTACGAGGACGCCACCTGGGAAGTCGTAGGGGAGATCAAGGACAGCGGGGAATTCGAGCCCATGGAGATTGAGGCTCTGGGCACGGATGGTAAGCAAATTACCGATCCGATGTTCGCCGACTACGGCGGCTTTCCTACAGCAATCGCTGGGAAGCGTTGGCATCTGCCTGAACACCTCAGTGTCGCTAAGAAGGACCGGGAGGCGGAAGCGCAGGAAGAGCCCGGTAAAATTGCCCTGACCGAGGCTGAAGTAGAAGCGCTGAAGGCGGAGGCATTCGCAAGCGGACGCAGCCAGGGCTTTAGCGAGGCTGAAAAGGCAAATGCAGCACGCGTCGCGCAGGCTGAGGCGCGGGTTGGAAATCTCATTAATGATTTAGCGGCGCAGCTCAAAGAGCACATGATAGGCGCAGAGCGTAGCGCCATCGATCTATCGCTGGCGATATCCAAAAAGATTGTTGATGGAGCCGTTGAGATAAATCCCGAATATATCGTGCCGGTCGTGAATCAGGCGCTCAGTTTGGCGGGTGGAGCCAGTATTCGCAAGGTGCGTGTCAGCCCCGAAGACATGGAATTCATACAGGTAATCGGAGTCGGAAAGCACCTTAAGAGCTTCGATGGAAGCTGGCAGTTCGAGAAAGATGACTCGATTCGCTCAGGTTGCGTTGTAGAAACTTCTGCAGGTGAGGTGGATTTCCAGCTCGATGCAGCGTGGGAACGCATCAAGGATAATGTCCTCAAGAGTCTTGCATGAGCTACCTCTTTGACCGCGCAAATGCAGCTGTAAAGCTCACGAGTCTTAGCGAGCTGCGCGGTGTCGTGACCGATGTGACGGGCTTGGTCGTCGAGGGCAGCGGCCCCTTCGTGCCCATGGGCTCGCACGTCACTATTTTCTCCGGACTTCAGCGAATTCCGGCTCAAGTTGTCGGATTCCGTAAAGATAAGATTCTTTTGATGCCTTTCTTGGAGTTGCAGGGGATTTCTCCCGGGGCGGCGATTGTTGCCTCTGGCGCTGAGGCCGACGTTTTGGTTTCAGAGCAGCTTTTAGGACGAGTAATCGACGGACTGGGGAATCCCATCGACAATGCCCCGCTTCCCATGACCGGGGATACGGTGCCGCTCTATCGTCAACCACCCAATCCAATAAAGCGATCGAGAATAGAGGAATGTTTCGATCTCGGCGTGCGTTCAATGAATGCCATGCTGACGGTCGGCTGCGGACAGCGTATTGGCATCATGGCTGGGTCGGGCGTGGGAAAATCGACGCTCATGGGCATGATTGCCCGCCATTCCAGCAGCGATGTGAACGTGATTGCCCTCGTGGGCGAACGCGGTCGTGAAGTGAGAGAATTTATCGAACGCGATCTTGGCGAGGAAGGACTTCGTCGCTCTGTCGTCGTTGTTGCAACGGGAAATGAGTCGTCTTTACTCCGTATTCGCGCCGCCTTTCTTGCCACGGCGATCGCCGAGTATTTCCGCGACCAAGGTAAGAAGGTCGTTCTCATGGTCGATTCAGTAACGCGTTTGTGCATGGCGCAGCGTGAAATTGGATTGGCAATCGGCGAACCGCCAAGCACGCGCGGGTATACTCCGTCGGTCTTCGCGATGCTTCCACGTTTACTGGAGCGAGCTGGTACGACCGAAGGGACTGGCTCAATAACCGGTCTCTATACGGTACTCGTGGAAGGCGATGACATGAATGAGCCAATCGCCGATGCCACGCGCGGTATTCTTGACGGGCATATCGTATTGAGCCGCAGATTGGCGGGTAAGGGGCACTTCCCAGCCATCGAGGTTCTGGAATCCGTGAGCCGCGTAATGAGCGATATTGTGCCGCAGGAGGTTGTTGAGGCTGCTGCGATGGCGCGCGATGTCATTGCCACTTATCGCGAAGCTGAGGACTTGATAACCATTGGCGCCTACAAATCAGGCCAGAATCCAAGCGTTGACCGTGCCGTCAAGTTAATCGATCCCATCAACCAGTTCCTCAGGCAGAAGGCGGGCGACAGGGTCGCGTTGGAAGATAGCTGGCGCGAGTTGCATGCAATTTTAACGGCTGAATAGGGTGCATGAAGAAGTTCAAGTTCAGGTTAGAGAGGGTTCTTCGATATCGCCGAGTCGTGCGCGATGAGAAGCTTCGTGACCTGATGCTTAAGAACGCCAAGCTGCGAGAGAAGCAGGATCGCCTTGCGACGCTTGAGGAAGCGGTCCGGCGCAACAGCCCTGAGGGTGATGGGGTTATGCTGGTTGAATCGCTCTATATGCGTGGGTTATATGCGGCGCGGTTAAAAGAGGAAATCATAAACCAGCGTCTCACCATCTTAGATTCTGAGAATGAAGTGCAGCAGGCTCTCGCCGTCTACGTCGAGGCCTCGAAGGAAGTAAAGTCTCTGGAGAGCCTCAAGGATAAGAGGAAATCCGAGTATCTGGACTATGTGGCACACGAGGATGCGAAATTTCTCGACGAGCTGGCAGTCCAGAGAGGCAATAACATGAAGCATGCGTAATGCAGGGAGCGACCTATGGCAGCACAAAAGAAGAAGACAATGACGCGCGAAGATGCCGCGGAGCTTTACCGCGATTTGCAGAAGGCGATGGCTGCCACTAAGGGCAAGGCTGCGCCGAAGAAATCCTCGTCTGGAATAGATGCCAAGGCTATTGCTGAAAGTATCAAGGCGGCAATGCGTCGAGAGGACGCGGCAACTCAGCCGGTGGAGACGATGTCGGCGGAGCCCGCCGCGGAGCGCAACTTTCCTATCACGACTGGGCAACGCGCAGCGGTGTGTGCCGTGCTCTTGTTTGCCGGATTCAAGGTCATGCTGAGCGCGATGGAAGCCGCTGGAATCGCGACTGCTACCCCTGCTGAGGCCAGCTACGTTAGTGCTCCCAGAGCCTCGATCGCATCGATGACCGACCAATTTTCAAAGGAAGAGATAAAGGTGCTGACGTCGCTGGACTCCCGCCGCTCGGAACTCGAGGAACGAGGGAAGAAACTCGATGATCGACAAGCTGATCTCGATCGCCGCGACCGCGAACTAGCAACACGCATGACGCAACTTCGCGAGTTGACCGAGAGACTTTCGAGCGAGCGCGACAAGAGTGATAAGAAGCGCAGCGCACAGCTCGACCAGCTCGCGAACGTCTACGGATCGATGAATCCGCCTGAAGCAGCCGCGTTGATCGAACAGCTCGATGTACAAATCGCTTTGGAGTTATTACAGCGCATGCCCGAGAAGCGCATCGGCCAGATATTGGCCCTCATGAGCCCGGCCCGAGCGTTGTCGATTACCAAGATGCTGAGCGTGTCGTCGGTGCAGTAGCCAAATGACGCTTCTCCTCGAGAATTATCCCGGTTAGACTGCCGGAATATGACCGCTGCGCGATTTAGCGGTGCCGTCTTTGATCTAGACGGCACTATCATTAATTCCATGCCCTTGCTGCTCGACGCATTGGCTGCGGTGCTGGGAAAGCGCGGCGTTAGTGTCGATAGGGAGTTCTGTTTGCGCTGGCATGGTCAGCGCCTGTCGATGGAGGCGCTCCTGCAGCATCATGGCGTGGGGCATGTTGATGTGACGGGTTTTCGCAGTGAGTTTGGCGCCGATTTTACCGAGCGGGTTGGCAACTCGGTCGACTGGAAAGATGGCGCCGAGGCTCTGCTGAGCAAATTTGCCGCAGCTGGAGTCCCAATGGCTGTGCTGACCAATGCGCCCCCAAGACACCTCGACATAGCAAATGGCCGCTTGGGGATTGGTCGATACTGCAAGGTCCTGCTCACCCCCGCGGACGTTGGATATAGGCATAAGCCGATGCCTGATGGGCTGTTGTTTGCCGCGCAGAGACTCGGAGTGCCGATTGAAGAGTGCATATATGTCGGAGACCAGCATTTCGACCTCTTAACGGCACGAAATGCCGGAATGACCAGCGTGTTTGTGCGTACCGAGCATAGCGGGC
>JAYRHW010000046.1:0-23507 GCA_041907145.1 Bdellovibrionota bacterium
AGCAGCGCGCGGTTGCCGTAATCGACATCTCGCTCATGTTGCGAGCCGCCGCTACAGAAGCCATCGTAATAGACTGACTCGATTGAACGACCGCTTCGCCCTGAGCAAGCGACTCAATCATGAGCTTTGTCATAATTTCGGTCATGTTCTCGCCTTCGAGACGACCAGATGCGTCGACGATATTTTTGCGAGTTGCTACCGCCATGAAAGGCCATGACGTAGTGGCGCTGAAGATCGAGACCAAGCCGTCAGCAGAGACATCACCAAGAGTGATCGTCTCGCTACCTGCCTCGATGCCGGCATAGCTAAATCCAGCATTCGTCGACTGCATTTCATCGACCAAGGTGGTGAGAGCCTCAGCACTTGGCGTTGAACGAGCATCGATGAACACGAACATATCCGACGTCGCTCGCGTCGCAGCTTGCTGAATCGCTTCAGCAAGGCTGTTGGTGCTGGACGAAATATAAGTCTGTCCGGGGGAGAGTCCCTCTGGCATTGACGCGGCGAGCACAATGACTGTGTCGCGCATCGAACGCGGAAGTGAATCAATAGCACGTGCAAGCGTTGCACGATCTGCCCCATTTTCTATTAGAATAGCGCTTGCCATATGCAAACCTCGCGTCGAATTATCTCCCGATCAAAAGCCAGGATCGGGCCTCATTAACCTTCTATGATTTTTAAGATGCAGTTTTGGAAATTCTGGGCACAAAAAGATTCAGGAAACTATATAACTACCTGAAATTACAGAGTTAAATTTTTGAAATATTTGAATACTCCGGTGTAGGGAAGGCTACGGTAGGCCGCCAATTCGCGTGAGGATATCCCGCTAGAAATTAGTGCCTATATTGAAGTGGAATCGCAGAACCGCCTCGCCGTCCTTGCGGTCAAGCGGGTGCCCGATATCAAACCCGATTGGTCCGATGGGGGAGAGGAAGCGAAGCCCGACACCAGCACTATAGCGAAGAGCATAGGTAGTATCTTCGTTCCCGCGCAGAAATACGTTTCCGGCATCCAGGAATACGTGGGTTGAGAGATTGTCCTCGAATAAATACCGCGCCTCGGTGCTACCTGATAGAAACATGTTACCACCGAGAACGCTGCCGTCAGATCCTCGCGGGCCCAGCGAGTTTTCCTTATACCCTCTCACGGAATTTCTTCCGCCAAGATAGTAGCGCTGTGTGATTGGGATTTCCTCGGTGTTTCCAAAGCTCCATGCGGAGCCTCCACGGACCCCCATAGCCAGCGAGAATCTAGTTCCAAGCAACGGAGTAATGTATGAAGCTCGGCTCGTAAGACCAGCGAAGTTCGCATCTGACAATATCGCCTCGCTGGCTAGGCGGGTCTCGAGATTAAGATTGTACCCATGCCGAGGATTGAGAGGGCTGTCGCGTCGATCGAGGCCAAAAACGGCGGAGAGGATGCTTAATTTCACGTTTCCTTCATCGAGCGGGCTAAGTATCGCCCCCGGGGAAACAGAATTAATGTCGTCCGCTAAAATGGTATGTCCGAACGACGTCGTAAATCCCTCGTCCCAGGAACGATATACATATGAGGTCAGCGAGATGCGATTAAGATCATATTCCAGGGTCGTAAGATTTAGTTTTTCGTAGCGAAGTTCCTCGGCCAAACTGAAGTCAGACGACAGCAAGTACGGGTCCGAATAGCGAAGTCCCGCCACTCCTTGACTGATGTCGTTGGCCGCAGGGTCATAGTAGATGTCACTGCGTAAACTGAGCGATCGTCCGTCGCCAAATAGCTCACGATCGGTGGCCTCGCCAAAAACATGCAAGCCAAGCTCAGAATTTGCACCGCCCCCCAATTCTAAGGTGCGTAGCGGGCGCTCAGATACTCGAATGACCAGATTTTCAACCGCGGTGTCCAAGACTCCATCGGCTGGTAGAATTTCGACGCGCGAAAACAGCCCTAGTCGCAGGAGTTTCCGTTTGCTGTCATTGATCGATTCGCTATCCCAAGCAGCTCCCTCGGCGATCTTTAAATTTCGGCCAATTATCTGCGGATCGATCCCTTCGGTGCCTTCATAGGTTATCGACCCAATGCGGGTGAGTTCGCCTGGCTGCACGTGAATAGTCATGCGCTGAGATTCTGCATCGATATCGGACCACAACGCGGGATTTAGGTAGCCACGATCCTTAAGCGCATTGAGCAGGTCATCGATATACCGATTGGCCTTGGGGATTGAGTAAGGGGCGGGTGGTTCGCTTGGCCGGTCGAGACCAGCTGGAAAGCCCTCAATTTTCAGGATATCCGCTCGAACCTCGCCACCTTCATCGACCTTATACACAATATTGACGGTGCCGCCCTTCTCCTGAGGGACGACCTGGTATGTGATGTTGACATGCGGAAATCCCTGTTCGATGTAAAGGTTCTTCAGCAGAGCGACGTTTTGCTCGATCTCCTCTGCGACTGCATAGTGCGGCAAGAATAGCCGCTCATGCTCTTGCAAACCAATCTCAGCGGAAAGCTTGTCGATTTCAGAAAGTTCGAGAGCCTTGTTTCCGACAATTGTAACTCCGGAAACTTCTGCCTTCTCGTCTTCGTTGATTTCGATTGCGTAGGTTATGCGCCCTGATCCTCCATCCTCTTCTTTGGTAGATGAAATAGTTGCAAAGAGGTATCCGGCCTCACGGTAGAGGCGCTCCATATTTTGAACTAAAATATTGATGGTGTTGTTGCCAAAGGGCTGCTTGCGAGTCAGTAGGTTAATCGTCTCGAGGAATTCCTCGGCAGAAAAGTGCGTATTGCCACGAAATGTGAAGCTCACCGGCTTGCCGGTGCGCACGGCCAATTCAAGATCGACTCGTGGAGAGTCCGGTGCAGGAACATATCGTCCATCCACCTTTGCTGCGATATATCCTTCGGATCTCAGCGCGCGTATGAGCTTATCCCGCAGCGATTCAATGGTATCCCGCGAGGCTGCTGTTTGACTGCCAATATCGGTCAGCTTCCTGAGGTTAATGATCGAACCGATCTCATCACCGGCAAGCGTGACTGCTCTTATGAGGCGGGGCTCTCCTTCAGTGATATGGACCAGTAGATGCCGGCAAAATGTGGTACCTTGACTGCAGGTCGTCGTTACTTTGGCGCTTAGGTAGCCCTGGTCCTGATAATAATCCCGCATAGCCTCGGCAATCCTTCCCTCCTCCCCGATTGGCACGCGAGAATTCACCGTAAGACGGGCTCCCTTCATCAACTTCGAGCGTTCAATCGAATGGTTGCCCGCGAAATCAACAGTCAAAAACTCTACCTGCTTGGCGAGTACTGTCAGGGTAACGTCAACGCCGAGCGCGTTCTGCTGACGCGTGCTGACGGATTCAGCAATTCCAGCGATCTTGAGACGTGAGGTAAGGTCGTATAAAAGTTTAAGCCGAGACTCGGTACTGATGGC
This sequence comes from Bdellovibrionota bacterium, assembly GCA_041907145.1. Classification (GTDB taxonomy): domain Bacteria; phylum Bdellovibrionota_C; class UBA2361; order UBA2361; family JAFLCA01; genus JAFLCA01. Next base: position 3,407 of record JAYRHW010000046.1, read on the forward strand.
GCCAATTGTGCTTTCTCCTACCAGGGCGAGAGCCTCAGTGAGTTTCCGTTCGGCCACAATGGAAGGCTCGATCAGGCCAGTCTGGGCATTGTAGGTTGGTTGCAGCGATAGAGAATTGAATTTAGTCAGACCCCGCAGAAGTTTTGGTACGTTTAACAGGGAGACTTCGTCAAAAAGAGGTGTCGAATCGAGCTCGAGGTCTCGCGAGGCGGTGTTGACGAGCGTTTGCCCGCCCTGTCCGCCGCCAATCGCAAGCAAATTTAGAATTTCCCGCTCGCTTAGTCCTCGATCCGAGGAGAATGAAATTTTCGGTGCCGTTAGCGGTCCACGCGCTTCGGCTATGATAAGGATCGTATCCCCAGTATAGGAGGGGACGTAGGTTTCTCCGATAATTTCCAGGTATGGCTGACTGGAGTTCGATTTGAATGTCAGTGTTCCGGAAGTTATATCAAAGCGGCGGTCACGGATGCCGAACCACCCAGTGAGAGTCTCCACTTGTCCGGTAATTTGCGGGGCATTGATATCCCCGCTGATTATGATATCCCCCTTGAACTCGGCGCCTGCCCAGTTGGTGTACATGTAGAGATTGCGGCTCGCGCTTACGCTAATACTTAGGTCCATGCGGGGAAGCGCTCGGTTTTGTGCGACTTCCGGGGAGCGGCTAAACACAACATCGCTTAGCGCCCGAATCAAATTTGCGATATCAAGATTTTTTTGAAACTCACCGTTCTCTATTCGAATATTTCCCTCTATCGAAGGAATTCCCGAGGCCGGCTCCTTCAGCTCGAGTTCGCCTCCGAGCTGCATCGTTGTGTTCGGGAATGGATCGAGAGAAATTCCAGTAGCCGTTAGTCGCAGCGTAGACTTTTCGGGCTCCATCGGAACCCATTCGCCACCCAGATGTATTGCTCCTCCGTTGACAATCCCATCGAGATTTTCAATCGATATGGTGCTGTTTTTGAGTTTTAAACTGCCTCGGATGTCCGTACCGCTGATATTGGTTGATTCGATGGAGAACTCGCCGTTCTCTACCGAGGCCTCCCCAAGCAGCACTGGTGCTGTGACCGGACCCTGCAATCGCAACGAGGCTGTCACTTTGCCACGCAAGTCATCCACGGCGGGCAAGAGAGCGACCAGACTGTTAATCTCCAAACGACCTTGAGCGTAGAGATCAAATCCCTTGAGGGCTGAAAGATTACCCTGCAGGAGCACCGAAGAGTCCGGTCCCTTGAAGCTTGCCGGAGTTAATGCTGCATTGCCCGTATTGATCTTAATTTCGGCTGGATGTTCCAGCGCGACCGCATAGGGTGCGCATCCGAATTGGAGTCCTGCTATGGTGAAGAGGCCCGTCCCAACCCAAGGCGACGAGGGACTAAAGTCATATTCAGCATCTCCAGAGATCTCCAAACATTCGAGGCTTGGGAACAGATCCTCCGGTCGAATCCTATGCGCGTGAAGGGAGAGATGGCTCTGCTCCTGCGTCGCGAGAGGGAATCGAAGCAGGGCTTTAATGCTCTCCCCTGTGTCCTGTACTCGAACGATTAAGTTGCCGCTCCTATAATCTGCTTCGCCCTGGAAATTGGTCTGACCCTTGACTGCTGCCGATGCCAAGGTGAAGCGGGCTTGCGCGAGTGTGCTGCTGACTTGCAGGGGGCCATGAGCGGTTCCAGCCCCAGAGAATCGAAGGCTCTCGAGAACCTGATTTTCCGGGCCGCTGAGGCTCGGCTGGAAGAGCGCAAAATCAGAGTATTGATAGCTCATCTCCGCAAGGGTGGGTGGCGATGTCGAGAGATCCACGCGGCCCTGTCCGGAAATACTGCCCAGTGCCTCCGAAGCATGGGAGAACTCGACGTTCATCGAGTCGTCGAGCAACGTCAAGCCGACGTTCATGTCCTTAAAGGTAAAGCCATGCGAAACGAGAGCGTCCGCCTGACCATCGGCGCGCACTCGAATATGCTCATCGGTGCCGCCGAGACTGACGGTGCCCTTGAGGCCATGAAAGGTACCATCTTCGAAGCTCAAGATCTCGGCGCGGAATGCGAGCGTTCCTGCCACATCTTCATTATGCAAGGACAGGCTGCTTGTGCTGGAAAGGGTGTCCTGATCCTGTGAGGCGTTAAAGTCGGATATTTCGACACTGCTTTCTCCGCGTTGGACGCGAATTGCTAAAGTGCCATCGACGGAATCATAACTGGCTTTGGGCTGCCCAGAGGCAAGGAACTGTAACGCTGCATCTGGGGCGTTTTGAAATTGGCCATCAATATGCGGGCGGCCAAGGCTGCCACTGAGCACGCTCTTTCCCTGTAGATCGAAGCCCAGCCAGCGAGGCACGGCAAAGTCGGGCGAGCTGAGGCGGAAGTTGAGGTCCCCTTCCAAGCGATTGTCCTCGTGATTGTGCGAGAGGGCAGATCCCTCAATACTCGAATTTCCTTGAGTCAATCTTATGGCCTGAAATTGGGCCATCGCATCCGCGAGTTTAACCGTCGAAGTAAGCTTGCCAAGCCTAAAGCCAGGACCCTGAGGGTTCCTATGCGAGATGACTCTTAGAGTCTCGATAGACGGTTGCAGGATGAAATCACCATGCTCATCCTTGCTCATCTCCATCGAGACGCCCTCGCCGATCAGATCCGAGCGAGCAAAAGGTTCACGAAGTTTCGAGTTTAGGACTCGCAGCTCTTGCAGCTGGGCACGCCACCGGTCCGGCCGCGCCCGCTCGGGCGGCAGAGGTTCGGTGAGGTGATCGATAAATTGGAATGTCGGGCTGTCGGGGCCTACGCCATCGGCAAATCCATCCCTCAAATCAATGCGTGACAAAATGATGCGGTGGTCGCGAATGTGTCGAAGGCTTGTGTAGACATCGATACGTTTGAATGAAAGGGCAGTCTTGCCGTCCTTCTCGATTCTGGGATTCGTCGCAGATACACGGAGCCGAAGGAAGGAAACCGAAACTGAGTCAACAGCAAAATGACATCCCTTGCATGACGCGCTCACCTCATCTTCGAGCAAGCCTGTGACTTGTTCACCGATGTATTCCTTTAGCGCCAAAACTCCAAGGCCTATGGATGCTCCGATGAGCAGGCCCAGCATGGCTTTGGCGAATCCAGATTTTTTCATGCGGCAATAGGCAAAGACTTTTTCAAAGCGGCATTACATATCGAGGACACCCGATGGCCGAGTGATAGCGACATTCTAAAACACAGGCTTGCAATTTCCCTGGCTGCTGGGATGCCAAGGGAATAGTCCGTTTCCGATTTTCGGCTACACGCACGTTTTACAACACCCCTTAAGAGGGCCGTGGCCATGGACTAAGGTATAGTAAGACTTAGGAAAAGAGAAATTACCCCGGATATTACCAAACAATGTTTTAAAAGCCTCTCATGTTGCATTTACCAGGGAGGTTTAGCGCGGGATTGCGGGGGACGATACTTGAAGGAGATATAGGGATCGATCGTTTATGAGCAATTCTTCTGACTCCCCGGATAGCGACGCCGCTGCTTCCGATAGTAGTCCGCTGACTCAGGCTATCGAGGAACACGGCCGTCTCTCTCGATTTTTTTCAAAGCTTCTCGGCGAAGCATTTTATCTCGAGTCCGACGAAATCTCCTTCCTAACAAGCGCCGAGACCGTTGCTGTCTCCATGCGTAGAGCCAAAGAAGAGCTCAAGACGATTAACATCCGAGCTTCCTGGTTTTTGCCATTGTGTCACTGGCTTGCGCAACGTGTAAATGTGCTTGTCGACGAGTACCCGAGTAAGTCATGGGTCGTTGACCCAGCACAGGGCGAATTGGATTGTGAGGTTGCGACGCGATTTGGAAGTGAAGTGGCGGTATTTCATGCCAGAGCAAAGCAGGGCATGGCAAACCGAAGTACATTGTTGCTCTCGAACTTACGGCGATCGCCGCTTGCTGGGTATACTGAACGGCTGGGAATGTCGGGCAGTTCGGGAATGGTATTTGAGCAGCTTCTTTCGCACGACCATGGATTATTGGTTGTGGCCGCGCCTGACTCAGAGCAGGTAGCCAAGAATCTGGCATGCATGCTCACACTTACAGGTTTCGCTTTCGCTGGTGATGTCTCTGACCCGGGTCTTCGAGCCGATCTCGCCAGATATTCACAGTCGGAGATACTCTTACTCTCCACCAAGGCCGAGGATGCTACCGATGCGATCATGAAACTTAGGGAGTTCGGCATCGATTTGCAAAAGACGTCCGTGAGCGGAGCAATCTGTCAGTCGATCGTGCGCCGTACCTGTGCGGCCTGCTCCCGCAAGGCTCCTGTCGACAGGGCTCTGAGTGAACGAGTGCCTGCGGCGCTGCGGCCTGCGAGTTGGGATTCCTATGTTGTGGGACGGGGATGCGAGCGCTGCGGTCAGCATGGGCAGCACGGGGTTATCGGGATCCAGAGTTTGCTGAACGTCAACCTGGAATTAGCGGAGTTAATCAAAGCTGGCTGTGACCAGGCCAGCCTTCTCAAGGCTGCCTATCCCTTGGGCACTCGTTCTCTAATGGAAGATGGCCTGGTCAAAGTCGGATCGGGGCAGGTAACTTTGCAAGCGCTGTTCAATGCCGTACATGGTGTTGCAACTGTTTACACCGATTTATGGAATTTGCTGCAGCAATCGCGCAGCGGAGCGCTCAACCGTCCCGAGGCGGGTGCAAGCAACGAGGCGGATGAGCCGCTCTTCGGTAAATCCCCGCGCAAGCCTTCGGGAAAGCCCCTCGTGCTGGTCGTAGAGGACGATGCCGATCAACGATCGATCTTGGACATGGTATTCCGTGCTTCGAATTACGAGGTCATGAGCGCGGAGAATGGCAAGCAGGCGTTGGCACTGCTGACATCGACCATACCCGACCTGATCATTAGTGACCTAATGATGCCCGAAATGGATGGAGCGGAGCTCGTCACAGCCATTCGTGGGAACAAGCGATTGAGCAACATTCCGATTCTCATTCTAACAGTGGTCTCCGATGGGGATAAGGAATACTCCCTGTTGGATTTAGGAGCGGATGACTATGTCGAAAAGACGGTGCAGCGGAAGATATTGCTAAAACGAGCGGAAAGGTTGTTGAAGCGCGGTTCTCCTCCAATTTAATTCTCCCATGCGGAATCTGATTTTAATCGCCAGCGCGCTTATTTCAGTGGCGATTTCCTTGTTGGCAGTCGAAGGTGTGCTGTCATTCTATCGAAGTTCTTGGGATGTTCCCCCCGAGCCGGCATCCGCGGATCAAATTATGCTCTATCGGACCCTCTTCCGCTTCGATCCCGTCTTAGGACATATCGGCGTCCCTAATGTGCACACGCCTCAATTCATGCAGCAACAAAATCGGTATGGGTTCCGGGGGCCGGATTGGTCAGCCCGAAAGCCCGCGCAGGAGTTCCGCATCGGAATAATCGGCGACTCCCAAACCTGGGGTTGGGGACTCTCAGATATGCAAACTATCTCCTATTTTTTGCAAGCTCGAGGCACCGCGCCAGGAGGCAAGAACCTACGCGTGCTGAATCTCGGCATCCCGGGTTACAGCATCGATCAAGAGTTCCTTCTTTTTCTTACGCTACATAAGAAACTGCAACTCGACGCGGTCGTTAGTGTGGCATTCTTGGCAAACGATCTCTTCGAGGTCGGCGCATCTAGCTATTGGGGAATGCCGAGACCGCCTTCGCATATAGAGGGCAGACAGTTAGTCGTGGATTCAGTCCCTTCGGCTCCAGATAACAATTGGGCGCGGCTTTCGCTCTCCGTGCCTTTGGGAGAGATTTTCGGCCGATCTCCCTCTTTCGGTCGATTTTTGACCTATCAATTCATTGGCCGACGCTCTGTTCCCTTGCGAGAAGGGCTCGACTGGTGTGCTCGATTGATACGCGAGGGATATTGCGAAATGTTCGCGCTTCCCGAGCGTGAGCAAGCAAAGAGGCAGTGGTTCCCGCACGCCTTGCCAAGCACTCCCGGCGCAGCGCAGCCGGTACAACTATTTTCCGCGTATGTTTCGTTCTTCATCGAGCTTGCTGAACAGCTTCATATTCCCTATGGACTAGTGCTCCTGCCGGGCATGAAGCATATTCCGAGGTACGATGCTCGCCTTGTTGACGACGTGAGGCAGGCACTGCCTCCGCTCGAACGTTTTGTAGATGTCGGCGGGATTGTGGAGCAAAATGGCAAGACGATGGAGAGTTTTAGTCTTGATGGGTATCATTATAACCCGGCGCTTAACCTGCTCGTAGCGGAGCAGATCCGTCAGGCCTTTTCCCTCACACCCTAGTCACAATAAATTCTTGAGCCTGCCGAACGAGCATTGTTTGTGGTAAGAATTACCCCTGCATGGGAGAAGCCGCCGTATGCTTCCATGCGTGGTAGGAGCTTCTCACCAAGGGGCCTGACTCGACAAACCTGAATCCTCGTCGCAACCCTTCCTCTTCGTACGATTTGAATTCCTCTGGGGTCACGAAAGCTCGTACGGGGAGCTGCCGTTCGGAGGGGCGTAAATACTGCCCGATCGTCATGATGTCGACACCCGACGCTCGTAGGTCATCCATGAGTGAGAGCACCTCTTCGCGCTCTTCTCCCAGGCCGACCATGATTCCTGATTTCGTCATAACTCGGGGATCGATTTCCTTTGCCCAGCGCAGAATCGTCATCGAACGAATATAGCCAGCGCCAGGGCGGACCTTACGATAGAGCCGAGGCACTGTTTCCACGTTGTGGTTAAGGACATCGATCTTGCTCGACAGGATGATCTCCAGATCCTTGCGCGATCCCTGAAGGTCGGGAATCAAAAGTTCAACTTTGCAGTCAGGGGCATGCTTATGCACCGCGCGTACGGTTCTGGCAAAATGACCCGCTCCGTTGTCGGTGGCATCGTCTCGATCTACCGAAGTGATGACCGCATGCTGCAGTTTGAGTTCTTTCACGGCAATTCCCACTCGCTCCGGCTCCATAGGGTCAAGCGGCTGGAGCGTATCGGCGGTGCCTTTTTTCACCGAGCAGAAGTGGCAGCGCCGTGTGCATAAATCACCCATGATCATGAAGGTCGCGGTATGATGGGACCAGCACTCCCCGATATTGGGGCAGCGCGCCTCCTCGCAGACAGTGTGGAGGCGCAGGGTCTTTACAATGCCTCTGGTTTCCAAATACTGCTCGGAGCCTGGCGCGCGCACCTTGAGCCACGGCGGCTTTACCAGAGTCTGTGTCCCACGCGGTACTTCTATTGCCATGGCTGATTCTAACTCCGCTTAAAGCATCAACAGCGCGGGAGTCTCCAACGCCTCTTTAAAGAACTTCATAAAGTTGCCCGCCATCACTCCATCGATGACCCGATGATCAACGGACAAGGTGGCCTTCATTCGCAGGCCGGGAACAACTTGGCCGCCGAGAACCACCGGCTCTTCTTGAATGGCGCTGACGGCCAGCACGGCACCCTGTCCCGGGTTGATGATCGCTGTAAAACTATCTACATCAAACATGCCCAGATTGGAGATGCTGAAAGTGCCGCCAATCAGATCGCTTGACGAAGGTCTGCCGGCTCGTGCTCGCTCGACGGCCGCGCGCGCTTCAAAAACTACATCATGCAGCGACAGCAAGTTGGCGTCCTTGATGACGGGGATAAGTAAACCATCTTCGATGGCGGTTATGATCCCAATGTTGATGTGGTCGGGCTCCCACACCTGGTCATCTCGAACGGCGCGATTCACCCGCGGCTCGTTAGCCAATGCATAGGCGGCCGCCTTGATTATCAAGTGATTAATGCTGATGCCCTTAAACTCGTCGCGCTGCTTCAATAGTTCTCGCAGCTTGGAGGCTTCACCCATCAAAATGGAACTTGTCACGTAAAAATGCGGCGATTGAGCAACTGATTCCTGCATGCGTCGGGCAATCGTTTCTCGCATTTTACTAAAGGGGGTAAGCCGTCCACCGGTAGCGGGAGAATTCGGAACCGCGGATGGGCGCGGCGTGGCGGAATGAGCTGCTACAGCGCCCGTAGCGCCGCCGCTCATTCTTACTGCCTCGATATCCTTGCGCACGATGCGGCCATTGGGGCCACTGCCTTGTACACCAGAAAGATCGATATTTCGCTCCTCGGCCATGCGACGGGCAAGAGGGGAGACTCGAAGACGCTCGGACCCGGCAATGCTGAGATGAGGGACCGCGCTGACTGCGGTTCGTGGAGCTGCGGCCGCTTGTGGCGCGCTCGGAGCTGACTTTGGCTGCGGCGAGGGTGCGGCTGCTGTACTGGACGAAGATGGAACGGAAACCGATTCTCCAGGCTGCCCGATAATCGCGATGACCTCACCAACCTTGGCGGTGCTTTGTGCCGGCACTAAGACTTTAAGCAGGGAACCTTCAAAGAAACTCTCAATTTCGAGGTTAGCTTTCTCGGTTTCTACTTCTGCAAGCACATCGCCGCGCTTGATGACATCGCCGGCATTTTTGATCCAGCGCAAGATTTTCCCAGCATTCATGGTATCGCTGAGCTGGGGCATCTTTACTTCGACACTCATAGGTTCAGAATTCGAAAAATTCAGTCGAGATAGGGGGTTATAGATTATTCCGAGTGGAATATCAACGTCCAGCCGCAGCAAGGCTAAGCTAGACCGGTATTCGAATACCGCTTATTTTGCCGAGTATCTTGATGATTTCCTGGGAGATTTCTTGAACGCGTCCAAGTTCCCAGTCGGTGAGCGCGCGTTCCGTTAGCTTGGAGCGGAGATGCAGTTGTTCGCGACGAAGTTCTTCCAAATCCTGGCGTAAAAGCCGAGCCGACCAGCGTCGATCGCTGTGTTTGAGAATTTCCCTCGAAGAGTTCCTTAAACTTTCCATGTGACCATAAATGCCAGTTCGCTTCATCCCGCCTCCGGAGGACATGCACCCGCTATGCCAGTTCTTTAAAGCACTTAAACACTCTCAGGAGTGCTTTGGTAAGTGACACTCTGGGCTGAGCAGTCGGCCAGAAGACCCCTTTGAGTACGATAGGTTAAGGCGATATGCTCGAGGGGTTGGTGCCCAGGCAACCAGAAACGAACAAGGTCCTGTTGGGGCGGGCCAGATGCGAGGTGTATGGATTCAGCCGACGAGCGAGGCTCGGCAGTACTAAAGCTACACGGGAACGAGCGATTGCTCGGGACGCGTAGTGTCTCCCGCCCCTTTGATGAGGCGGAGCGCTTCGAGGCTCTCATCGCATCGCTTCGTGAGAAGTCCGATCAGCTTTCCAAAGTCGAATCACCGCCCAAACAGCTGGCGAGGGAAGTTCTGTCCATTCAGCGGCAGCTTATTCGCGAGGAAGCTGGTGCTGGTGTGCAGGGTGATGCAATCGAGGCACTCTATGAGCGCTTGTGGGCGGAGCCGCCTATGCAGCGATTGTTTCTCGATTTGTACAATAAGAGTTGCGCAATCCTTCATTCGGCGATGAGTTCCGTCGAGGGATTCGACCGCGCGATTGTAGCGGCAGACTTGGAGCGCATCATCTCTTGGTACGTACAGCGAAAAAACACGCTCACCGCCCTCGAGCGGCGCGGTACCTCTGATGACGCCCTCCTCAATCTCGCGGTGCGGCATGATCGTAGCTTCTTGGGAGTGAAGGGCATCGAGATTTCCTGTTCCTTAGCGCTCAGCGGGCATCGTTTCCAAGATTTATGGTTCAAGGTCTTTCTGCGCTCTGGCGGCTCCTTTGTTGGCGTGCGTGCCGGATGGGAGCATTGGGTCGATGAGACGGAAACACTGCTCAAAATAGTGCCTGTCAATTCCTCCCATCCCGTTGAGGGAGCAAGGGTCTCCGCGATTTTGCCTGTTTCCCCGGCAAGTGAGCATTGCCTCGTTGATGATTTGCGTTGCTTTATTCCCTATGCCGCCATGGATCTTGTAGCCGGGCCGCATGAGGTGATGGTCGAGGCCGGGATTTACGAGGCAAGTGGCAAGCGGCTGCTTTTCGTTAATCAATCAGAGCAAATATCGATTGCTGAAGTTGACGACGAATACCCCATTCCATCATTGCAATCCTTCGCAGTTTGGCCCGTTGACGTCGCTACCGGTGATAGCATCGAACGGCTAAGAATTCGCCGTGGGCATCGCGAAGGCAACCGTGAGGTTTTAGCTATAACGTATTCGCTGGAGCTATGGGGGCATCGAGACGAGCCCCTCAAGTTGCGCTGCCGTGTACTATCGATGCAGGGGGATCCAGTGGACGGTGGAATTAATTCCATGCGTGAGGGCGACGGATCCTTCCTCTATGAGTCCGAATTAACCTTAACTTCGGATATCGCACGCTTCTATGACCGCAGTCTGGAAATTCCTCTCCATGCCTTGTCGCTGGATGAGGGCCAGCACGAATTATTCTGCATGCTGTCCGTAGTTGATGGATCGGGCCGCACGCTCTGCGGAGCCTTCGAGCGATTCGCGCTGAACATCGAGGGTGCGCAGCTGATGCCCCCGGGCGCCGAGGAAGAGAGAAGTGGAATACCTTCCGGCTCCGACCCGAGTTTGGATTTGCAGATTGGCGGCTTTTTGGTGGACGCAGAGGCGAGATTTAATGGCACCCCGACGATTAAACTCGGCATTACCTTGGCTTCGTCTGCGTGGCTAACCAAAGTCTGTCGTGTGGTGATGAGCATTGAGCAGGATCCGCTCACGACGCCGAGCACCAAACTAAGGCTGCGTCCGCAGCGTCAGACACGCTGTTGCGGCGGGTACGAGGGGCCCGTTCGCCGTGAAATCACAGCGCAGTTTTCTGCTCGCGATATCGCCTCGTATTTACTTCTGCCGGCAGAGGGGGTGCGGCTGTTGGCGCGAGTGCAAGTGTACACCCTCGACGACTGCTTGTTGTTCAACCGTACCCGACAATTCGTTCTCAAGCAGCAGAATGTCGAAGGTTCCTCGCAGGTATCTTCGTTTGCCGAGAGTGCGAGTGTGCGAGTTGTTGATCTTGTCACGAAGCCTGTCGTCGGATCTTCTCAAATTAAAACGGATGTTGCTCTCGATGTGCGACTGGACGATCCTCAGCTCTGCCGGTTCAGCGTCTATCATGAGGTATTGGATCCATCCGGTACTGCCGTTCGCCAGCAGGCTGTGCAGGAGTTCGAGACGCTACCAGGGGTAGTTTTAGGACTCGATTTCTCGGATCAGAGCTTTCATTGTCGGTATCGAGCCGGGGTTTTTCAAGTGCGACTTGAGCTCAGCAATAACCTTGTTCAGTTTGGTCAGAGCGAGTCCCCGCGTCCTGGAATTTACACGCTAAAGGTCCTGCTATTTTCAGATGAGGGTAAGCTGATTCACGTGGTACATCAGCCCCTTTTAGTGCGGGGCAGGAATTTTCCAGAAAGTCCCTTGGCCATATCCTATGATTTCGATCGCGCGGTTGTGCTTGATATCGAGGAGCCGCTGACCAGCTCTCCGATTTTTGAAACTGTTTCAGCCAAGGTGCGGGGGTGGCTGGGGGCAGTCGGTGCCCGGCACAAGGGGCGCTAGCAGCAGCCGACGCGTCGATAGCTCTTTGCAGTAGCTATCCGGGGATTAGGTAAGTGGGCAGCTCAAGGTTTTGCGCGCGCTTTCAGCCGTTCTAATAGTCGTGAAGTGCCCGGAACGGGCTTTGAAGCGGATGCTGGTTGGGAGGTGGGCAGTCCCGGTTTCTTTGGCAGTGTATCTTCTTTGGGACTAGCCTTAATTTGAAATTCCTCTCGTGAGCAAATCGGGCAAAAGCCGTATGTCTTAAGCGCCCGCGATGTCCAGCGCGAGCAGCGCTTGCAGCGAATTAAAAAGTCTTCCTGCTCAGGAAATAACGCCACCAGCAACACAAGTGCCGAAGCTCCGTATGGCAGCCAGTCGAGTGTGTTGTGGGTGGTTGAGAGTACCACCAGTGCGGCTAAAAGAGATGCCGTGCGCGCGCAACCCAGCGGCATGAGGGAAAAGAGGAATATCTGGCGGTTTAAGTTGTCGAGCAGCAGTGTTCTGTCGCGCTCGAGTGCCTCGAGTTTTAGCTGCTGCTCGGCCAAAGTCCGATCCAGAGCCTTATAGGCTCGGTAAGCCACGACCAATCCAGCGAGCACGGCGAATACACCGATATTGCCAAGCCGCACGGCTAGCTCCGCCAGTGTGATGGCGATGATTATGCCGATCACCGCTTTAGAATGCTTGGTGCCCAGGCTGCTCAGATAGTGCTGGAGTTTTCGCAGCTTGTCTGTTCCGTCCAATATTCGTTCGCGAAAAATAAACATCGCAGCAATCACCAGCAACCCCAAGGATGCCGTTCGCATAAACTCGATTAGGTGTGGCGGGAAGGATGCCGGTACGACCAAACTTGCAAGAATGATGTCGAACGGCAGGCTTGCGATGAGGCTGCGGGAGATTGTCTGAGACTGCTCGAAGTATGACAGAGGTCCGCGGGTGCCCATGCGGACGGGGAGAAGCCTGTTTTCTGCGTACCTTTGCTGGGGCGCGTTAGGGACAATTTTACCCTTTGAACCCTGACCTAGATTGGGAAGCAAGCTCATAACCTTTGACAGATACTATCGTCTAAAACCTGGGCTTCATTGAGTGCCGCCCATGGCGGTAGAACCCTTTAGAAATCGCCCTCTATAATGTTATGTTTATCTGGTTCGCACCGTAGCATACTGTCCTCAACCATGCCTCAACCCACAAAAGCCCCTAAAATCAACGCCAATGTAGAGTACCTGAGCGTCTCGGAATTGACCGTTTTGCTGAACCGCACATTGGAGCGCGATTTTCCTGAGGTGCTGTTCAGCGGAGAGATTTCCGAGGTGAAAGTCGCCAGCAGCGGACATGTTTATTTTGTCGTGAAGGACAGTAATAGCCAATTGAGTGCCGTCATGTGGGCGGGACTGGCGGCTGGAATCGGTTTCAAAGTGCAGGCAGGGCTCGCGGTGCAGTGTCATGGGAAGCCGAATATTTATAAGGGCAACGGAAGATTTCAGATCGTTGTTCACCGCATGATGCTGGCAGGGGAAGGAGCCCTGCAGAAAAAATTCCTAGAGCTCAAAGCTAAACTCGAAAGAGAGGGGTTTTTTGCCGAGCATCGAAAGCGCCCCTTGCCATTTTTGCCGCGCGCGGTGGGAATTGTTACGTCGGGGGCCGGAGCTGCATTGCATGATATCATGGTTCGCATTCGTGAGCGTATGCCATCGTTGCAAGTGTACCTGGCCGATGTCCGAGTGCAGGGCGAGGGGGCTGCCCAGGAAATTGCGGCAGGAATTCAGTCCTTGGATCGCTCTAAACTCGTCGATGTCATTATCGTTGGGCGCGGCGGAGGTTCACTAGAAGATCTGTGGGCATTTAACGAAGAGATTGTAGTGAAGGCTATCTTCGCATGTTCCGTACCCGTGGTTTCTGGTGTAGGACACGAGATTGATGTTTCCCTCAGTGATCTGGTGGCTGACGTTCGAGCACCGACACCGACCGCGGCTGCGGAGATCGTAGTTCCGCACCGAGCGGAGTTATTGCGGCGCATAGGTGAACTCGAACGACGACTAGTGGAGACTGATCGTTGGTTTATGCCGCTGGTACAGATGCTGGATGATATGAGTCTGCGCTTGGAGCAGCGAATAGGCGGAATACTGGAGTCTGCTGCGCTGCGAATCGACGCTGCGGGGGCAAAGTTGCGGGCAATTGAGCCCAGCGAGCTCATTAAGAATTTGCGGGTCAGGCTCGAGCTTTTGCAGCAGCAGCTGGTTGCGGGCTGCACCGCCAAAGTCGGCGCGGGCCGAAAGGAGTTATTGCTCGTCTCGTCTGCGCTGGAGCGCGCCTTTCCCCTGCAGCGGCTCTCACTTCTCAATCAGAGCATTCTGGGCTTGGAGCTGCGCTTAGGTCGTGGGGCGTCGAGATTGTTTGAAACCCGTCTCGAACGAGTGCGAGCCTTGCACTCCAAGTTGGAGGCCGTGAGTCCGCGCCGCGTATTGCAAAGAGGATTCTCGATTGTCGAGGGCGGGAGTGGTATCATCCGCTCTGCGGCGCAGCTTGAGGCAAATGATTTATTGAACCTAACGTTCGCCGAGGGAAGAGCTCAGGCGATCGTAAGTGACACGCGCGAGGAGTAATATGTCTAACAAGGGAACGAGCAGTAAAGACTTGTTGAATGAAGATAACCTTTCGGCAAAGCTCAAGGATATTTCTTTCGAGGATGGGTTACGCTTGCTCGAGGACCTCGTTGAGAAGGTAGAGTCCGGAGATTTGCCATTGGATAAATCTATTGTTTCCTACGAGAAGGGCGTGGCCTTGATTGAGCATTTGCGAAAGCAGCTTTCTGGCGCGGAGGCTAAACTTAAAGTTCTGCAGAAGGGCGGTGGCGCGTCCTAGCGAAGCGTTCAACCGAGATATCTATTCAAGCTCGAGACGGGATTTGAAGTGCCGGTCAGCATGAAGCGCGAAGTTCCGACAGAAGGCGCGGGCGGCGGAACTATCTTCGATTTTTATTGATTCCCCATTATCTATCCAAGTGTACTGCAGGCCGAATCTGCGGTGAAGCACCGCTTCAGCTAGATCCTCGAGTTGTCCATATTGTGCCCGACGTAAGTAGCCCAAGGTACGATTAACGGTTCGGGTGAGCCGCAGCGGAAAGTCCGGCTGCTCGAGCTTCTCTAAGAACCTTTCAGGACTAATCGTTCCTACGGCAGTGCGCACCGCGGAATCATTGAGGGAAAATGCCGAGTCCTGGTTTTGCCACTGCTCGATGAATGGAGTTTCCTGCTGTCGTAAGGCGTGTGCGCCGCGACGCGGGGAGGTCCAAACCCGCATAGCTGGCCCTCCAGCCACGATGCCCGGATGATTGCGTCCCAGCACGGCTAAGTCGGCCCGCTGGAGGGCGCGAAGTGTTAGAGAAAGTGAGATATTCTCTCCCTCTCTATGTCCAGGGTTATGCCCTCCGCACCGTGCGTAATCACTTGCTCGGACGGCGATATTTTGGCCGTGGGAGCACACAAACTCAGCGCCATGGCTTGCGCGATAAGCATCGATGGCGCGCATCAGGCGGTGACCTATGAGCAGAATCGGGTCTTCGAGGCTCGCGCGCCAATCAAAATCAATCGGTCCCTGCACGGCCACGGTTCCCGGAGCCCTTGCAAAGCGGGTAAGTGCCTGGATGAGCAGCCGAGGATGTGCGCTGCTCATATCGGCGTCCTGCTGCAGCAGCAAATGGTCTGGATAGCCTGGGCCGCGTTGCAGATAACGGGCTAAGACCACATCATTTGCGATTCTGCGCACCAGTCCGATGCTGGCGCTGGCCTCGGGCAGCGTGAGGTAAAAGGAATGCACCGGCAAATCGGGATGATCGGCCTTAAATTTCTCGACAATGGAGATGCTGCGGTCGGGAGTAATAACCGCGCCTCTACGCGTCGCCGGGTGATTGAGGAAGAGCACCAACTCATAGGCGTCTGGCCGCAGGTGTTGATGCCTAAAAGCGGCCAGCGCATTTCCGATGACGAGCTCCTCCTCATGCGCCGCTACTGCCATGCAGACACTCTGTCGGCAACCGGCCCCCATGGACGGAAGAGCCAGAACACCTTGGCGAATGAAACCATCCAGACCCTCACTTACCGATCTGCTCTCAATGTGGAAGGCAATGCGCCCGAACTCCAAACGACTAGCAGAGGGGAGATCGGGAGCCGGCAGGGCCCCCGCACGCAAGTGAAGCATTCGCCCAGCGGCATATTGATCCGAAAGCGCTACCGGATCTTCATGGTGGTTTTGCAAGTGCTGCACGGCATGCTCCAGGAGTTACTGAAGCTCAGACCGTATCTCACTTAAGTTGCGAGTTGCAACGTTCTTCGCTTCGGTAATATTCGCTCGAGCTACGTTGATGCCCGTTTGATAATCTGCGGCTTTCTGCTCCAGACGCTGACGTCTTCGGCAATCTGAGCTGCGCATTCTGCGCCAATTCCTCCATGGGCAGTCCTGCCGAGCCTCCAGAAGTTGCGGCTGCATTCTCGAGAGCAGGATCATGAAGCGATCTCGATTGTTGAGAGATCCATTCATAGCCAGATAGGAGGCCTCTAGTTCAGTCTTCCGCTGCTGCTCGTTCGAAGGCAGCGTCTGAGTGCTGGCGTCCAGCGCGTCCCAAATGGCAGCAATGAGGAAGAAATATGGCCGAAGCGCCGGATGAAGCTCGAACGAGGGACGATTGACTGCATTCCTATCGGCTCGTCGGGGCGCGATTGGTGCGAGCGCTGAGAGGGCCTGGGGTATCAGACGAAGCAAGCGAGCGCGAATGCCGGTCAGAGGCTCCGCCCCAACCAAGCAATTTCCCATATCATAAAGTTTAATGGAGCCGGAGTCGGCAACTGCCAACACATCTGCTCGTCCGTTTCCCGCCACCGAGATTCCCGCTACCTGCTGACCGAATCGAGCACTCGCGGTGCCGAGCAGTTTGTACATCGTGCCGCGAGCGGGGCTGTCGCCGGGGCCCTTCACCGACACAACCGAGGCATATCCGCCGCCCGGAGCGCCGACAAGCACATCGGGTTCCCCGTCGAGATTGATGTCGCCGACTGCGGCGAGAGCAGAACCAAAATTGTCATTCGGATTCTCGCCGAAATCCATATCGAAGGATTCCCCATCCGTTTCGAAATACGCGACATGCCCGCCCTCGGGACGGAATTCCGCCTGGAAGTCCACTGGAATGTTAAATCCGCCCGAACCGCGCGGAATATTTCGGCCGCTGCCGGCCGCGAAGGCAGTGCGGCCTGAGGCAAGCTGGCCCAGGGAAACAAGCGAGCGATTCTCGGCCAGATTTCCGTTGTTGGCAAAGGTGCTGCCGAATCCAGTGTATTGGCCATCGGCATCGAAGAAGAAGATACCTCCGGAGTTTCGTGAATACGTGGTGGTCGCGTCAGTGCGTAAAGCCAGCGCAAAGGCGCCGCTGCTCGGGTCGCTGCTGAGTGCGGTTATCGGGCCAAAGCGAATGGTGGCCGGCGGAACGATATCCTCGGGCTCGGCGTTGGGGTTATTGATGGTTCCGGGAAACCAGAATTGAGTATAGGAGCCATCAGGTCGACGAATGATTCCGCCGGGGTCGAGTTGATACCACCAGTAATTACAGGTTGGGCAATGCTCGGGTGCGATGATTGGTGTGGGCTCCTGACGCACCCTGCACGCGGCGGGAGCGTCAACGGCCTGACCCTGTGCATTATATGCTTGGCAAGTATCGTTCGATTGCCCAACACAGCTAGCTACCTGAGGGAATCCAGCGTTGATGTCGCAAATCACCGTCCCAACCGGCGTTCCCCATGAGTCGCGGCCGCTTCGGACCGCCCGCAAGACTGGGTTTCCCGCCCCGTCGAGGTGGTACGAATAGTAATTGGGGTTTGTGCGACAGGCGTTCTCCTGCTCGGCATGGTGGGCAATGACAATATTTGAACCACTCGAGGAGAGTATGCGGCCTCGCTGAGAGCCGTACGGCAGATTTCCAGAACAGAGCGGCGCGTGCCACTGAGCAAACTGCCAGCTGGATTGGTAAAACGGAGTAGAAGGCATTTTTGGCGGCAATACAACCGCAGCGTTTGCCGCGAATGTCTTAGTGCTATCGAGCGCGCCATCACTTAGACGATAATATTGTACTGTCGCCATCGAGTCGGAAGTGGCGTTGTCCCCGGATGCTTGGATATTTTGAAAATAGGAAAGCACCAGGAAATTTTCGGAAAATCCGGCGCTGACCTCTATTCCCGCCGGAACGGGTACCGAGAAGCGCTCATAGACTTGTACGCCATTACTGCGCCCGATTTCTGCGACTCGTAGAGTGTCGCCTTGGCGATAGGCCAGAAATCGAGAATGATCCCGATCGAGTACTGACGAGTAGAGGTAGCTTGCACCGCCTGGAATTGAGTAGGATCCACCGCAACTTTGTGCCGAGACGGACTGAGAGACAAAAAGGAAAAATGCGATGAGCGAGGAGAACCTCAAAGCACGTAGAACCATGTGAAAACCCCTTAACACCCGGCCCTCTTCGGACCTATTACTGGATGTTATGCGGAATTCCTCTAGTGGCGTTCCCTGTTGAAACTGGAGGTTCCATCATTCACGGGGGGTAGCGCTACCGCCGCGGCTCTATCATATCGCAATCATTAGAGAAATTGCCGTGAATAAGAATTAAAAACTCCTTATACTGCTGACGAGCTCCGCTTTCCCCGCGCAGCGGTTCTTTTCTACTTACTACTCGTAAAACCATTTTCGTTATGGCTAGGACTTCGGTCTCAGTAGAACTTTCTCGTTCCGATGCTGAACTAACTTCAGGTCCGCAGATAGATGTGCAGGGAACTGTTCATCAGGCTGCAGACAGCGCATCAACCTGTCAGCGGCTGCTCTCGCAGTTGCTGGATCCGGCAGCAATGTCGGAATTCCCCCAGATGGGAATTCCTGCTGTTCCGGATATTGAAGCGATTACTGCCGCCCTTGTCCCGCTTGGATGGAATGCCCATACACGCCAGATCTGGGGGCTCTTGTTCCAGCATCGCGGAGTAAGTCCCGAGGGGCTCAAAGAAGTCTATGCCGCCCTGGAAAAGGTTGATGGTGTTCCGGATTCAGTTCTTGCCGGGTATCTCCCTCATGGAATTCAGGCCGATGGTGCCAGGAATTTTTCGCTGACTAAACATTTACTCAGGACCGAATTTGAGAGTACTGCTCGTTTCCTTGCCGGCCAGGCCATAGAAAGAATCCCTGCTCCAATTGCTATCGAGTTTTTGACGATCGCTGCTGAGTACGCGGAGACCCACGAGGCTCAATTTACCCAGTTATATCGATCCTATTTGCCGACGTTGTTTGCCTCGGATTTCCGGCCAAGTCGAGAATCCAGCGAGCGCGTGGCTGCAGAGGATCTCACGGTACCTCAGGCCGCCCAAATTCTTGCCGCCCTCCCTTGGTCTGCACGTACCCAGGCTGCGTGGAAAGACACGGTGAATAAACTGAGCGACGGCAAGTTCGTGCCAGAGAAGGAGAAGGCCGCCAGTGAGGCTGTACGATCCCTTATGCGTGTACAAGGAATTCCTGACGCCGACGTGTCAGCGTTTGCTGCAAGGCTGCTGCGAGTTTTCGGAAATAGTCAGGTCTCGGCTGCGATAGCGGAGGTAAGCGGGGCGCCCTATGTTCGCGCGGAGCAATCTGCTCTGCTGACTGAACTAAAGAAGTATACCGGCGGAGACTTCCTCAAGGCTCTGCAGGCCGGGAAGGATGTGCCATCCATCAATCGCCGCGGACTAGTCGATGCAACTCTTGATGTCGTGGCTCCCGGTGAGATTGAAACTTTGGCTCGCGCCCTTGCCGCCCTCAAGATCGAATCATGGAGGGCCAACGAGCTGCCTCAGTATCAGGAGGTCTTCGGTAGTAGTTTCGCGCTCGATGCGTACAAGCTTACAGAGGCAGTTCGCCGCACTCGAATTTCCCTCGATTCAGCTGAAGGTATTGCGAAGTTTGCTCTGACTAAAGATGAGGTGCCTCTGCGGCTGCGCACGGTATTGCTTGGCCATGCCCTCATTGCTCTTGAAGATGACTCTCCACTCATCGAGGAAGTGCGCCTAGCATATTTCTCGTCGCCCTTTGTCGGCACGGTTCCTCAGTTACTCGAGCACGTGGTCGGTGTCGAACTCGAGCGTTTAGGGGAAGGGCAGAGTGCGCAGCCATTTTTAGGAATGCTGTCGGACAGTGATTTCGGCCGTGTGACGGTTAGCTTCTTTAGCGAAGGTGAAAACGTCCGCCCCCTGTTAGCCGAGTTGCTTAGACGAGGGAATACTCCCGAACTCCAAGCAGCCTGGAGAGAGACTGCAACAGTAGCTTTGGAGGATGCAGACCTCATCGAGCTTATGACCGTCGTCGCGGCAAGCGAGCGAAGGCGCGGTGAATGGATTGCCTATGCAACTGAACTACTCCGCGATCAGAGTTCAGCTGAAATCCGAGACTATATTACCAAGGAGCTTTCAGGACGAGTCTATACCGCTGATGTCAATCGACTGTTCGACGTGGCCGAATTTAGTGAAAATGAGCGTCTCATTGCATTTGCAGGAATGCGCGACGTTCCAGCCTCGGAAGTGGAAGAGTTAACTGCCGATGTATTCGGACGCGATTGGTCCGACTACCGGGTTGGCCTTGAATTGCTTCGTCGAGATGGCGCAATTGGCCAGG
>JAYRHW010000047.1:0-1737 GCA_041907145.1 Bdellovibrionota bacterium
ATCGGCCCAAGGGCGAGTATGTGTTTGCCCGCGCCGTCGGACAGAAAGCGGTCTCGCGGCAATCGGCGGGGGCCTACCTGCGGCTGATGCTGAAGAAGGCCGGCATCGACAAGAAGATCAGCCCGCACAAGCTGCGCCACACCTACGCCACCAATCTGCTCAACGCCGGGGCGGAGCTGGTGGACATCAAGGCCCTGCTCGGCCACGAGTCCATCAGCACCACCCAGATTTACACCAACGTCGGGCAGGAACGGATGGAGCAGGTGGTGGGGAGGTTGTGAAGGATAAGGTGGAGCGCATGGTGAAGGGTACTGACTACCGTGATGACCCGGCCAAACATGGCGTGGATTGCGAAGGTAGCTAAAAGACTTCGCTGTTTGATTTCAGACTAATTTTCGCCTGTTTCCGATGGAAGTAGTTAAATGATATCCCGTAACATTTCATTTTAAAGAATAAAAAGTTGGAGAAGAAAGATGCAGCTCGAACATTCTAGATTTGTAATATCACCATACTTTCAAACTGATGCCACACTACCAGGGCAACCAAGCGGACCTGAAGATCCGTCGCCAAACGTCGTTGACTTTCCGATGCCGCCGTTTGAAGCTTGAGCGCAGGTTGCTTGCTCTTTAAAGCAGTCAGAGGTTATCAAATGAAAGCCATTTCCACGCCACTTCTTGCACCGTATCTCTTTGACCTCCAAGACCGTGTGCACGAAAAATACAAGGTCACTTGGTCAGACGCCGAGTTAGCAATCCGGTACCTTACTGCCTTTTTTGATGCTATATCTCGACAACCCGAAAGGATAATCATCCTTCCCCAAATTGCAGACTGGGCTTGGCACGAGTTAATTCTGGACACGCGTCGGTATCGCACCTTTTGCTCGCAGGTCTTTGGAGCATTTCTCTCGCACGTCATGGAGGAAGTAAGCAATCCAAAGCGTAACCTGCGTGCTGAGTTCGCCGAATCGCTGAACTTCCTGCAACACACTTACCGACTGGGTTTTGGCGAGAATCCAGATGAGTGGATTGAAGCGGGATGGGATAGGCCCGCTTACCGCCTCCGCAGCTCCATAGATCGAGAAATTCCGCTAGCGCCTAGGTCGCTCGATACAGGCGACCTTGAAGACAGTTGGTTGTACCAAAGAGTAGCTTCATGGCTGCAGCATCGGCTAGTACGGCGATTTGGAATATCCGATTCGGCGGCTCGTCAGGGTGTTATCGAACACGTAGAACACCTGACGGCGCTCAAGCATGGCAACGACATGCGCCGCCGCTCACTGCTGAGCGAGATTGCGTGGGAGGAGCATATCCTCTGGACGCAGCGTTACGCTGAGGACTGCAACGACATGCTTGGATATTTTCTAGATCATGAGCCCAGATCTCTTGCAGGCTCTTTGGTGGATTTAGAACCCATTTCGGCTGCCCACGCTTAAATCTTTGCGAGCGAGCGGTCAACGTCTTGGAACGCTTCAAGGGAGAAAATCTTGATCTGGCCCTTTGTATCAGACATTGTATTAGAAGCGCTAAAGATATTATTACCGGTTCTGAGCCTACTGGTGGCAACGAGCGCCCTTCTTCAGAACCTTGAACGTTCGCGCCGTGAGCTAGCAAGCGCACTTATCTATAACTGGGCCAATCACCTCGATTGGCCCACTAGCCGTGCCATAGCGCTTCTTGCCAGCCTGAACAGCACAGCAGTTAAGAACATCGATAAGAAGAAGGCAACAACTTTTCCCAG
>JAYRHW010000048.1:0-11742 GCA_041907145.1 Bdellovibrionota bacterium
ACGCGATCAATGCTGTCCTCGCGGTACTCGAGCGCGTGCTCGTGATGTCCGCCCAGGAAATCGCTGGGCAAGCAACGCACGAACAATCGAAAGAGGAAATTGTCCACGTAAAAGCGTCTACGTCCACTAGGCTTGGCTATACCGGCATGGGGGTAGATCGCGGCTGGGAAGCTTGGAAGCGTCAGCTTTACTCGTTTCTGATGGCATTCGGATCCCCGGACGTCTACGCGCATTTGAGCCACGATCCTGAATACACTCAGGAGCTCTTGAGCGTGCTTGGATTCACGGTCGTAACTAAAGCTAAGAGGCTGGACAGCAAACATCTCGTGTCCGGGAAAAAGGCAACTCTCCAGGTCGAGTACTTCGCATCAACCCGAGACGGAGCTCAACGCACTAACGATACCGCACTCGCGCAGGCCATGCTCCAAATGCTTGGAAACGCACTTCAAAATCCGATGGTCGCGCAGGCGATTGGCCCAGAGCAAAGCATTCTGCTGCTCAACAAGGTTCTCGAAGAGATGGGCTTACCGGAAGACTTCAAGCTCCAGGCAATTCCTCCGCAGGCACCGAGCGAGGAGCAACAGAAGTGGTTGCAAGCCCAGCTCATGGAGCTCTCCAAGCAGGTCAAGGAGTTCGTCACCAAGGGCCAAGCGGACACCATTAAGAAGTTCTCAGATTCCACGAAGCAGTTAATGGATCAGGTCCGAGCCGTCGGCAGCGACAATAAAGACAACAAGCTGGCGATTGCGCGGATCATCGATTTTCTGCACTCCCAACCAAAACCAGAAAATGATTCAAGTAGAACTACACCCACTCTCACCATCGGAGGTCCAGCATCTTAAAAAGTGGTTTGCTGACCCGGGCGCCGAGGTATTTAGGAAGGCCGTAGTGTGCTGCATTGCCCAGTCTCAAGCAGAGTGCGGACGGAAGATGATCGAGTCAATTGTCCGCTCAGACCACCAGAGCCAGGACGCGGCAGAAAGCGCGGAATCCGGGGCTAAGTATATGCACACCTTAGCCGTATTGGATCAGATTAAGAATCTCCTGGAAGATCACATAGTTAATAAAGCGACCGTGTCGCTTGATTCAGTCAAAGACGAGTAAACTAACCTAACCCAAAAGACCATATGCCAGAAGAAATGACCGAGAAGGAAGTTCAAGATCTAGCTGCGCTAGTCTCTGATTCGCTGTTCGGGAACGAACCGAAAAAGGAGGAACCAAAGAAAGAAGAACCCAAGGAAGAGACTGATAAGGCGGCTAAAGAAGCCGAAGAAAAGGCCGCAGCAGATAAAGCGGCGGCGGACAAAGCGGCAGCAGACAAGGCCGAAGCGGATAAAAAAGCCGAGGATGAGAAAGCCGCGGCGGCTAAGACTCCGGAGAAGAAAGAAGAGCCCAAGGCGCCAACGGCAGATCAGATTGCCGATAAAGTCGTCGAGAAGATGGCTCCAAAGCCAGAGCCTAAGCAGACACCAAAGCTCTCCGAGGAGGATGCCCACACGCGAGAGGTATTCGAGCAAATGGCTCAGGATGACCCGGAGTACAAGAAGGTCATTCAGCAGTTTGATACTTTCGTAGTCGCCGAAGAGGGATATCGAAAGCAGTGGGAAAAGGACAATCCTGGCAAGAAATTCGAGCCAGCGGCGGAGGAGCACAAAGAGTTCTACGACGCCAACGAACCGGAGTATGAGGAAACCGATTTCCACCGGGCAGAGGTGCGCCTGGAAGCTCGAAAGGTGAATCAGGAGGAACGTCAGAAAGAGCTGCATCAGAAAGCGGTTTCCGAGCTCAGCGAGCGCATCAAAGAGATTCCGTCTGAGGTTACAGCTGAGCTCGCGGCAGCCACGGACCCTGAGCTTGCTAAGGTGGATCTTAAAAAGACCACGCTGCGCGCGCATGATCCTATCGCCGAGGCGGCATTGCGGCCTTACATTCCAGAGCTCACTGCGAAAGTGACGCTTATAGAAAAAGTATTCAAGCCGAACGCCGGCATACCGTTCAACGACAAGAACCCGCTCGATCTCGAAGTGCTCCAAGACATCTACCAGATCGAGCAATCCATTCTGCAAGGCCCAGCAGAGGGCAAAGTGAATGGCGGGCGAACGCTCGTGCCAATCGAGGATTACAACTCCATGAGCATGGCGGAGCGGCAGAAGCACTGGTGCGTCTGGCTCGACCCAGCGACCATCAAAAAGGGCTTGGTGAAGCAATATGCCGAAAAATCTTCTGCGGATTTAGCTCTACTTCGCGGGGAAGCGACAAAACGTGCAGCGGCAGCGGCGCCAAAAGAGACGCCAAAGCAGGAAGAGAAAAAATCAGATCCACCCAAGTCTGACGATAGTTCTAAGTCGTTTCCAAATACGGGCGGAGGTGCAGAGAGTTCCCCCGGCAACATGGCTAACGACAACATCGACGTAGGTTTCGCTAAAATCATAGCGGACAAGATGTTCCATTAGATAATGGCTCTATCGTAATGCCGCTTGTGCGTCGATGGACGGCGGGCAAGCGGCAATCGAATAGAGCCTATGCCTACAGTTCCTTTTGCCGCTCAATGCGACGTAGCTATCACGAATAACTACGACACGGTTGGCACGCTTACCAAAGCGACGATCAAGCCTTTGACTACTGCCCAAGTCAAAGCGCTCTTCACCGACGGTACTCAGTGGCACGAAATGAGCGAGATGCTCAAGACGCAGTTCGAGATGGCTGCGTGCGGCGTCAAACGTTTCGGATTCTACGACTGGATCATGTCCAGCAATCGGCCTGGAATGGGGAAACTCATTCAGACGATCAAGCGGGACAAAGGTTCGTCCCTCGTTCAGCCGTTCATCATGGGCCGACAAATGTCGGTTGTGAATGATCAATACTGGGTCATCACGACTGGTTTTGCCTCGGGCGCTTACACGCCTGCGACCACCGGGCCACTCAGCACAGTTGCCGGAATGACGCGAGTCATCCGCATTGTGGCTGGTTACGGCGTTCCTCTCGATTCCAAGTATTTCCTGCCGAAACATCAAATCTACATTCTGAACCAATCCGTTGGCGGCACCGCCTTGACTGGTCAATGGAGCGTTGTCGAAGCTGCGGTAAGCGCTGGCGGAGACTACATGGACGTTGGACTCGCTTCGCTCAACACGTTCTCGACGGAAACCGTCGATGCGACCCCTATCAAGGGCGTTGTGCTCATCGGTATCAACAACGTCCACGACGTTGAGAAGTACTGTTACAACCCTGTCAACGTTAATCCGATCAAGCACGTTCCGTTCTGGTATCAACCCCGCCGGCGTATGCGCCGAGTGGATTCGGCTTATGAAGAGCTGTTTAAGAAGCTCATGGCGGATAACAGCTGGTTCAGTCAGTTCGCAGATCTTCCGCAGGCCGAGCGTAACCGCCAGGACGAAGCGACCGACCAGAAGCAGCTCGTTAACTCGTGGCTGTTCTCTCGTCCTTATTCTTCCGACCAGACGCTAGACCTGTGGGGCAATTTGCCGCAGATCACGTCAATCAGCGGCGCATCGATCGACCCTGGCACGGGCGGACAGCTCCAGGCTTATCGAGCCAACATGATTGGTATCTATGAGCAGCTGAAATCCTGTAACCGCGTAACCGACATGCAGGGGCAAGCGGTCAACATCAAGACTTGGGCGGAAACCCAGATCTACAACGTCTATCGCTCGCGCACCTCGCAAAATCGACCGGCGCGAAGCATCGACGTCTATTGCGACTCTCTCACTGCGGATCAGTTCATGGTGGCGTTCATTGCCTACAGCAAAGACAAGCTGGGCGACATCGTTCGGATCACCATTCCGGATGCGAATGCGCAGGGAGCGCAGCCTTACACCATGTCCGAAGGTGCAAACGAATACGGCTTTGCCTGGCGTTCGTTCCGTCTGTATCGGCCTCTCGGAGTAACGGTCAACATCATCACTCACGAGTTCTTCGACGATCTCTTGAGCACGTTCACCAATCTTTCGACCGGATCGCAAGCCGCGCGCGGGAGATACCTGTTGACTCTCGATCTCGGCAAGGGCGGTTCGATCTACCCGGCTGTTCTCGGCTCTAACCGAAAGGTTTACGAGACTGGCCAGATCGAGCAGCTAGCTCGTATCGATTCCACGTTCGCTTGCGTAATGGAGAATCCGACCATCCGAACGACCGCAACCAGCGAGATCCAGACTTTAATCTGCGAATGCCCGCTGCACAGTGATTGGACGGAGAACTTCTCCCAGATCACCTTCGCGTAACCTTTGGTTAAGTGGGTTCAGGTTGGGCGGGCATCCGTAACAGGATGCCCGTTTTTGTTTGCGCGCCTGAGAATCTGAGTGATACGCTCGCTTGAATTCAGCGGATTATGCGTTACTTCAAAAAAGAGCTTCCGAAAACTCCGATCTTCTTACCCAACGGCGACAAAATCGAATTTGCCGCAGCGCCTAATTCTCTTTGGGGTTATTACTCCACCGACCGCGAGGACTACATCACCCACCTAGTCACGCTTGAGCAGCAAGGGCGTGGAGGAGTATTCGCGATCTCCCAGGAAGAATTCGACCGGGATAAAAAAAAAGAGGGATTGACGTTATCCGGGAAACCTTGGCGCGAGGAACTGGGAGGGACAGTAGCCATGGATACGTTGCTCCCCCGTCAAAGCCCTGTGGCTGTTAAGTCGCCCGAGGTGAAGGCACCAGCGCCGGCTGAGCCAGAAGCGGAGAAGAAGGTAGCGCGTCCTCCAAATGTCGGTAAAAGGCCTCTATAATGTATTCCTCTGGCGACAAGATTTCTTTTGGCGAGCTCAAGAAAGAGCTCAAGGCCCAGATCTGGCCTAATGGCGTGCCAGAGAACCTTGATACGTCGCCCGATGGCAAGCCCGGGCCGATCGATGTGGCTTTCGAAGATGCCTGGATCGACATCCAAGGCTACGTATCCTGCCTGCAGGAGTGGCACACCGACGTCTACAAGCAGTGTTCTACCTATTTCCAATGTGGTTTAACCGTCATTGAGAAGCCCCGCGGGATGATTAGGAGGGTCCGGACGTTCCAAGGTGAATTTTGCGACCCGGTAACGATCTCGCCAACGACGTTTAAGCATCTCAAATGCTACTCGCGCCGGTTCATGGAGCGAGTGACTGCGCCAGCTAACAAAGGCATGCCGGCGCTCCCAGGTGGATTTCGCTACGCAGATGCGACGACCGACAGTCAATACGGTCGAGCGTTGGCCGGATATTACGCGATTGAGCGGGACAAACTGTATCTCGCTCCGTGGATCCAAAGCACTGAGTCTATCGTCATTGAGTGGGACGGGTTAAAGAAGAAGTTCAATGACGATGATCTTTTCCCGGACGAACGAGACATCAAGCGGGCAATGAAGCTGTTTGTCCAGGCGGAGTTTAGCCGGGATTTCGAACGAGACTTCAAGTCCAAGAAGGAATTCCGCGATGACTACAAGGATGCGCTGGCCGAGCTGATGTATGATTGCGCCAACGAATCACGGTTGCCCGAGCCCGAGGTTTGCACCGCGGAGCGCGCATACCTCTGGGACCATCGCCTTGAAGACGACGCAACGGGCACGACGACGGTAAAGAAAACTGTCATTGCTCTGTTCGGCGATTACGGATCAGGAAGTAAGGCGATCGACGTCGCTTCTCTAGTAAAGGGATGGACGCCGAACGCAATCGTAACCCTTGGCGACAACCGTTATACTGACGTTGTCGATCTCAGTTATGATGAGGAGGTTGGATCGCTTTACCGAGCATTCATGTATCCTTACACGGGGATACAGCAACCTTGGTCCGGAGAGACTGCCGCGACAAAGAACGCTTTCTGGCCATGCCTTGGCAATCACGACATCGATTTCCTATCTGAATACATCGAGTACTTCAAGGGATTGACCCCCGGGAACGATCGTTACTATGACGTCGTCATCGGTCCGGTGCATTTCTTCGTCGTTAACGACGGCTTGGACACCAATGGAGTGAACCAAGAACCGTTTGGTAGCGATGCGCTTAGTATTCAGGCCGCTTGGTTTAGGGATCGCGTTGCTAACTCGCTTTCCCGCTGGAAGGTAGCGGTTGTCC
The DNA here is from genome assembly GCA_041907145.1 of Bdellovibrionota bacterium. Classification (GTDB taxonomy): domain Bacteria; phylum Bdellovibrionota_C; class UBA2361; order UBA2361; family JAFLCA01; genus JAFLCA01. Next base: position 6,065 of record JAYRHW010000048.1, read on the forward strand.
ATCATCCTCCGTACTCGAGCTACCGATACCCTGGCACGACGTCGCTTCGCTGGATCAAGGGTGTCGATTTGGTCATCTCTGGCCATAACCATCATTACGAGCGGCTGGAGATCAATGGCCAAAAGTATGTCATTGCCGGTACGGGCGGACGCGATCTGTATTCCTTCGGTGACACTGTGCTCGGAGGCAGCGTTGTCCGATATGATGAGAATTTTGGGGCTCTGCGACTCAGTGCGACCTGCACAGGCCTAGTGCTGGAGTTTATCACTATCGATGGAGAAGTCATCGACACGGTATCCCTTGGAGATGCGCTGACGTCCGATGGCAGCGGGAGCGGAACTGGAGGTGTAACGCCGCCTCCGGACGTTCCCTCGATGCCTCCTGCGACGTTTGAGCTAATCCACTTTGGGAGCGCGGATCCTCGATCGCCTAAGATCGTGCCAGGGGACGCCTCTTGGCCGAACGGAGATCCAGACGTTTGGGGCATTTACCTGCAGGAGATTAACGGGATCGTGGTTAACACGTTCTATTGGAACCCTACGACCGAAGATTACCAATGAGCGCACCAGCAACAGCACCATGGATCATCTCCGGAGAGAACGACCCGCGAGACCCGCTCGTGATTCCAGCTAATCGCGCTGTCAATTCGATGTACATCCAGACCACCGCAGGCGGCGCCGGATTCATCGCGGTCTATTTTTGGAAAGCGTCCGTACAACGTTGGACAATGCCTATCTCGTGAACTTTGAAGAATATAGCGAGGCGCCTTGCGTCCTTCCTCCTACCGACGGCGACGCCACACTCGGTAAGTGTGCCGGCATTGATTCGCGCTGTTTGGATCTCGAATGGGCGGCGAATCATCCGGAGGTCTGCCCAGGCGCGTCGGCAATCGTAGGATTGCGCGTGACTCCCGCTACGTCGGTTGTGGACATTGGCGGCGCGGTCCCTTACTTCGCCTCTCTGGTGTTTGCCAACGGTTCGACGAAGGATGTTACAAGAGGTTCTGTATGGGATATTTCCGATGGCTCGATCGCAGGGGTTGCTGATGATGGGCTTGTGACTGGCATCGAAGAAGGGACAACCACCGTGCAGGCGGTCTACGGATCGCTGCGAGACTATGCGCAAGTCTCTGTCGTCGAGAAGTGCGTCCAAGCTGGGCTGGATATTGTCTTGGTGTTCGACCGCTCCGCGGGCATGGGCACGAAGGATGAAGGTGGACTAACCGTGCTCGATCTGGCGAAGCGAGCGGCCAGAGGCATCGTCGAGAGCGCCGTCCTCACGTCAGGTAAGGATCGAATTGCGATTGTGTCTTGCGCTGGTCTTTACCGGGACAATGAAGCGCCAGCTTACATTCCGCAGGCAACATTGCATTTAGTGCTATCGAGTGTGAAGCCAGACATCCTGGCAGCGATCGATTCGGTTGCGATGGGTAATTGTTACTATGATCTGCCGGACTACGATAATGCGTCCGAATGCGCGACCGGCATCGGCGCCGGGCTCCAGCGAGCGCGAGACGAGATCATCGACCACGGTCGGACATCCTCACGCAAGCTCATCGTCTACATCGGCAACGGTTACGAGGTCTACTGCAATCCTGATCCTTTAGTCATAGCAGCTGACTGCTTAAACAGGAATTACCAGATTGCCGGGATTGTGGTCGGAGCGCCAGTATCGCATTATCCTTGCAGCACTGGGCCAGCCCTGGGGCAAAAGACAACCTGGGAATATGTGCAGCTCTTCGTATCGTGCAATCTGTTCTGGGGAGTGTCGGATCTGACTGAGCTTCCGGCTGTAATGACTGAGGTTCTACCGCAGCTGTGTGCGATCCAGAATGATCCTTGCGTCTATTACGTCGCGCCGGTCTCCAATCCGTTGCCGGTCCAGCGATATCGCGACCAGCTGGATTACAGCGGGTTTCGAAACTGGGACGTCATCAAAGGTTTCGTTGATCTCATCGGGATTGATCTTTACCCGCTGCAATCCGGCCATGGTCTTTACCTCGACATGGTTGGGACCGATCAGAGCAATTCACCGATTGATGTTGAGGCGGTTGGAGCGATCCAGAGCAAGCAGCTCTTCACGTTCGGGCCGGGACGATACCGGATCACATTCGATATTGCTGGCAACCTCCGATTCGACAAGGGCGAAATGTCGATGCGCGTTACTGTCGGCTCGCTGCTTGACAAGACGATCGTTGTGAGCGATTGGAAGCAGCAGTTCACGCGATACACGTATGATTTTTCGGTTCCAGTATCTACGGCAGCTCGTATCGTGTTCGACCATCAACCTTTACCTCCGCGTGCAGTGAAAACTGTCGGTCTGCTTTTAGACAATATCCGTCTCGTCAACCTCGACTCGGGTATTGTGCTGATCGACGATTCATTCGATTCAGAGAACCCATTGTGAAACCATGTATATCGCTTCAAGCCATTGTAAACACTTGGACAGGATACGGTCAGATTCTATGCGAGACATTTGCAGAGCTTTCGTATAAGGGTTGGGATGTTATCATCAAGCCGCTTAGAGTCGAAGAAGATTGCTTCGGCGTCGATGCCCGAGTTCCGCTGGAGATCAAGGAAAAGTTCAGCACCGCAAACACAGCTGACTGGGAAATCACGCTTGCGCCTCTCGATCGCCCGCACATTCCGACTCCCGGGAAAAAAGCGATTTACTGGACGATGTGGGAGCACGATCGTCTGGCGGCTTGGCAATCCGAAATTCTAAACAAGTGCGAGGCAGTCATAGTGCCGACGGAATGGATGCGCAGTGTCTTTAAGAAGACACTCAAAGTCCCGATTTACGTCGTTCCCCTTGGGATCAATCCGACGATCTTCCTTCCGACGAATTTGCCGATAGACGGGCCTTGCGTATTCGGCGCCGCGGGATGCCTCACGGCGTCCGCTAAACGCAAGAACCTGGGCGCCGTCGTCAATGCGTTCAACCATGTGTTCAAGAACGTCCCTGACGTCGAGCTTCGCCTCAAGATCATGCCCGGGGAGCAGTTCGACCCTGGGCCTGGGCCAATCCGCGTGAACGCGGAGTATGCCCCGTGGTCGAGTGTAGCTAGGTGGTTGCAAGGTTTAACCGCTTTCGTGAACGTCGGGACGGAAGGCTGGGGGCTCTTGGCGCATCAAGCGATGGCGTGCGGGCGTCCAGTAATCGCGCCTCTCTACGGCGGAATCACTGGTTTCTTCAACCGTGAGAATGGTTATGTCGCGAGTCATAAAATGGAATGGTCATCGTTTGGTAATCGGGATGTCGGAGCATATGCGGAAATTGATGTCACGAGTCTGTCTGAGCAGATGGTCCGGGTTTATCTCGATCGCCGGGAAGCTGCTAAGAAGTCGATAGCGGCGGCGCGAGACGCCCAAGCCCTGACATGGGCCAACGCGGTCAGCAGGTTAGAAGAAGCATTGCATGAGATCTTTCAAGCATAGCGGGGACGCTGGAGATATTATCTACTCACTGCCGACGGTAATGATCGCTGGCGGAGGAGATTTTTACCTGTCTCGCGCAGATTTCACGCGCGTCAAAACAGGTTTGCCGGTGCTGAACAACCTAGGGAGATTGCTTCAATCGCAGGGCTACATCAAAGTAGTTGACCTGTATAGAGGGCAATCTGTCGCATTCGACCTGGACGGATTTCGCAACGTCGGATCGAACTACGACAACATTGCCGCCAGGCACTTACGCGCATTTGGGTTTCCTCAGTCGGTCATCTCCGAACAATGGCTATTCGTAAAACCGATCGAGTCAGCCAAGGTTATCATCAACCGGACCACGCGCTTTCTTAATCCTCTGTTTCCTTGGCGCCAAGTAGTCAAGAAGTACAAAGATATTGCCGCTTTCGTTGGGACCGAAGATGAATGGCGCAATTTCAGCACAACCTACGGGCTAATCCGCCATATCAAGACGGAGAATCTGTTTGAAGTGGCGCAGTGCATCTCTGGGGCGCAACTCTTCATCGGCAACCAGAGCGCACCTTGCGCGATTGCTGAGGGGCTCAAGAAACCACTGATCCAAGAGACTTGCCTCTCGATTCCAAATTGCATGTTCAACCGGAAGAACGCGATTTATGTCGCTGGAGAAACTGTAGACCTACCTGACCTATGAAATACCTAACCGCAGAGTATGAGGAGCAGCTCGTCAACCGATTCACGTATCACCCTCCGAAGCACGATCAAATAGAGCGATATGCGCAGATTCGGGACAAGGCGAAGGAACTCGCACTAATCATTGGCGACGCATGTCCACCAAGCCCTGAGCGTTCGACGGCGATTACTCAACTCGTGGCCGTCGTGATGACCGCCAACTCCGCTATTGCGAACAACGAATGATCGCGCACGTTCAAACCGTCGATCGCGTGGCGCTTGGCAGCGAGGAGTATCTCTCGAAAACCGAAGCTTCATTCTTCTCGCGCGCCAAGGAAGGCAGCAGCTTGCGTTACTTCATAAGCGGTCCGGTCTCGGAAAAGTATGCAAACAAACAAGCTTACTTTTTTTCCGAGAGCACCGCGGGATGGATCAAGAGCAAGCCGCTCCGTTGGCAGACGAGCCTGAATTATCTCAACTCGCTGGTGAACGCCGAGGAAGGCAAGCCAGTGCTGATAATCGAGGACGATGTCTCTTTCACGACCCGGTTCGAGGACAAGCTCCAGACGCTCGCTGATCTCATTCCAGTGGATGATTACATCCTCAGCCTTTACACGCCGCTGACAGTCCGAGAGCGGCCAATCGCACAGATCAACCCGGAATCATTCTGGGGGAATCAAGCGCTTTACATCTCTAGCGGGGTGATCGAGCAGCTCGCGCGATTCATGGGCGATGCTCTAAACAGCTGGACGCCAGATGAGCCAGAGAATGATGTCGCTTGCGATATCCTGGTGCGTAAGTTCGCGATTGCGCACGGTATTCCTATCTACGTCGCAAATCCTTCTCTCGTGCAGCATATCGGCGTGAAATCGACGGGCCTGAACCCGTTTACAAAACAGCACTACGCGGCCCGGTTCTACCAAGGATATCCACGCACCTATTCCTACAAACCTCCGAATAGCTTTTGCACGTTCGCAACTGCTGAGCTTGAAAAAGAGGTGTGCTTGCTCTTGGCGAGCATCTCTCTCTATCACCCGGATACTCCGGTCTACGTAATCTCAGATGCCGCTTCCGTTGGGTCGATCATGGGCCAATTCAAGAACGCAATCGTCAAAGTAGGCGTCAATCCTACGGACGTCTCCAGACGTCGGGACGAGTGGCTAAGGCACAACAACCCAAAGACTGACCCGTTTATCGGGATGATGTCCTTTAAGATGGACGCTGTTGATTTGGCTCTTAAATCGTCACTCGACACGGTCTATCTCGATGCTGACGTTGTCCTTCTGGACGAGTTTGAGCCATTGCCGGATTGCCAGTTTGCGGTCGCTAAGCATCACCATGACCCAAAGGCGCCCGAGCGTGACCCAATGTATGGGACGTACAACGCGGGCATGGTCTACGTTGGAAGCCAGCATTTTTCTCGCTATTGGAGAGAGGCTTACATGCACGGACGGTCAGTTTACTGCGATCAAGCGTGTCTCGACGACGCAACCGATCACTTCGATTTTCACATGCTCGGGTTCACATCGAACTATGGGCATTGGCGACTTTGGAACAACACGGTTGGAAACACTTGCGGATTTCAGC
>JAYRHW010000049.1:0-6391 GCA_041907145.1 Bdellovibrionota bacterium
CGCAAATATAATTGCGCTCAATCAGACTACTGAATCCTTCCGTCAACGATATGGATGATTCTATCAGCTTGTTTGGCTATTCCCTTGTCATGCGTGACCATGAGGACCGACCGCGCATGCTCCCGCACCAATCCCTGCAAAATCTGAAGGACCTGAGCACTGGACGCGGTGTCCAAATTTCCCGTCGGCTCATCTGCCAAAATAATTGCGGGGTCGTTGGCCAGGGCGCGGGCAATTGCCACACGCTGACTCTGCCCGCCGCTCAGCTTCTTGGGCACCTTATGCGCATGAGCTTCGAGACCTAGATCGCTCAGCAAGCGCATGCCCCACGATTGCATTTCTGATTCAGTACGATTCCCCAACTTACGCATCGGCATCATCACATTCTCGAGGGCCGTAAATTCGGGGAGCAGCAAATGAGACTGAAAAATAAAGCCCAGGTTCTTCAGTCGAAGTTCCGTAAGAGCCTCGTCACTAAGCCCGACTGTTTCTACTCCGCGCAGGGAAATGCTCCCCGATGTCGGCGCATCCAACAGGCCCAGGAGGTAAAGCAAGGAACTTTTGCCCGATCCCGAAGGTCCGGTAATAGCTACAAATTCCCCGCTCTTGATGAGAACGTCGGCGTCGGCAACCAGAGTGACAGGAATATCTCCTGGCAGCACCCTGGAAATCTTACGGGCCTGTAAAATAGTCGCCCCGCGTTCTAAAACGCCGGCCCCCTCAGCGCTCATTATCCGCCCCCACGCAGGATATCAACCGGCTGAACTCGGGCTGCTCGGCGGGCCGGCAAGTATCCGGCCAGAATTGATGCGCTCATCGCGAAGGCCAAAGCGATGGCAAACTGCTCCCAACTCCAGTCGACAGGCATAGCAATCATCTGAGAGCTGCCGGGAGGCTTAATCTTTATCTGCATCAGGCCGATCATCAACGCCACGCCCAGAGGAATGCCGGCGGCAGATCCCGCCATGCCCAGGATAGCACCTTGGACGATGAAAATTTTCCGAATGTCAGCGGCGAAAAATCCCATCGATTTAAGAATCGCGATTTCGCGCTGTTTCTCCATGACGACGGTGGAGATCACGTTATATATTCCGAATGCAGCAACGATTAAAACCGCGCTTACAATGGTGTACGTAATCATATTTCGAATACGGAACGTATTCATCAGATCCTCGGAACTTTCCTGCCAAGAGACGCTCTTATAACTAAATCTACGCTCTACATCGGCGGCTACCTGGAGAGCCTGTTGAGGATTTGGGATTTTCACGATGATGGAATTGACGCGGCGTGAGCGATTGAGCAGCGACTGAACGCGCGCTAAATGCACGAAACTCTGGCTCTCGTCGTAGCTCGAACGGCCCGTCCTAAAGATCCCCACTACTTTGAAATTTCGAATGGTTCCTGTCGTCGCGGCTACCGCCAAAACGCGGCCGATGCCGATCGACAGTTTGCGGGCCAATTCAGATCCGATCAGGATCCCATCAGGATTAGAAATGATAGCGTCGACAGAGCCCTCAATGAGGTACTGCTCAATCGTGGTGACTCTGCGGATATCGTCGGGAATAACCCCGTTAAGCGTTATCCCGTAGTCCTTTCCAGCATACGAAATGAGCGCTTGGCCAACCTGCATCGGCGATGCCCTGACCCCGGGCATGGACTGCAGGTACTCGACAGTCTGCTGGTACCCGCGAATGCCGCGAGTTTCAGGCACAGGCTTTACGTTCTTAAGTTGGACAGCCCCAGTCGGCATCAGCATCTGTAATGGCTGAAGCCGCGGATTTCGAAAAGAGTCACTCACGGTTATATGGGGGGAGTTATCAACCAAGCGCTTCAGAAAGTCAGCCTCCGACCCGCGCATGAGCGAGGCTATTGCCAGGAAGAATCCCACCCCTAAGATGATCCCAAGCAAGGACACGATACTTTGACGCTTTCGTGCGAGTAAATGTCGACCGGCGATCGAAATCAGCACGTTCATGCATCAACTATGCGCAAATACCCGCATTCCTTCGGCGAAGCTCTCCTGCGGATTAACGCATACTTCATCCTTGTCCGTCAGCCCCTCGCGGATCTCGGTTTGGTCAGTACCGCGTGCCCCAACCGACACTTTGCGAGCTGATAATCTGCCGTCCTTTACGACCCACAACTTGTCACCAAGCACGGCGCCAGTCGGTACTAAGAGCGCATCCTCGGCCTTGCGCAAAATGATATTGGTCTCCGCAGTCATGCCGATCTGAAATGCTGACGGTTCGGTAAAGTGCACCCTCACCCTGTAGCTTCGGGCTATCGGATCTCCCTTGGGCGTTATCTGCTTCACCACGCCTTTGAACATCTGCCCGGGGAATGCGTCGGCGCGAATGAGAACCTCTTGCCCCTCCCGGACCCGAGGAATGTCTTCTTCATCGACCTCGGCGCTAATCCGTAGCTCGCTGGAGCCCGAAAGCCAGTAAACAGGCTGATTTGCCGCCACCATCTGCCCTACTTCCCCGTCCCGGCGAATCACCTTGCCGGCCGCCGGAGACACCAAGGTAAGATACTGCCATCGAGCTTCAGCTGCCTTCCGGGCAGCCTCCGTCGAGCGCACCCGCGAGCGGGCTTTGTCGAATTCGTCTTGAGAGATGGCCTGTCGCGCCAGCAGTCTCGACGCGCGCTCGAATTCCGTCTTGGCAAGCGCTTCCTCGGTCTTGAGCTGCTCAAGATTGGCGTGCTCTTCTGCATCCTCGAGCTCGGCCAGGGGTTGTCCAGCGGTCACGTTGTCGCCCTCGTCCACGAGCAAACGCTGCAAGTTGGCTCCCACGCGCGGTGCGATCGGCAGCATAATCGTAGGCTCAACAGTGCCAGTCGCATAGACCGCCTCTACTGCTGGCCCGCGCGCTGGAGACACGACCCGAACCGAGCGGGGAAGCACTGCGCGGCCAAGGAGATAGGCAGCAAGCAGTCCGACAGCAACTAAAACTAACTTTTTACGCATCATACAATACGATCAGGAAATCCCCTCGAAGTATCGACTACAAGAGCAAATAGCGCCAGTTTGCTCCATCAATCGGACGGTCAGACTGCCCCCGAAAGCAATGGAAACTTTATGGGACGACCGAGCACGCTAGCCAAATGAATCAGCCGCTCAAAATAGGCCTCAATCGACGCAACAGTTCTGCCAACTCGACGCAATACGAAGCTGACTTTACGATCAGTAAGTTGAATACCATGCTGTTTGCCCATCACGACAACCAGCGAAGCCATATCGGCCTCCTGAGGATGTCCGATTTCCGCGCATTTGCCCGGGATGAGGCGGCTCATCACGTGCTCATCACAAGCGAAATCATCCAAGCCATGTTCGGATACGATAATCACTCCCGCTCTAGCAACGCGGAGCTTTTCGATAAAAGCTACGAATGGGCCGGAGTCCCCTGGGCGTAAGGTCGAAAGATATATGTGGGCATCATCGACAATCACGACGTCGTCACTGCTCCATTGCACAGGTGCTCGCAGCAAGGCGGCAAACTCGCTCCCCTCCACTAATCTTGGAAACAATCCGCGAGACGCCAGTTCTTGCGCCAGTCGAATGGAAAGATGGGTCTTCCCGCTACGCCGCGGACCGGATAGATACGCAATGAAAAATTTCTCATGCCCGGGTCCGCTTGCGCAGTGCTCGAGAAGTCCGGCAACGCCCGCATGAGGCACGAAATTCTCCGGTGCGTAAGCATGACGTGGAGTAATGTTCAAACTGAGTTGGCTGGTGCTCGAACTCATACGCCCCGCAATCAGCATCCAGTGAACATCGAGTCCTCGGCATCTTGATGCTTAGTCCCCACTCTGAGGCCAAGGCTGCCGAGTTTGGCCTCCAATGCATCGTAACCGCGCCGCAAATGGTGCACCTCGTGAATTTGAGTCAGCCCTTCGCTGCCAGCCGCCGCTATGACCAAGGCCGCTCCGGCGCGAATGTCGTGCGCTTCCACCAAGGCGCCTGATAGCCTCTGACCGCCATGAATCAAAGCTGTGCGCTCGCTGACACGAATATCTGCACCCATGCGGCATAGCTCTGAAACGTGGCCAAATCGGCCTTCGAAGACGGTTTCTTCGATACTGCTAGTTCCCGAGGAAAAGCACAGCGCCGCCATGAGAGGTGCTTGTAAATCGGTGGCTAATTCCGGGAACGGCCCGGTTACAACCTGCGTCGGATTGAACGACGCCATGCGTGCAACCTGCACGAAGTTATTGCCGCGCTCGACTCGTAGTCCGCAGCTCTCAAGCACATCCAAAAACTTTCCGAGATGCTGGGGGTCGACACCTTCAGCGCGAACGCTGCCTCCGGCGGCGCAGGCAAGCAGAAGGTAAGTACCGGCTTCGATACGATCGCCTATCAACCGCACATCGCAGCGTCCCAACTCCTCCCGACCATGGATGACGATATGAGCGGTCCCTGCACCCTCGACGCTGCCACCCATGGCATTTATCATATCGGCCAAGGCGACAATTTCAGGTTCACGAGCTGCGCCCTGCAGCACCGTTGTACCCTTGGCCAGAGCAGCGGCCATAATAATCTGGTGCGTCGCACCGACTGAGGGAAATCGCAGATCAATAGCTGCACCGCGCAGACCCTGGGCTGCGGTCGCGTAGACAACGCCGTGCTTCACCTTGATATCAGCTCCCATTTGGCCAAGGGCGGCAAGGTGCATATCGACCGGCCTTGCTCCTATGATGTCGCCGCCAGGAAGCGCGACCCGAGCAGCGCGCCCACGCGCGAGCAGCGGCCCAAGCACCCAGAAGGAAGCGCGAAGCGCTTTGACCAAGCTGTAGCTAGCTTCTGTTGCTTTCAACGACGGCACCGACACACGAATGCGAGAACCGACAAATTCGGTCTCGGCACCAAAGTGTTCGAGCAGGTGCAAAGTAAGGTTGACGTCTTCGAGATTGGGAACGTTGTGAAAAACGCAGTCCTCGGCGGTCAGTAGAGACGCCATCATCATGGGCAAAGCTGCATTCTTCGCACCGCTAATGGCAACCGTTCCCGAAACCGGGGCACCGCCAATAATTTCAATATATTCAGACACTTGGAACGCCTACATGGAATTTTTGAAGAACCTATAATTAGTCCTTTTCCTCTGCCGAGTCAAAACGGATATGCTGCTGGGCGTTAGTTTTTTGCGCTATGGAAGGATCACCGTGCGAATCGTAAATCCGCTCGTTCTAGGATTAGCTCTCTTCACATCTGGCTGCAGCCTCAACTCCCACTCCTCGATGCTGGTCCTTGAGCCGCAGCTTACCGCCACTCAAGCGGTACGAGAGGGTCATAGTCAATCAGTGACAATGTCGCGGCAATTTCACACCGTTGAGGTAAGTCCTCATCCCATCCTGGCTCCCGACAGAGAGTGGCGATTCTATATCCAAATTATCAACGGCTCCGCTCTTGATACGGATTTTCATCCTGAGAACCTGGCAGTATATCGAAATGGCATCCGCATCGCTCCATACACCAAGGCGCAGATTCAGCAACGTATTCTCGATGCAAAGGTGGAGGCACTCCGAGAGATCGCCTCGCAGGTCGACCCCATTCGCGCCTCGCGACGAGACCTCAAGGACGATACAACAGCCGATCTCAGCGCAGGGCAATATATCGAGGAAATGCGTCGGCACGATGCGGACATGAAGGAGCAGCGCCGGGAAGTCGAGCGGGTCACTCGAAACAAGCTCCAGACATTGGATTCCTACGCCCTATCGGATAGGACGCTCAAGCCGGGAGAGCACTATAAGACCTTCGTCGAAGTTCCCCTTACCCAGCCGGTCAAAGCAGGTGATGAGTTTGTACTGCGCATCGGCATTGAGCCCGACGTTCACGAATTTCGTTATCGCATCGCGCAAATGTAGGAAGTTGTTATTATGAGCGTTGAAAAAACCGTTCGAGACCCTCAGAGCTGCAAGTCCGTCGTAGATGCTCTCGATGTCGATCCGCAATTTAAGGGCCCGATGTGGGTCTACAAGTACCATGAAAAAAAACTTAACTGGCATCTCAGTATCGCGACGCATGGCGAACCGGGCTCCGGCAAGTTTTCATTGGGCGGTTTTCGCATCGCGCCCCTGGCACGCGTGACCATGCCGGGATACGACAATGACGCCGAAGCCATCGGGCTGGGCGTCGGTATGGAGGAAAAGGTCTACTGGTCGCGCATCATTAAGGTTGGAGGACCGCTCGGCCTAAAGAATATCGACCGCATCGTGGGCGGAAAATGCGTCTTCTTCCCGACCCCAGGCTCCCGCATCGGCGAGAAATCCGATTTTGCAATGCTTGATTTTGCCATCAGCTGCCTCAAAGACTTCGAGGAGACCTCGGGCGTCTACCTGACCACGGGACAGGACCTGGGTCATGGTGTGATGTCCGATGGCAAAACGCAGTCGC
>JAYRHW010000050.1:0-1655 GCA_041907145.1 Bdellovibrionota bacterium
CGGGGTTGCGGGGGGTGTCCGGCCATGTTGTGGAGGCGGTCGCCGTGGCAGGGAGATGCGGGCGAGTCTCTGCACATCAAGTTAGCACCCTCGTCATGAGCCGCTCCATCTTCCGCTCACTTGTCGTAGTCAGCATTTTCGGCACGCTTGCAGGTTGCGGTTTTGCCGTAGATTGTCAAAGCATGAACTTCTCATCGCTCGCTCAAGCCGATCGAATGAGAATTGCCACCAACCATGACAAGCCCCTCCGAGAAACGACCGACCAAACCGAAATCGCAGCCCTCGTTAAGTTTGTTTCTGCGCGAACCGATGGCTGGTGTACGCCTTGGGCAGGAATTCCAATTGGGTTGGCGCATGCCGAACTTTACGCAGACAAAAAGTTCCTGGGCGCAGTCAGCCTCGGCTCAAACTTCGCTGGTGCTGGACAGTGGAGAGTTCGTGCCCTTGAAAAGACAGAGAGAGACGAATTGCTCCACATATTCGCTATCTCGGACCCTTATGCCAAATGAGGGCGCTAATCCGGCAGTCGAGCGGACCTGCGTAGCGGCTGAAAGCCTTATTTCACGCGGGGTTGCGAGGGGTGTCCAGCCGTGTTATGGAGCAGCTGCCGTGGTGGGGAGACGCCGGGGAGTCTCCCTATAATGGGTTTAGGCCGCACAACCCAACCCCGTTCAGCTCATAGGCAACTCAATGGACACCACCTCGTTTTGGAAACTCATCGACAAGTCTCGCCGGGCAGCCGAAGGAGACACTGATCAGCAACTTGAAGAACTTGGATATCTGCTGGACGACCTTTCTGCGGATGAAATAGTCGAGTTTCAGAACATTTTCAATTCCCACTTTCAGGCCTCTTACACGTGGCCCTTGTGGGGAGCAGCGTATGTGATCGGAGGCGGTTGCTCCGACGACAGCTTCGACTACTTCAGGGGCTGGCTCATCTCACGCGGCGAGAAGACGTTCAGTGCAGCTATGGCCAATCCCGACAAACTCGCATCGCTCATCAAAGAGGGAGACGCGGATGTCGACTGTCAAGTCGAAGGATGGCAGTCCGTCGGTGTTGACGCTTGGTGCAGGAAGACGGGACTTGAGTACTCGGCGTTTCCAGCCAATCCCGCAGGTGTTCAATCGGACGAGCCAGCAGGTGACAGATGGACTGAAGAGGATCTCGATCACCTGTACCCCAAGCTGGCCAAACGCTTTGGCTAGTCTGGGCGACGGTGCAGCCTAATCGTCGGTCAGCTCCATCGTTAGGCATCATGGCCGACCAGTCGCTCACTCTCAGCCGGCCGTCCGTCAGCATCTCTCCAGACCTGACGCCCGAGCTTCGGTTAGAAGGAGGAAGACTGTTGCTCGAACTGCGCGCCTCGAGAAGACTGCGTATAGTCGAACTTCATGGCCCCCAAGAGCTACTTCAAGCCTACGGTGCTACAAAGCCCGCTGACTTTGAGCAACGTTGGTTCGCAGATGACGCGGAGGTTCCGGCGCAGATGATGGATGATGTGGCGTTCACGAACCGGTCCGAATTTCGGTGGGGATGCGATGTCCCAATGAAAGCCGGTGCCGTTGCCGTAATTTCGATTCCGAATGAAGTCACAAAGCCTCCACCCCTGAATCTGGGTATTGTTTCGGTTGTCTACGAATATTCTCGATTCTTC
>JAYRHW010000051.1:0-5554 GCA_041907145.1 Bdellovibrionota bacterium
GGCAAGCCGATCATCGTGCCCTCGCAGGACATCGTGCTCGGGTTGTATTACATGACTCGCGAGCGTCCATTTGCGCTTGGCGAAGGGCGTGCGTTTTCATCCGCTGATGAAGTTTGGCTGGCATGGGAGGCAGGCGAAGTGCACCTCCAGGCTCGCATCAAGGCTCGAATTAAGGGCAAGAGAGTAGATACCACGGTCGGCCGTGTATTGCTCGCAAGCTCGATGCCGGATGTATTGCCGTTCGAGAACTTCAATAAGGTCATGAAGAAGAAGGAGATCTCGCAGCTGATCGACGAGTGTTTCCGTATCGCGGGCAACAAGGCTACGGTCATCTTGGCGGATCGTCTTAAGGATACTGGATACCGCTTTGCGACCATCGCCGGCATTTCCATTGGCATCAACGACATGGCTATCCCTGAATCCAAGGTAACGCTCCTTGGCGATGCGGATAAGAAGGTGTCAGAGATCGATAATCAGTACCAGGAAGGTCTCATCACTGCCGGTGAACGCTACAACAAGGTCATCGATATCTGGTCAGACGTCGGCGATAGAATTGCTGAAGACATGATGGCTCACATCTCGTCGCAGGAATTCCACAGCGGCGCCGGAGACAAGAAGCGCGGTCCATCATTTAACCCGATCTACATCATGGCGGATTCGGGTGCCCGTGGATCCAGCCAACAGATCAGACAGCTTGCCGGAATGCGCGGACTGATGGCGAAGCCGGACGGTTCCATCATCGAGCAGCCCATTAAGGCCAATCTGCGTGAAGGACTCTCCGTATTGCAGTATTTCGTGTCTACGCACGGTGCCCGTAAGGGTCTAGCCGATACGGCCTTGAAGACAGCTAACTCCGGCTATCTCACGCGCCGTCTTGTTGACGTCGCACAGGACAGTATCGTTTCTGAGTTCGACTGCGGCACAACGGAAGGCATTGAAATCACTGCGCTTATTGAAGGTGGTGAAGAGATCGAGTCGCTGACTAACCGCATCCTCGGACGCGTGGTGGCAGAAGACGTACGCGATCCAATCACGAACGAAATCTTGGTCGAGCGTAACCAGGAAATCGACGAAGAGAAGTGCGTAAAGATTGCTACCGCCGGGCTCGACAAGGTGCTGATTCGTTCGGTGCTCTCGTGTGAGTCGGAGCGCGGTGTTTGCGTGCTTTGCTACGGCCGAGATCTCGCGCGCGGACATATCGTCAACCTCGGAGAGGCTGTTGGTGTTATCGCAGCGCAGTCCATCGGTGAACCCGGAACGCAGCTCACGATGAGAACGTTCCACATCGGTGGCGCGGCATCAGGACGTGCAGAGCAGACTTCGTTGGAAGCTCGCTATGCCGGAAACTTGAAGCTCGAGAATTGCCGTTTGGCCCGCCGTCGTGATGGAACTTTCGTCGTCATGAGCCGCAAGTCTGAAGTGATCGTCGTTGATCCTCAGGACGGCCGTGAGCGCGAGCGTCATCAGCTTGTTTATGGTGCCCGGCTCCGAGTGGAGGAAGGTGCTGCAGTCAAGCCTGGTCAGGTCATCTCTGAATGGGATCCGTTTACGATTCCGATCTTGTCCGATGTTGCCGGCCGCGTTGAGTGGCAGGACATCAACGAGTACACGATGGAAGAGCGTACCGACGAGCGCACTGGCTTCGTTGAGCGCGAAATCGTGCAGTCGAAGGATAAGAGTTCCGATCTCCGTCCGCGTGTCGTGATTTACGGTGAAAACGGTGAGACCCGCGTGTACAACCTCCCGGTTGGCGTGCGTGTAACTGTAGAGCATAACTCCGACATCGACGCCGGTGACGTTATCGCCAAGCGCGAGCGCGCCACCACGAAGACTAAGGACATCACGGGCGGTCTGCCGCGCGTTGTCGAGCTCTTCGAAGCTCGCAAGCCGAAGGATCCCGCTATCGTTTCAGATGTTGATGGTACCGTCGACTTTGGTGAAGACTCTCGTGGTAAGCGTAAGATAGTTGTGACGCCGGAATACGGCGACCCGCGCGAGTACTTGGTGTCAAAGACCAAGCATATCGCTGTGCAGAAGGGTGATCGCGTCAAGGCCGGTGAGGCTTTGACCGATGGATCGCTCAATCCGCACGACATCCTGCGTATCGAAGGTGTTACGGCGTTGGCTAGCTACCTCGTGAACGAAATTCAAGAAATTTATCGTTTGCAAGGTGTGCGCATCAACGACAAGCACATTGAAGTTATCGTGCGTCAGATGCTCAAGCGCGTGAAGATCAGCGACTTCGGCGATACGCTGTACCTACCTGGAGACAACGTCGAGCGCTTCCGTGTGCAGGCTGAGAACCAGAGAGTGGTAGCAAATGGCGGTAAGCCCGCTACATATGAGCCGCTGCTCCTCGGTATCACCAAGGCGTCGCTCTCGACCGACTCGTTTATCTCGGCAGCCAGCTTCCAAGAGACCACCAAGGTGCTCACTGAGGCGGCCGTCTCTGGACGCGTCGACATGCTTCGCGGCCTCAAGGAGAACGTCATCATGGGACGACTCATTCCGGCCGGTTCCGGTGTATCTGAATACGCCGGCGGACAAGTGAAGGTCGAAGGTGAAGAGCCTGTGCAGCAGCAGCCAGAGTACAAGATCAGCCAGACTTCATTGGAGTCCTTGGCAGGGTTGCTCTAGGCTAGATTGCTCCGCAGTTGATGAGAACGCCGAAGAGGGGAGACCTTCTTCGGCGTTCTTGCTTAGGCCGTGAATCGGAGGGACTTTGGCGCATGCATAGTGAATCTCTGGAAGTCACTCTTGACGGGCGGACTTACCGCTTCGATGGCGCCCGCTGGTATGATGCCAAGAGTTTTGAAGTGCCTCGACCACAGATCTTGGTGAAATTAAATGCTCACGCCGCTGATGCCTTCTCCAAGTCCGACGAACAGATATCGGATCTAGATCAGCTTCTGTCAGCCGCTCGAATTGCAAGGCAGATTGAGCAGCCTTCCAGGGCGCTCAGATTAGTCAAGCGAGCTTTTTTCAATGCGCCGGACGACAGCAGGGTCGTGGCACTCTATAGTTCAATATTGCGTGATGCTGGAAGGTCCGAGGATGCCCTCGCCCTTACCGCTAATTTCAGAAGGCCGAATGCTGCCATATTTACCTCCCGCGCAGCGGCGCTCTGCGACCTCGATCGTTGGGAAGAGGCAAAATACGTAGTAGGCCGCGCTCTGGCGATTGGGCCATCGCCTGAAGCTTTCAACGTAGCGCGAAGAATTAAAGCTGCCAGGGCCGATCTGTACGAGGAGTAGATGCTGAATGACTTCGAAGGCGGAACTGATTGCCAGAATGGAGACGAGTTCCTGCGACTTTATGGTCGGAGTTAAGCCAAAACTTGAAGCGCTTCTCAAAATCAGAATTTACTCGATTGAGGACCAAGGGGAGCTGAATCACCTGGCCAAGGCCTTGGATCAGGCCGGCATAGACGCTTATTATTATACCGAAGATCGCCAAATCAGGGGGTTGGCGAGCCGGATGCGATACACCGACGATGTGCGAACTCGACCGGAGTTTTCTCTTCGCTACGCGCTTTTCGATCGGCAGAGTCAAACCTGGAACGATAACTGCGAATTTCAGCGAAAATTGCGAACCGCCAATGCTGCTGAGCAGTTCAATTTTTTCCCAAAATTTCACGTCGAATCGTATGCTCCGCGGCAATCGAAGGGGCAGGGTGCCATCGGCTGGTCCTTCGCCGCGGCCACCAAGTCGCTGGTCAATTATGCTCGGACGCATCTTGAAGATCCGACACGTGTGCGAATTTGGGAACCGAAGTCCGGCGAGCCGCGTAAGGTGATATCGATATATGTGGATCCCTACGCAAGGGATTGTGAAATTGTCCCGGTTAAGTCGCATCGACTGGAATAGGTCAACTAATCTACTGAGAGCCAGACCGGACTTGGAGTTGGCTTCCGAGCTGCGTGCGGAGTTGTCGTGCGTGTAGGAGGCTGCTGACCGGCGACAAATGCATTGTCCACCTAAAACCGGGAAAGGTTCCGCGGTTGCAGTGCCTCTGGCAGGCTGAGATTTGGTGCTGACTCGGCATGCGCTGGGCGCACGATGGCGAGAAGAGGGATCGTACTGCTCCAGGCGTCCAATCACCCAAGAACTGTTGCGTACTTTTCATAGAAAAATCTGCGGATTTCTTATAGTTATCCCAGCTTGTAGGAGCCGAATCTTTAGGGACATTTTCAAAATTTAGCCAAATGGCTGTGGCGCAGTTCTTGCACACTGCTGGATCTAGAGTTGTTTTTTTTGGGTAGGGTATGAAGATGGCTTTGGGCAAGGGTTTTATTCGAGTAGTGTTCGGCAGCGCTTTTCTTTTCATTTCCTCAGCTGTGGCGCAGGACTTAGCGACAATTGATCCTATCAAGCAGGACGCCACAGCAATTGGAGAAACTTGCCCAGTGCAAGTGGGAGACGGACCTGCGGCGCAACAAAAATCATGCGGACTAGGCTTCTGCTGGGCACATGACTATTCCCAGACCTACAGAGGCGACGTAACAAGCGATACCTGCTTCGCTTGTGATGGTGAATCGCCAGAGAAGCGCAAAGCTTCAGAAGAAATCTTGAAAAAACTAAATATCAAAACCTCCGATGTATGCGGAAGTTTCAATTGCTCAAACTGTAAGGCAGAAGGACTATTACGACCAGGTGATTGCGGAAACAATGGCGTGCATAAAGAAGCTTGTCCTGGTAATAAGACTCTTTGTCGGTATCACTTCACAGGCCCTTGCGAGATTCGGGCATCAGATTGTAGTTGTGACAGCTCTGCCGCGCCTGCTGAGTACTAAGCACGTGCTGGTTGCTTAAGTCATAAATTAGTGGCGGGCATCCAAACCTAAGGAGCAGAGTAAGGGGATATGGGCTTTGGTTGTTGATTTCGGGTTCTATGCTGAAATATTCCCTCGTCCTACTTTTCGTCGCAGCGTTGATCGGCAGTCCCGCGCTCGCGCAAAGTGAAAATCCAGATCCGCTTATCGCTCAGTCCCAAGCAGACGCGGAGATTCTATCTATGATTGAGGGGGATTCTTTTGACCAGGGGCTCTCTCTCTCGAGTATAGCTTCTCCTGTAGGGCCGCGACGGAAAAAGCCAGCTTCCTTGCTAAAGCTCTGTTGCCTAGCCTTTGGCTGCAAGTTCGAAGTGGATCCTATACTAGGCGATGTTTGCGGTGATGGTCCGAAGGATTGCGACTATAAGGGCTTTCAAAGCTGTTGGATGCCTCCACTGCCGAATCCGGGACCAGTAGGACCTCCGGTTGCGGCAGTGCTCGATTCTGCGTCCTAGTGGACGGACGTTAAACATCAAGGAAAAAAGTTGGAAGATTTAGTTCAGGCAGCTTGCCTGGGGGTACAATCTTCCCAAATTCCCGCAAAAAATCCGTGTCAAGAACCTCTATGCGTGGGTTCACGTTTACCCGCGCTCAATTGTGGAGAAGAGGTTCACAGTATGCGTGCAGTGATCAGAACGTGCCGGGATCCTTCCAGGTGTCCGGGCAGCAGCGGATCGCGATAATCGGCAGGTCGGTGGTCGGGCGGGTGTGCACGACCAGGA
>JAYRHW010000052.1:0-5983 GCA_041907145.1 Bdellovibrionota bacterium
AATCCATATCCTGGCGGCTCTACATCTTGCCAGAATAATTTGAGTTCAGCTTCGTGCACCGGCTACCTTGCCGCGGCCGGGGGTTATGGTGCACTCGCGCTCGGAATCTATGACGATATTGGCCTCGGTGGTCAATTCCAGGTCATCGTGAAAAATCGGGCCGGTGAGATTATAGATACAGAGTCCGTGACAGCAGACTAGCTGTCGAAAGCGCGCGATCGTGGGGAAATAAGGGAAATAGGATCGTCCCTTATTTCCCCACAGCGACGGGTAGCATGCGAATAGATCAGTGCATTGAGACCTCTCTGCATCGTCCGCCCATAACAATAGAAAGGGTTTATTTTATGGGAGACGTATGCAGTATGAATTGAAAGAAAAAATCGTAATGTTACTTGGCGCTTGCCTATCGAGCTTGCTGTTTTTGTCGCGCGCAGAAGCGGCTGGTGTTGATACAGCACCTCCAGCTGTAGCGGTGCACAAAGCGATGAATTGTAGAATGTGTCAGTCGCTCAGTGAGTACATGGAGGAACTTAGGCTTCAAAATCAGAATGTGCATGACCCAGATGTAGCGCAGCAGATTCTGAATATCTATGATCTACTTGTTGCAGAAGGCTGCTACGACCGTTGCCCAATGCCTGAATAAGGCAAAATAGTACTCCCAAGCCACTTAAGTCCTAGTTGGGAAGAAGGGCACGATTCTATTATTCGACCAGTTAAATATGATCATACCTTTTTCCCCCTTATCTCGAATTTCGCACCTCCTTTGAAAGGGCTTCTCTGGTGCTGCGCGATGAATCTCTGGATTTTGACCCCGTGGAAACTCCGGCAAATCGAGTAAGGGTTCTCTTCAAGTCGGATATGAAACATGCATACTCTGCCACCACTATGGATCTAATGATTTTAAAAGTGAGTAGCCCCGTTACAGCAGGTAAGCAGATCTCTCATTCCCTCTCCTTGAACGGAGGAAGTCGTGACTGTTAGGCCTTACGGGCGTCTTTGAGTCCTATTCTATAGGTCGCAATCGCGTTCCAACCGTCCAGGGTAAGCCCATACTGTCCGTGGTAAGGATGCTTTGAATGCTTAGTAGCCAATCGTAGTCGTGCAAGCTTTCCAAGATTCTGTCCTGCAACAACTGGACTCATATTTCCGCAAACCACGGCTACTTCTTGCGCAAAAAACCAGACCTTGGGCCGTTGATCCACAACTAGCCTGGCAAGACCATCGAGGGTATTGAGCAATGCCGGAGTAAGCACGTAAACCGCGGCAGCAGTGCCATCCGGCGCGCGGCGTCGTATAGCAGTTACGTCGGAGAGATTCAATGTGGACACAGGTGGTGCTTCGTCTCGCAGGGCTAGCCCCAGATCGCGGAGCTTAGCTTTGACTTCCCTGAGGCTAGTCTCGCCAAATTGTGGTAGGCCGAGCAGCTTGCGCGATGTACGTTCAACTAAATCGCCTATAGTTTCGATTCCAGCCTCCCGCAGACACCTATTAGCACGAAAAGAGAGGCCTAATCTCGAAAGTGACAGTGCAAGCGTCTCTGAATCGGCACGCGATTGCGCCTTCGAGTTATCGCGTGCCGAGAATGACGCAGCCTCGAGGTCGACAAAGCTTCCGCCATGGATGTTAGCAAAAGGGAGAGTGATGCTCACCGCAGCGGGTTCGAGATTGACACCCGGAGGAAGCGAGAATTTTTGTGTCGTTATGGACATGGGGGTAGATGAAAAAAAGTAAATCAGTAGACGGAGCTTTCCTGAATATCTCCCAGCGTTGGACGCTAATCAAATTTGGTGAGCCAAAATGCAGACTTGGAAGAAATTGGCGGGAGCCCAAGCTGCTAACCTTTTGATGTATCTAGCGAAAGGAATGCCTAACTGGGGAAACTCCTGGCGGTCAAGGCTCGCTGGTCGTAGCAACTCAATCGCCTTGACTTGACATCCTGAAAGAACTCCATAAGTGGCTGGCGATACGGGTTTAGGCAACTTTTGTGCGGATTTGCCGAATAATCGGCGCTGCAGGTTAGAGGATTTCTCGGGCAGGAGTGAGTAGCCCCGCTAAAGTAGTAAGCGCAGATGTTTTGCGATCGTTGAGATTCCGCCGAAACTACCCGGGGATTCAAGTGCACTTTTATGTAGGGAACTCGCTTACTCCCCTATAAGACGCACAGAGCTAAGCTCTTTCCCCCCTGCTCCCTATCTGAAATGCTCAATACCATGAAGATATTAGTGACGGGAGCGACTGGATACATCGGAGGAAGGTTAGTCCCACTCCTTATAGCGTCAGAGCACACGGTCCGTGTATTGGTCAGAGAGCCCAGAAAACTGGCCCGTCGTAACTGGCCAGCCGTTGAAGTAATCCAAGGTGATGTCTTAATCCCTGAGACTCTCCACCGTTCTCTTGAAGGAATTGAGGTCGCCTATTACCTCGTCCACTCACTTACCACCTCTGGAGAGAATTTCTCAGAGCTGGACAAGATCGCTGCGACTAATTTTGCAATTGCCGCGAAAAGTGCCGGTGTAAAGAGAATTATCTATCTTGGAGGACTCGGCATCACCGGGTCAGATCTCTCCGAGCATCTGCGTAGTCGCCACCAAACCGGAGCTGCGCTTCGCTCGACTGATATCCCTGTTACAGAATTGCGGGCGGCCATCATTGTAGGGTCAGGGAGCGCCTCATTTTTGATCATCTACGATCTGGTAAAGAAACTGCCATTTATGCTCTGCCCACGTTGGGTCAAATCAAAATGTGAACCGATCTCGATTAGACAGGTGATGGCCTACTTGGTCGGTGTGCTTAATGAGCCTAGAACAATTGGCCAGATACTAGAGATTGGCTCTGGTGAGATTCTTACCTATCAACAATTGATGGAGCAGTGCGCCGAAGTGATGGGGCGAAAGTTAAGGATTATTACCGTGCCGGTCTTGACTCCTAGACTTTCGAGCTACTGGTTGAATCTAGTAACGCGAGTGCCGATAAGCCTCGCGCGGCCGCTCGTCGAAGGTCTGCGCAATGACGTAATCTGCCGGGATAAACGAGTCCGGGAGTGGATTAAGGTTCCAGAAATCTCATACAAGGAAGCTGTTCGACTCGCCTTGAGTAAAATGACCGCGCACGAGGTTGAGAGCAGTTGGACCGATGCAAATACAGCACGCGCTGGCAAGCAGGATGTTCCGAAAGATGCGCCTTTAAAGGATGAACGGAGCGGAGAATGCAAAGTATCTGCCAATAAATTGTTCTCGGTCATAGAGGCAATTGGCGGAGATAACGGATGGTATCATGCAGATTGGCTCTGGCGATTAAGAGCCGCTATGGATTGGCTAATCGGAGGAGTCGGGATGCGACGAGGTAGACCCGATCCAAGGAGACTCGAGGTCGGTGACCCGATTGATTTTTGGCGGGTAGAGGATATCGAAACAAACCGACGGTTAGTACTTCGCGCAGAAATGAAGTTACCTGGTACCGCTCGGCTGACATTTGAAGTCAATGATCTGGGGACCAATTCGAACTTAAAAATATCAGCACATTTTTGGCCGGCACCGTTTTGGGGAAAACTATACTGGTATGCGGTGCTACCACTTCACAACTATGTATTTGAAGGGTTATTAAATGAGATAATTTGCCGAGCTGAAGGTGATACCTTAAGTCGGGCAGACGGTTATTTTGGGAGGGTTAGACCGCCTGAAAATGCCGCTTAACTCTCCTTTCGTTCACAATCCAGAAAGAAACCAACCGCCAACGAGCCAAACCTCAAGCTCGGCAAATAAAATTCCAAGCAGGGCGAACTAATAGACTGCTGTCATTAAACATGATTGATTTGCATAGACCCAAGCTCGACTACCGATGCCTAATCATTTCGAGCGTTAGCGGCGAGGGCATCGAACAATTCATTGACACAATGAATTCGGTAGTGCAGAGGCCAGAGTCTCTACAGCCCACTCCCATACAGCATCTTTGAGTTGTTTCGTTCCCGACTACAGTGAACGACTTTAATCTAAATTAGCTGAGATTTCGATGCTTTGCTTCCTTCAGGAGACACGAGTCATAAGCTTCCCATATCAGTAAGTGTGGGGGCAGAGAGTCAAATCCTGCCGGCATCGAGCCAATCGCTCTCTCGAACATACTATTTAAAGGCTTACTCTATGCGACTGCCGCTGGTTGCCTGGGGCGCACTCCCACTGTTTCTTGCGTTTTCGTCTACCCTTCCATCCTCTGCTCAGTGCAGAGTAGCCAGCCCTGCTGCACAGGCCAGGATAGGTTCTGGCGCCGGCTTAGGCTCCTTCACAGTGCGTGTGCGAACTTTGATCGGAGATCTAGGATCCACCGCTGGTCAGCCGCCACTTTTAGCTCTCTGGTCGCGGTATAGGACTAGCGATGCTAAAGGCATCGTATTTGGACTGAAAGGGATGACACCAGTGTTGGGCTATAGCCTTTCGGGAAGAGATTTTTTCATCATCAATGCCTCCACGCTTCGGGAAATCGATCGAGGAAGATACGTGGCTCTCACCGTTACATTTGACGCCGGCTTAGGCCGAGTAAAGTTTTATGCTGATGGCAAACTCTTAAGTGCGCATACAGTTCCAAATTCGCACCGTCAGATATTCAACTCACCTGCACCGGCACGCATAGGCTGCGTAGCATCGGATCGGCGTGTCTCTGACTGGGAATACCCCTTTCCGATTCTTTGGGCTCGAGTCAAAGCATCTCACGATTCGGCCTCGCAGGTTCGCAAGTTCGATCAACAATATCTGATGACAGTTGATTTTTGGTCAAACCCACCTCGCAACGTGGCGGGACAACTTTCTACTCAGCAATGGATCGATGCACTTTCGAGGATTGGGCACTCGATTGCTAGCATTATCATTTTGCCATCACGCCAGCAAAAGAGCGCCCTTGAGGAGATTCACGCTTTAGCTACTCTGAAGCAGCAGCTTGGCTCTCTTATCTCCGAAATAAATGTTGCCCAAGTAGGGTGGAATCGTATAGAGCCAGCTACGGTCGAAAATGGGGCGGCACTGGCGAGAGAAGCCGCTAAAATGCTCCTCGAGGGGAAAGTCGGATCAAGAATAGTGCTAGATGATTTCTTTTCAGCAAAGTCGGGCCGACCATCGCATCTTAATTTCGAGCAACTTGGCGAAATTTGCCGTGCCATCCGTTCAGTTGACCCTGACAGAGTCCTGCAAGTGAGCGCCACGGTCTATTGCGGATCAATACTGCCGCTACAAACTCGTCAGCTAGATCTGATTCGCCGTGTCCTGAGCTCTGAACAAAACTTACTGTTAAACGCAGAGACAACTCAAGTCGATGCTCTCGCGCTTTACCTAAACGGGCTTCGCACCTCGCATGCCGTTGCAGCAGCTTATCCTGAGTTAAAAACCTGCATCACTGGCGCGGAAATTCTTCTCTATCCGAATATTCTCACAGCAACAGACCCAGCAGGCCTAGCGAACAACTGCGTCACCAAGCTGCAAACACTGCCAAGCTTGACGTCTATGCGAATAGGTAGCTACTTAACCAACCTCGCAGGTACGTTATCGCCCAATGCATCCGGTGGATCCACAGGACAATTGCCATTGCGTATGACGATTGATCAGAAATTTCAAACTCTACAAATAATCCGATCTCTCAATATTCCGATCCAAGATAGCAACAAGCGCTATGGCTACGGCTTTTTTACAATTCCAACTGACTCGAATCTGCCAATACAATGGCCCGAGCTCGAACTTTCCGAAGAGAGAGAGCAGCTTCAAAGCATACGCGAAAACATCCTACCGCTAGCACTCACAAGCTATGAACAATTTAGGAAGTAGGCAAGGTCGAGCGAGATGCGCATCATCGCCTTTCCTGAGGAAATAAGGGACGATCCTATTATTCGACCAGTTAAATAGGATCGTCCCTAATTTCCTAAACTCAGTGCAGTTGGGGGAGGTGCAGATTTTCTGGTAGTTGCCGTATCTTGAAGTTCTGACTCTATGGCTGCTTTTTAAGC
>JAYRHW010000053.1:0-2622 GCA_041907145.1 Bdellovibrionota bacterium
AGAGGCTTAATATGGCAAAAGTTTGCGTTGTCTATCACTCGGGATATGGGCACACCAAGGTTCAAGCCGAGCATGTGTTTAAGGGTATTGCTTCAGTCAAAGGAATTGATGCAACGCTCGTGACCTCGGAAGAGGCAATGGCAAATTGGGATCCTCTCAATGCAGCAGACTGTATTGTCTTTGGGTGTCCGACGTACATGGGCGGAATGTCTGCCCAGTTTAAGACTTTTGTCGATGCCGCGAGTAAGATTTGGTTCAAGCAGGGCTGGAAAGACAAGCTTGCAGCGGGATTTACCAATTCAGGCAGCCCTAGCGGAGATAAGCTCCAAACGCTCATGTCTCTT
Organism: Bdellovibrionota bacterium; assembly: GCA_041907145.1. GTDB lineage: Bacteria > Bdellovibrionota_C > UBA2361 > UBA2361 > JAFLCA01 > JAFLCA01. Next base: position 345 of record JAYRHW010000053.1, read on the forward strand.
ATGATTAATGCCAATCAGCACAGTATGATCTGGATAAGCACGGGCTTGCTCAATGACGGGGAAGTTAACCGACTGGGCTCGTTTGGCGGCGCGATGGCGCAGTCCCCGCAGGGTGCCGCTGCTCCCGAACCTCAAGATCTGAAGACCGCAGAGCTCTTTGGTCAGCGAATTTCTGAAGTAACCTTGCGCTGGGTTAGGGGTAAGGCTTAGACGAGCAGGTGATGCTCGCCTAAAACCGTCGCAGGAGAAGCCAAGGATAGAATTATGCAAATGTCAGCGCAGAAGTCTTCTCCCGAAGTGGATTGGAGTCTGCCTCGGCCGGCTTATATTCGAGAGAAGAAGGTATCCGCCACTATCGTGATGCTGGCTGTGGTCCTGGTTGGGTCCTGCCTGAGAGTCGCCTTTCTAACGTACTATCCTTCTGGTATTGGCGGACACGCCTTAGGGCATACCACCAAATCCTTATGGATCCTGGATACCCTTTATCCCGCGCTGTTGACCTTCAACTGGACTGATATCAAATCGGTCATGGATTTCGTCTTGAGTGAACAGCATGGTCCACAGTCGCTCATTGAATCGTTCGGCTTTCTCCTCATGGGGGCGGGATTAGAGCAGGCCTACGCAAATGTAGCCATAATCGGATCCTTGACGCTCGTTGTGGCCTACGCGGCTGTGGCGCTGATGTTCGGGAAGAGGGCTGGAATCGCGTGCGCTCTGTTCCTTTCCGTCGCCTGGTGGCATCTCAAACTTTCCCGGCATGGCGAGATTGAGCACGTGCTCAGCCCTTTCATGTTTTTTCTATCCTGCTGGAGTAGCTACCGGGCAATATTACTATGTACCTTGAAAAGTATGCTGCTGGCCGGAGTGATTTGCGGGCTGAACCTCTACGTGTATGCTCCCAACCAGGTCTTGCTCGCAGCCCTGCCGCTTCTCGTGCTCATTCTGCCGCTGCTCAAGTCGAGTCGTCTTCTCCCCGCGTTGGGGTATCTCGCGGTCTACGGCGTTAGTATGCTTGTCGTTGCGGCTCCTCAACTCCTCCACAATTACCATGTGGGTAAGGCGGTCCCTCTTCGCAGTTCCTATGGTACGGACACCTATGACTTTGTTGCCATGCCGCGAATCTTGAGACAGGTAGGAGATTTTTTTCGTGGCCTCGTCACCCAAGTCGATGATCCCTGGTTCTACCGGGATGGAGGAGCATTTACCGGCCTCGACATTACCCTGATGCTCTTTGGTTTCCTCGTTCTGCTCAGTGCATTGCGGAATCGCGCCAAGCGGAATGCAGCACTAACTGTTCTCCTGTTGCTCATAGTTACGCCTTTGCCTGCGATCATTGGAATCGGAGCACCGTTTCGGCGGGGACTGCTCTTTGCGTGCACCTGCGTGATGTTGATGTCCCTGGCGGCCGACAAGCTGGCCGATTGGTGGCTGTCTCGAAAGATTCCGCTCCAGCTTCGTGCGCTGGTCCTCGCCGCTGTCATGTCCGCCTTTATGTTTCAGGAGGCGAGAGCGTATTTCCGTCGTCCGGATTCACCCGAGTCCAGCGGCGCTTTGCAGATGACCGAGGTAGTGCGCTATGTGGAGAGTCAGATGGGAGATCACTTTCTGGTGATGCTCTATCCCGCAAGCATACCCCATTACGCGGATCACTATCGGTATTGTCTGAACATGATCGCCCACCAAAGGCTTCAGGCATTGCAGAGGGCCCATGTTGCCCCGGAGTCGCGCGTGGCGGTGATGCACGAGCAGGAGTTAGTGGCGAGGCTCCCTTCAATAGACCAGCAAAACGCCAAAGTTGAAGTCGTTGCAACAGTCAACGATGCGCGCACGATTCTCGAACTCAGTCGTTCTGACGCGAGATTGTCTCAGGCTCTCGCAGCGTTTACTCGATTTGATCTTTTGGACAAAGCCGGCCAGGTCGTTGGCGTGCGTTTTCAGCGCCCATGAAGCAGTGAGGCGGGGATTTGGCTGGGCGCATTTCCGGAAGTTTCCTTCCTCATGAAATATATTTGGTCGGGGACGTAGTCCAGCTTCATAATCTCAAGCTGCCTCCCATGCCGACCCAATCGACCAGCACCCTCCCAGATGTCATGGGTTATTCAGTAACAGCTGTCTTGTCCGTCATTTAAAATAATGGCGTGTATTTTGCACGCCCATGTAGCGGGATTTTAAGCCGAGCGACAGCAGGAGCTTATGCCTCAATTTTGCGTAACCGACTGGGCTCGTTTGGCGGCGCGATGGCGCAGTCCCCGCAGGGTGCTGCTGCTCCCGAACTTCA
>JAYRHW010000054.1:0-3206 GCA_041907145.1 Bdellovibrionota bacterium
AAAGTCTGCTCCAAGGCTCACAACTACTTCGGCCTTGTCGAACATGTAGGTGGGAATGCCGTAGGTGCCGTACACTATTTCCGACGCCCTAGCTAAGGCGGTGGGCTCGAGCATTTCAAACGTCACGCGCTCGGCATTAAATGCTTTGCTCCAATCGGAAATCAAATCCTCGAGAGCGCCCGTCTCCTCGCCCGTGATGACTGCCTTCTTTAACTTGGAATCCTTGAGCGCCGCTGAAACTTTGGCATAAGCCTCGTCCCAAGATATCGGCTTGTAAACTGCCTCGAATCCCATCGTTGGCTCGCGCACCAACGGCTGGCGAACTCGATCGGGGTCGTAGAGCGCCTGCAACGATGCCTGCCCCAATCCGCACAGTCCACCTTCATTAATCGGATGCTCCGGATTGCCTTCAATTTTGACGGCACGGCCCTCGCGAGTACGCACTTGAATTCCGCAACCTGCCGAGCACTCGCGACACGTCGAACGGTACCAGACTGAGACTCCGGGAATCTGATCGGGATCACCTTTGACGAAAGGTAGGACGTTTTGCGTTTGGTCCTTGGCACAGCCCGCGACCCCAGCAGCCGATGAAGCCCCAAGAACCTTGAGGAAATTGCGCCGGGAAAGCTGGGGCGCCGAGTCCGGCGCTACCTCTGCCTTGCCGATTTGAACCAAGTTGGAATCTTTTACCGTACTCATCTCTGACGTCCTTAACCTAGAATCCTCCCCTTGCGCCGAAGCTTGGGGAACCAGTCGTAATCTCATTCACCACTCAGGGCTCTCCCTGCCCGTCTTTGCAATCCTGACTCACCCCAAATTCCTAGTGGAAATCCACCAGGGGTGCAGGGCTCTCCCTGCCCGTCTTCGCAATCCTGACTCACCCCAAATTCCTAGTGGAAATCCACCAGGGGTGCAGGGCTCTCCCTGCCCGTCTTCGCAATCTTGGCGAAGCCAAGTTGCGAAAGGAACAATTCAGTGATGGCAAGTCCAACAATCGATGCTCGTCCCCTTTTCGCGGTGACAGTCCAAGCACCAACCCATCTTCATAGAGCTGACTCGCTCGACCACATCCATATTCGGAATCTGACCATGACACTCCTGGCAGTTCACCCCGGCCTTTACGTGCCGCTTATGATTGAAATTCACATGCTGTGGGTTTACGTGCACCTTTACCCACGGAATCGGCTCGCGTTTGGTCCAGTATTCTTCGAGTTTCTTGATTTCGGCCTGTGATTCCGGGTTCGAGCCCTTAATCAAATTATGGCAGCCCATGCAGGTCTCAACTTCCGGAATTGCCGCATAGCCGGCCTTTGCCACTGACCAGTGACAGTACTGGCAGTCCATCTTGTTCTTCTGAACGTGAATAATGTGGCTGAATTTAATCGGCTGCTCAGGTCGGTAGCCCTTCGCTCGCTGCGCGGGACCGAAATAGTGATAGTGATCCAAAAAATTAAGATCCCAAAGAGCGGCTTGGCCGTTGTTCCAAACTCCGGCATCTACGGGCAAGTCCTTGTAAGGACCTGTGATTGGCGCCCTGCTGGAAGGACTGAGATCCTCCGTCTGCGATTGGGCCTGCACGAAAGTCGGATCGTGACTTAGAACCCACAACAGAGATGACAAAGCTGTGACAAGAAAAAGGAAAAAAGGAAGTCGACGATGGGTGAACATTATCTTTTTTCGAAGGCCAACTGAGCTGTCAGGCAGCAGACACAAACTCTGAACAATCCCGGGCCGGAATCAAAACTGCTAGTGAACCAAACTGCTAATTATATCTAGAACATGCACTGGGGAGTTCATACCCCAAAAAATCTGTTTTTAAAATCCGCCAACAACAAAATCCTAGATCAACGTCTGCCGCGCGCAGGGGTCGGAAAACAGCCTTGAATCAGACTCAAGAAAGGAATGACAATGGCCATGAGCGAGTATAGTTGAATAAGATCATCAACTTTATATTCTCACTCTGGTTCGAATTGGCGTAATTTTAGAACAGCTTTCTATGACATTAACTTCCTTAATCGAAGGCGACTCATTCATAAATGGCCAGTGGAAGAACGTACCATCGGGCAAACCCTTAGTCGTAAGCAACCCGTCAACTGGCTCCGAGCTCGCCTCCCTACACATGGCGCAGGAGTCCGACATCCTAGAGTCGTTCTCAGCCGCGCGAGCAGCTCAATCGGTCTGGGCTGCAATGCCAGCCAGCGAACGCTCACAGAAATTACAGAGATTGAATTCCCTTCTATTGGGGCATGAGAGCGAGTTGGCTCGAATTCTCACTTTAGAGCAGGGCAAGCCTTTCAAGGAGGCGTTGGGCGAAATTCGATACGGCGCAAGCTTCGTGGAATGGTTTGCCGAAGAGGGCAAGCGAGTATACGGGGAAACCGTCCCCTCCTCTTCTCCAGAAAGCAGGATTCTCGTCCTCAAGCAGCCGGTGGGAGTGTGCGCCGCCATTACTCCCTGGAACTTCCCGTGCGCCATGATAACCAGAAAGGTTGCCCCTGCGCTGGCGGCTGGTTGCGCGATTGTTATCAAGCCTGCACCTGAGACTCCACTTTCCGCGCTCGCTCTCGCAGGCCTCTCAATCGAAGCTGGATTTCCCCCCGGCGTGTTCAACGTCGTCACGGCGGACGCTGTCGAATTCACAAAAGCTGCGATGCAATTGGACTTCGTGCGGAAAATTACCTTTACCGGCTCCACCGAGGTGGGGAAGATTTTGATGCGGCAGGCTGCCGACACCATTAAGCGGGTGACCTTCGAACTTGGAGGAAACGCGCCTTTTGTGGTGTTCGAGGATGCTGATATTGAGCGCGCCGTGAAGGGTGCGCTCTTTGCCAAATATCGAAACGCCGGGCAGACCTGTATCTGCGTGAACCGTTTCATCCTTCATACTTCAATCGTCGATGTATTTACGAAAAAACTCACTGAGCGAGTTTCCACGCTCAAGACCGGAGACGGCATGGATGAGGCCACAAAGATTGGTCCGGTTATAAATGCCGAGGCCAAGCAAAAAGTTTGCTCACTTCTGGAGGATGCCGTCGCCAAGGGGGCAAAAATAGTTTGTGGGAAGATCCCCGACAAAAATTCCACATCGCTCATGGTCCCCCCCGTCGTCATTCGCGATGTAGTTCCGACCATGCGAATTTGGAAGGAGGAGATATTTGGCCCCGTGGCTACCATTGCCGCCTTTGAGTCAGAAACCCAGGCCTTAG
>JAYRHW010000055.1:0-8409 GCA_041907145.1 Bdellovibrionota bacterium
AACTTCCTGCCGCGATTTCCTTCCAGCGCGCTCTTACTGCGCGCAAAACAATAGCGGTGGAAGCCGCGAGTACGGCCCTTGCAAAGCTGGAAATTTCGGAAATTGATTTGCCGCCCGTTGCCAAGGCCTTGCGTTCCTATGCTCAAGGCTGCTCCATTGCTGAAAGGGCAGCTGCGCGCTGTATTCAGCAAGAGCTGGAGAAGGCTTGTGCGGAACTGCTGTTGGAGTCTGCCGTGATTTTAACTCCGACCTTGGGCGCAGACCTACCCCGCTGGAGTGAAGTGGATGCGCAGATGGACGGCGAGCATCCTCCGCTTAATTACTTTGCCGCGCTGGCTAATCTTTGCGGGCTCTCCGCGCTCTCTTTTCCTTGTATATCTTCGGTGCATCAGTCCATCCCCTTCTCCGCGCAGGTGATTTGTCGACCCGGAAAGGAAGCCCCAGCCCTTAGCTTTGCGCGGCAAATGAGCTGTCACAGCTACGTCGGTAAAAGCAAGTAAATACAGGTAGATAGTCGAAGTGGTGTATCTCGTTACGTATAACCTGAAGCATTCTCCCGGCAGGTGCGGATATGGGGTTATAATCGGTTGCCACAAAGGTTTCGGTTCATTTTTTGAGGGTCGTCACATGGAAAATGAAAATAAGGACGTCAATTTTTTTGAGAAGTTCGGACTTGAAGTAACGTCCGGCGACGTCGAAGTTGGACAGACCTATCCGATTTACGGAATGATTACCAAGTTAATCGACGATACTCCTGGTAACGTAATCGTTGAAATTAACTTTTCAATACGCGCAAATATGGCTATCCCCGATCAGGAGAAGGTGGAGTTGCTTAAACAACGCGCGTTCGAGCCAGGCATATTCGTCTCCACGGTCAAAACCAAGGAGCCGGGGCTTCAGGTGGATTGCAGTACGGTGGTCTTCGGACGTCGTCAGCAATTTAGCGCCTAGGATAAAAGGGCACTAAAGGGGCAAAAAAGGAGGCAAACGCCTCCTTTTTTGTTTTTTGGCGCCTATGTTACTGTGGATGGGAAGTAAACCTAACAATCACTATTCATGAGCTCCAATTCCCCTACTCCCAGCAGTGCGTCAACCAGCGATCCTCGTCCTACCTCGACAACCGGCGAAGTAGTCTCGTTCTTAAAGACGCTTGCCGTCTTTTTGGTGGCTGCCTACATCCTGCGCGCATCGGTGGTGGAAGCTTTCAAGATCCCCTCGCTTTCGATGTATCCGACTCTTAAAGTCGGCGACCATATTCTGGTCAATAAGTTATCGTACGGATTTAGGCTGCCTCTGATGACTGATTCGCTCTCGCTCTATGATACTCCCAAGCGCGGAGATATCGTTGTCTTTACTCGACCAGACGAGGCGCGCACGCCGGAAGACGAGTCTTCTATCAATATTATCAAGCGTGTAATCGGCCTTCCTGGTGAAACCGTAGAAGTTCGCGGCACCAAGGTGCTTATCAATGGCAAGGAACTCGACGAACCCTATGCGAGATATCAGGAACACGGGATTCCGGATGGCTATTTCGGGCCTGACACGGTGCCTGAGGGTCATATCTTCCTGATGGGCGACAATCGAGATCATTCCAAAGATTCACGTTTTTGGGAGAACCCGTTCCTCGATCTTCATCGGGTGAAGGGACGAGCGCTCATAATTTACTGGTCCTGGGATAGTCTGAAGCGCATCGGCACGGTATTGCACTGAAGCGTCTAGACGCGAGCAGCGAGTGAAATTTTTCAGATTACCGAACGCAATCATCTTGGAAGTGCAGGGGCCTCATGCCTCACGGTATCTGCAAGCTCGGCTCACCAACGATATGCGGATGCTGAGTTCTACGCGAGCGCTCGTTGCTGCAGCTCTCACTCCGCAGGGTAAAACAGAGGGAGTTTTTACAGTTCTTTTTGAACGGGAAAATCACTTTTTGCTCGTCGCTGATGGTGGAAGTGCCGTAGAAGTGATTCAGGGCCTGAAGCGCTTTCTGGTAACTGAGCGTGTCGAGGTCATCGATCGCAGTGCTGAGCTTTGCATCCTGCATTATTTTGATCTCCAGCGAGATGTGGATCTTTCCCTGGGTACCTTGCCTAGTTCTGATGAAGGCTCGCCGTTGCTCGATGTTAAGAAACTGGGCGCGGCTCATCTTGTGCGCAAGAAACGCGGAGAGTCTTCTGGCTGGGATCTACTACTTCCGCTAGGTCTCCAACGCCAGGTCCTTTCTGAACTCTCGCAGTATTCGGCTTTGGAACTTGATCCGGGAGCGATCACCCTGTTTCGTCTTCGGGGCGGGGTTCCTCAATTTCCCGATGAGATGAATTCTGAGCACCTCTTTGTCTCGGCCGGGCTGCCTGATGCAATTTCCTACACCAAGGGTTGCTACACCGGCCAGGAAGTGGTGGCTAAAATTGACGCCATGGGTAAGGCGCCGAGAGTACTGAGGCTGCTGTCCGTTGCAGGCGGCGCGCCGATGCCCAAGGCGGAGATTATCGAGGCCCGGCAAGGAAAAGTTGTCGGCACGGTACTTACCTGCACCTTTGATTCGGCGCGAAACTGCACTTTGTGTTTTGCCGATCTGCGCAATGTTGACGGATTGTCTGAATTGCAACTTAGCGTGGCAGGCGTTGCCGCGCATCTCGAAATTGCTTGACCCTGTTGCTAATCGCCGGCAAAACCCAGCACCCCAAAATCCCTAAGAGCAGCCAATTCATGGCAGCGCAGGTAATAGAATAATGATCGAAGAGATGATCTATGGGACCCGCTACCAGATGTAGGTCCCGGGTAGCATATGATAACTGAAGGCTGGGCAGCATATGAAGCGCTGCAAGCTGCAACGTGACGGGCACTAAGCCGCAGCCGGTCAGGCAAAGTATCTTGAATCGCAGGGACGGTACTCCTCTGCGTACGATTCGAGACTCAACAAAGCGGGTAAGAAGCCCGAGGTAGATAGCGAGTGACACCCAATAGGCCAGCTGTTGAGACCACAGCGGCTCCATGACGGGCTCATACAGTACGGCACTGGAGTGTACGACCGGGGTAAGCACCGTGCCCTGAGGAATCAGCAAAGAAAGTTCTGCAGAATAGACGAGTGCCGCTTCCATGCTACTAAGTATCTCATGAATTCCTGAACTTCCGGCTACTCGCAGCCCGCCAAAGCGCAGATGGCACCAAAAAACGGCGAAGACACCTACGATTGAGCACAAGGTTAGTACCGAGGCGGCCATCCAGGTGCGAAAGGCCGCTGCAAAGTTTCTCCGCAATGCCGTTATCAAGAAGATCGGCATCGCAAAAAGTGGAGCATGAATTCCGAAGTTTACGAGGAGAGCCCATACTGCCCCCTTCATTACTTGCATCTGCTTGGTAATTTGAACTAATCCCTGTGCCCAGGGGCTAAAGCTGGCTTCGAAGCGCCAGATATAGGCTGCGCAAAGGATCAGCGCGGCCGTGAAGACCGAAACGTGCAGCACGACGCGCTTGGCAAGGGGGTAATCGGCGTAATCGTATAGATCGGGCACGACTCGGCGCTCCGGCATCGCCACGTATTCCTGGCGAGCGTGATGTGTATCGCATATTTCGAGGGCAGCTGAAAAAACTTCAGGTGCTCTATCGAGAGAGGCGGGAATATCGGTAAATCCGTGCAGGATGCTGGGTGTATATGGTTCCGGCTCGGGGACTTTAATCTTTAGCTCGTCGTTGGAGTGCGGCAACGGGGTATTATCCGCATCGAGATAGCGATTGATGACCTCAACCACCGTCTTGGCTCCATCGGGCCTGCGGGAGGCGTCCTTTTCGAGCAGTTGGAGAATGAGCGTATTGAGCCACTCCGGCAAATCCGGCTTAAGCTCCTTGGGCGCCACGGGGCGCTGTTCCAAGTGCTTGCACATCAATTCCGCCGGCGAATCCCCTTCGAACGGGAGCACTCCCGTTAGCATTTCGTAAGCTACCACTCCGAGCGCGTACAGATCGGCCTGGGCAGTCACCCCTCTACCGACCCAAACCTCAGGTGCCATATAAGGAATACTGCCGATAATTTCATTGTGTCCCGTGAGGTCCGAGACGCCGGGCTTTGCGACGCCGAAGTCGGTAATTTTTACGAAGCCATCGGGCGTAATGATGATGTTTCCCGGCTTAAGGTCCCGATGAATTATGTCTACCTGATGAATCGCGAACAGCCCCTTCGCAACTTCGCGAAGAATGCCGGCCGCCTCGTAGCAGTCGAGGTTGCCAGCATGAAGCTTTTCTTTGAGGGTAGCGCCCGGCGCAAATTCCATCGTGAAAAACAGGCGCCCGCCTTCATTGCCGACATCAAATGTTCGCACGACGTTCGGATGAGTAACTTTGCGCGTCAGTTGTACTTCTCTAAGAAAGCGCTGCGTATGCTTTTGATTTCTGCACAGCTCAGCATGCAAAACCTTGATGGCGATCTCTTCGTTGGCGAGCATTGAGTCGCTCGCCAGGTACACTGAGCCCATGCCGCCGCTTCCCAGCAGCCGCTTTAAAATGTAGCGCCCTGCAAACGGCGTTGCTGAACTAAGATTGAGGTCTTCGCTATCCAAACTGAAAATCCCGATTGTTCCCCACGTCTTAGGAATTGTCGGCGTAAATTGAAGGATGCTTGAAGGGCTAATCAACCCAGCCTTGAAACCGGGATAAGAGTGCGGCAGTATTCATGAATATGAAAAATGTACCCGTGCTCCCCTACCAGAAAGAATTCATCGATTTTCTCGTTACGTCCGGCGCTTTGACTTTTGGCGACTTCATCACCAAGTCCGGACGAAAGACCCCTTACTTTGTGAATACCGGTAATTTCAATGACGGCGCAAAGATTTCCCAGCTCGGGAAGTACTATGCTGCCCATCTCATGCAATCAGGACTCAAGCACTGCAACATAATTTTCGGTCCCGCCTATAAGGGCATCCCGCTTTGCGTAACGACCGCCGCTGCTCTACATACTGACTTCAACTACAATGTTGGGTTCACCTTCGATCGCAAAGAGATAAAGGATCACGGAGACGGCGGTAAGATCGTTGGACAGAAGATCAAGGACGGTGATCATATCGTCATCGTTGAAGATGTCATCACTGCCGGCACCACCCTTCGAGAGGTGCTTCCCTTCCTGCAGACTCTCGGCAAGGTTCATGTTGATGGAGTTATCATCGCGGTGGATCGGTGCGAGCGCGGAACTGGCCAACTGTCAGCGGTGCAGGAGGCAGAGCAATCCCAGGGAGTGAAGGTATTTCCTATAGTGACGGTGCACCATATTGCGTCGTATTTGAGTGCCGCCAACGGCAGCGGTATGATACTCGATAGTAAGATTCAAGAGCGCATAGCTGGTTATCTGGAGGAGTATGGCGCATAAATTTTTATCTCTTTTTCTCGTCGCGTGCCTTGCTGCTGCGCCGGCATGGGCCGAGAAGCTAGAGCTTTCCGCGGACAAGGAGGCAATTGCCGAGGATATCTTCGTTTCCACCCTGAGCCCCTTCTGCGCTGCTCGCTCTCTGCAAGATTGCCCCAGTGGTAATGCAAGCGAACTCAAGGACAAAATTCGCGCTGACTTAGCTGCCGGCAAGAGCCGCGATGAAATCATGCAGCAATTATTTGCTACGTACGGAGAAAAGATTCGTTCGGTTCCGGCTGCCAGGGGCTTTGGGCTCGTTGGTTGGCTCGCGCCCCTGGGCTTTTTGTTGCTCGGGGGAGTCGTGCTGCTGGTATGGGTCAGATTGAAGACCTCCGCCTCTGGCGTGGTTGATGCGAAGGGCTCATCCTCCATCGATCCCGCTATGCAGAAGCGAATTGACGAAGAGCTGGCCAAATTCTGATTTTTCTAATGCCGCAGGAGACGCTGTAAATCTCGCTGCAATGAGTCGATGGCATCTTCCTCGGTGCCGGGATAGTAGCCTCTAACTTCTGAATTCTTGTCAACAAGGACGAGGCGGCTCGTATGCTCGGCGATGTTTTCGCTTGCGCCTAGCTTGAATTCATTGAGCATGCGGTCAACTTCCTGCTTCGGGCCGGTAAGAAAGGACCATTGCCGGGGATTGGCTTTAAATTTGTCGGCATAGGTCTGCAAGACCTCCGGCGTGTCGCGCTCAGGGTCGACGCTTATGGACAGAAACTGCGCGGCATCGACGGCGGTGTCGCGAGCGATACGAGCCATTGCAGCATTCGTAGTTGGGCAGACAGCCTGGCAATGCGAAAAGAAAAAGTTTATCACATACGGCTTGCCCTGGAGCGTCGTACTGGAAAATACTCCGGCGCGCATATCTTGAAGCTCGAAGCGCGGCGCTTTTCCATAGCTAGGAAGCTCCTGACTATGAAAGTGATCTCGAATAAGGAAGCCGGCCCCAGTCAAGGTGCCGATGACAGCGATTGCAATCGTAGAGATGATGAACCCAGCCTTCATTAGAATCCTGCATCGGTGACGATAAGGATCAACAGCAGCGGGAGGTAAATGACAGAGGCGCGCAGCACGCGCTTAGCGTCCCGCAAAGATTTGCTACGCGAGAGAGTGATGCCCGAGAGAAGTAAGCCTAGTCCCAGCAGCAATGCGCCGGTGAGGTAAATCATTCCCGACATGCCCATGAGTGTTGGCAGCAGGGATACTGGGATAAGAAATACCGAGTACCAAACAATCTGCCGAAAGGTGCTCGCACCGTCAGGCTCTATGCACGGGAGCATCTTTAGACCGCCTCTGAGGTAGTCATCCCTATACATCCAAGCGATGGCGTAAAAGTGAGGATGTTGCCAAACAAACAATATAAGGAACAACACCCACGCACCGAGCGACAGCTCTCCCGAGGCAGCTGCCCACCCGCCCATCGGGGGCAAGGCTCCGGGAATAGCTCCAACGAAGGTGTTAAGCCAGGTGATTCGCTTGAGCGGAGTGTAGACCAGTGCGTAAAGAAACGCCGTTAAGAGCGCCAGAAAGCCGGTGAGTAAATTGATCTTCCATACCAAAAGTATGGTACCTGCCAGCACGAGTATAATTCCAAAACCCAACGCCTCGGCTGGAGCAATTTCTCCAGCAGGAAGCGGGCGGCGCATAGTGCGCTTCATTTTCTTATCGATGTCGCGTTCGATATAACAATTTAATACTGCAGAGCCGGCGCAGCAGAGAGCAGTGCCCAGGAGCGTCAAAGCGAGTCGGGCGTATGAATCAAATCCGCGCGCGCCGAAAAAGTAGCCGATCGCCGTCGTTACAAGGACGAGAGTGACAATTCTAGGTTTGCTGAGAGAGCAATATGCTTGAATCTTTGACTTCATGAGGATCTTCGTTGAAGATTCGGACTGAATAATCCGTCTTCGCGTAGCATGTCGCGCAGCGTGCTGTTTGTCAAATGGTGAACAGATGCTAAGTTACTGAGATCACAGAAACTATGGCAACTCCAGGAAAGGCGAATGCCGCCCAAATCAAGTCATTTATCTACGCCCAGCGTTGGGGCGTGCTGGCCACGCAGTCCCGCTCCCAGCAGGGCTTCCCCTTCGGTTCGGTTGTTCCCTACGACGTTGATACTGAAGGACGGATTTGCATCTATATCAGCTTCATCGCTGAGCATTATAAAAATCTTCAAGAGGCTTCGGAGGCAAGTCTCACGGTCATTGATGCCTTTGGGACGCATGACCCACAGGCTTATGCGCGGGCGTGCCTTCTGTTGCGATTCACTCCTGTTCCGGAGAGCGAGAAGTTGACCGTACAGAAAAGCTATGAGCAGCGCTTCCCCAATTCCATCAATTACGAGATTGCGCACAACTTTCTGTTTATGCGCGGTGTGGTTGAGCGTATTCGCTGGATTGGAGGATTCGGCGACATCCAGTGGTTAGGCGCGGAAAATTATCGTGCCGTTCAGCCCGACCACCTGGCTTATGGAGCTTGGGACGTGATTAGCCATATGAATGATGATCACGAGGAAGCTCTGCGCAGCATGGTAGTTGGTGTGAGAGGGAGCTGCGAGCCTAAAGCTTCCGTAAAGATGGTGTCCTTGACGAGCAAAGAGTTCGTGGTTCGGGTCGGTGACTCGAAAGCCACAGACGATGTAGTTATTCCGTTCGTTCGCAAGATCGAAAATGCTGCCGAGCTTCGGGCAATAATGATTGAGACTCTGAAGACTTCGGCTTAGGCCTCGGTTCGCTTGAGGTAGTACATCGTCTTGAGGTTCCTGGCGGTGCTCCCGAGTGCAACCTTCCATTGGCAGCCATCGAGGCTACACATGTTATCGGTAAGCTTTGCCCCGGGCTGTGCCCAAACTGAATCGGAGGAGTGATTTGTTACCGAATTCGCACCCACGCGATCCAATCTGCAATTTTCCAAGGTTCCAGCAAGGAGCGCGCATTGCCAGTCGGACAGTTCTGAGTTCTTTAGTTGAACATCTACTATGGAGCCCTTGCGGCCGACGACGCCGCTGATGTCAGCGC
>JAYRHW010000056.1:0-2629 GCA_041907145.1 Bdellovibrionota bacterium
ACGCAGCGAACGACTGAATCCGGAACAATTAGAATCCGTCTATGTCACCGGGCCGAATAAGCAGCTTATCCCGCTTTCCACCATCGCCTCGATCAAAGATACCGTCGAGCCCCGCGCATTAAACCGCTTCCAGCAGCTCAATTCGGCCAAAATACAGGGCGCCATAGCTCCTGGTATCAGCATCGACCAGGGGCTCAGGGTTTTGGAGACGGAAGCTGCAAAGATACTGCCCAAGGACTTTGTAGTCGACTACGCCGGAGAGTCGAGGCAACTACGCAGCGAACAAAACACGCTGCTCACCACTTTGATTTTGGCACTCGTGCTGATCTTCTTGGTGTTGGCTTCCCAGTTTGAAAGCTTCCGCGATCCACTGATTATTTTAGCTGGCTCCGTACCGCTCGCTTTGGCAGGGGCTCTCGTTTTCGTCTTCCTGGGCTTCACGACCTTGAACATCTACTCTCAGGTGGGCCTCGTTACTCTCGTAGGACTCATTGCAAAGAACGGAATTCTGATTGTGGAATTTGCCAACGTTCTTCAAGAGCGCGGCAAGTCCAAGTACGATGCGATTGTAGAGGCTGCAACAACACGGTTGCGCCCAGTTCTGATGACAACGGTCGCCACCGTGGTCGGCCACTTTCCGCTGGTGCTAGCCACCGGTGCTGGCGCCGGATCGAGGAACAGCATCGGCACGGTGCTCGTTACCGGAATGATTATCGGCACGACCTTTACTCTGTTTATGGTACCGGCGATTTACACCGTAGTCGCAAAAGATCGCAGCCACCCTGGGAATTCCGAAACTTCTTTGGGAATTAACGGCAGCCACGGACCAGTAAAACTAGAGGCAGTCAATTAGTTGTCTCTTGGTAGCATCGTGCTATGCTCCTCCATGAAATCTGGAGGAGCCGATGTATCAGTTTGATGCCACCCACGTTGTCGACGCATTTACGCGCGCTAAAAACCTTAATTCAGCCGTCAAGGCTTTCCTCAAGCACCAGGGCAGCAAGCAAGATCCGAAGTCCGTACGCTTTGCCAAGGACTTGCGCGAAGTCGTGCAGTCCGGAAGCGCCGAGCGCATCAAGGGACTCGTCACCTCACAGTTTGATTCGCACCGCGATACCTTAATCTCAGTCGCAGCTTGCGCACACACCGAGCTCATAACGGAAATCATCGGCAAGATCGCCGATACCTACTCCGAAGAGTTCAATGCCACCTACTCCCATGATGGCGAGGTCATCAAGGTCATAGAGGCAAAGAATTTTGAGAAAATTGCCAAAGACGCGATTAAACAAATTGACAGCACGCTCAAAGAACGCGGATGGCAGGATACGAACTTCCTCAAGGCTGTAGTAGTGAACCAACTCTTTGACAGTCCGGTCTTGGTAGAGCTCGAACACCGCAAGCTCCTCTCTTAATTTACTCGTAACTACAGTCACTTAGCTGTTGATATTGAGTAGGTGTGCGGATTCGGTATCGTAACTGAATGCAAAAGTTGTCAGTAATTTCTGTCCCACAGACGATTCCCGAGGCCAGACCGCGAACCCTACGAGAAGCAGTCAGCGACGTTATTGCAAACAGCCAACCGCTTGCTCCAAGTACTAGCCTAGGCATGCACCGGGGCGCTCCTGTGCTGGTGCTCAACTCCCTTGTTACGGGCATTAATATCGAGATCGCTATGAAGTCCGGAACCCCAAAACTCGGAGGGGCGCTGGACGTATTGCGTTTTGTTCGTGAAACGAGCGCAGCGCCGGACCTTTTCAAGGTGACGAGGAACTTTGAAGCACGCCTGGCCGCTGCGATGGACGCGCTCTCAGGCGGGAATCCGGAAAGCATGCCTCACCAAGCGCGCGCTGTAACGCGCGCATTTAGGTTCTTAAATGGTCACATCGAGAAATTGCCGGCGTCCAGTGTGAGCCTGGTCATAACAAGCGGCCGCAAAGGCTCATATGTTTTCGAGGCGCAGCCTCCTCCCGCGGTTGAAAATGCCCGCGCGGTGCTTAACACCAAGGTCGATGCGCTGAGGGCAGAGGCTGCAAGCAAAGGTCTGCGTGAAAAGGAGCAGGCCAAAATCGATACCGCTTACAGGGCCTTGGCTCGATACGAGAGCACATTGCAGCTTTGGGGCGAAGGCGCTGACATTCATACAGTGCGATCGACAAGCAAAATATCCGATAAAACGCTTCATCGCTGGCTTAACGGCAAGCTTCCTGAGGAGGTCGAGTTCCTTGAGAAACGGCACCCCGGCGGGCGGGTAGACCCGCTTAAAGGTCTGAGCTTGCCTCGCTCACAGTCTCTTTCCTGGGCTTACCTTCTTGGAGCCTACCAGGCGGTAACTTCGCATCGTGGAATGGCGACGGGGCTGCGCTTCTCGCATCCAGACAAAGAGCCGATTGATCGGATTGCGGCAACGATCGAGTCCCTTGATCTCGGAGTCAATGTAAAGACCGGGACTTTGCTGTCGCACGGTCAACTACGATATTTCTTACGTGTCGCGAGCACCGGCTTAGCTCGAAAACTGCATGATTTTTCGGCCGCCAATTCGCGGGTAGTTTGGGAAGCGCTTGGCACCCCGGAAGAAGAGAGGGAGTTTCTCCGCGGTCACTGTAGTTTTCGAGGCGCATTCGGTAACAAC
>JAYRHW010000057.1:0-2951 GCA_041907145.1 Bdellovibrionota bacterium
AGGATCGTCCCTATTTACAAAATTCGGTGGGGAAATCGCAGGTAAATACGTCTACTTTTTTGGCGACTACTAAATCCCACATCGGTTTGCGCTTTTCCGGGGTCCACGCCCTAAAACCGTGGGAAGAGTCCGGAGTGAGTTCGTAGACTCCTAACTGCAACCCCGCGGCCCTTATTTCACGTTCCCATATCGGCTCGTCCCGCAGCATAAAGTCAGCAATCGTTACCGTGCTGACCTTCAAATCCAGCGCGCGCTGAATGTGCGCATGCTCATGCCCCTTGTAGTTAGTCCAAACCGCCAAGGTGCGATCGACGGCAGGAAGTTCCTGCTGCCAGACTTCGAGCATTGCCGGATTGAAGCAAAGCACGGATATGGATTCAGATCGGGCGATGGCGGAGCGCACAAGAGGAATGACGTGCATAGCAAACGCCTCGCACATTCTGCGGTCCTCTTGATCCTTCCAGTAGTAGGGATCGATCAGGTCTAAGAGCAAGCCGGGCTTACTCCAGCCCAATCCCAGCACGTCCTGCAGGGTTGGGATCCGCTCTGCTGCGAAGCGCTTGTCAAACCAACTGCCAGCGTCCATGTGCTCAATATCTCGCCAGCAATTTTCTAGCAGCCAGGACCGCCCCTCGTCTCGCGGCGCTAAGGTCAATCCGCGCTTAGCTGCATCGGGTTGCAGCGTCTCCTGATGCAGCATGACAGGAATATTATCAGCGGTAAGCGCAACGTCTCCTTCAACGAACTGCACCGGAAGGGTCTTTCCTAGGCGGTAAGCCGAGAGTGTGTTCTCTGGGGCCGTGGCCCGTGCGCCACGATGCGCGATCAGTTTCATAACTGCCCGTACTTGCTCTTTTTCAATCTTACAGCAGATTACGAAGCGGCATTCCTCCTGGCAAATGCATTCTTTATATCCCAGCGCTGTGATACAAATATTCGGCGTTTTGAATTACGGAGGGTTGTAGTGGCAACTTTTGATCTCAATGGAACTAAGCACGATATTCCGGCTTCCAAGGCTGATTTCACCGCACTCATCGAGAAGCTGACCAGCGCACACGATGGATTACGCAAGCAGGTGCTGTTGTTCGCGCTTCAAGTTGGAACCGGCGCGGAGGCGTGTTCGCTTGCCTCTATGGTTGGTGAGGGCAAGTATGGAACACTGCACTTATTATTCGAAGTGCTTGGTCGCCCAGACCTTGGCAAAGAGGGATATTGCCACGTTGAACTATCAGCTTCTCAGGTGAGCAGCATGCTAGCGGCTTTTGCTCCGTTCGGTGGCGACGGGCAGACCCACCCCAATATTGAGCTGCTTAAACAGGCCGAAGGAACCAAGGCCCCTGTTACGATAACACTGCTTGCGCAAGCAACCGAAGAGTTGAAGGCAAATACTCGATATACACAATTTCGCACCAACGCGCTTTTTTCCTTCTTCAATGATGGCGCACTGCGTGGCTCGGATGGTAATGCTCGCCAGGCTCTCCTTGATTCCTTCTCCTACCTCCCTAACCACTATCTGACAGCCGAGGGGCAGTTCTTAACCCAACAGGCGGTTAGGCAGGGCGCTTCGGTTGCCGAGGGGACAACAAACGCAGCGATTGGCGGAATTGACAAGTTCCCGAGCTTGATGGCCGTGCGTGCGGATAAATTAAAGGCAGACGGTAACCGTATTGTGCCTTCGGTGATGATTCGCGACGGCGTGCATGTAGGCAAGCGCAACATATTTATGTTTCATGCCGCAGTTAACCTCGCAGCCTTTATCGGCGATGACAACATGATCGATTCTCACGCGTCGATCGCGTCAGCCGCGCAGATCGGGAACAAAAACAAGATCGGCTCATTTGTGAGCATGGAAGGGGTGCTTAGCCCCGCCAACGCGGTTCCGGTCTATGTTGGAGATGAGAATTTTATCGGCAGCTTTGCCCGCATTGGCACTGGCATTATGGTCGGTAACAAGAATTTCATCGGGGCCGGAGTTAATCTGTCGAAGGGCACCAAGATAAAGGACTGCCGAGAAAAGTCATCCACCAAAGGCCAGTACCTCCATGCGCAAGATCTCAATGGGGCCTTTAACGATCTGGCACTGGCACCTAACAACGCCGCCAGGGAGTTCAATGGTGTCAGCCTGTTACCCGGGGAATATATTCTCTTTGAGAATAGTGAGGAGTTCATGCGCCGCTTCGAAGGTGATGATCGGATAAAGGCTAAGGCGTAGCCGGATCGCTTCAAAGATAGCAGCTTCGTTAACTGTCCCCGCTGCGGTAGGCTGATCATGCATCTATCGCGAGGCGGCAGGCATGGCGCTTATCGACAACTCTCAGGCCGTCGAATGTTACGAGGACCCCTCCTTGAATACTTGTGTTGTCGCCTCGGATGTCGCTCCAGTGCATGTGGACATTGATCTATCCGCCAATTCTTTGCGATTCCAAGGTTCAGACGCTTTTATGCGCGTCATGCGCGGTGATCCTATTGAGGCGCATGTTGCGTTGCAAGGAGTCAGTCACGCTCGTCTGTTGGGGACCGCCGATGGATTTCCAGTACGCTTCGCCCTGGGAACGCCTGCAGATACTTCCATCGCCCATGGCGTCCCCTCGGGAGATATGACAGTAGGAATGGTGGGAACCGCGCTGCTCTTTGCTCTGGCGATTTGGCGGCACGTTAGAAACCTACTCAAGATGCCGCAGCACGGCTAACTACAATTCGTCGTGAGAGCGCTTCCAGAGTTGAATGGCTGCCCTGGACTGCTCGAGGGAGGGCACCAGGGCCACTCGTACTTTATCCTCGCAGCCCTCGCCGAAATATTCCCCAGGAGTGACGACGATACCTCTTTTTAGCAGAGCCTCTGAGTAGTCCATGCCGCTCAAGCCCTTCGGAGGCGTCAGCCAAATGTAAAATGTTGCAGCGCAGGGTGCCCAGCGCAGACCTTCATCGCCGAAGAATTTCAGAAATACATC
>JAYRHW010000058.1:0-7360 GCA_041907145.1 Bdellovibrionota bacterium
CTTCCAAGAGAGAACTGCAACACCTCGTATGGTTCTGCCCCAACATCCAGCATCTGCAAGAAGTTGGCCCGGTCTCTCAGCCAGCCTCTCGATTGAAACTGCGAGGCCAGCGGCTCGGAAAAGGCAGTTGAATCGCGTTCCCATGCAATTTGCCTCGAGAATGTCGCCATCAGCGTAGCGCTCGATCGCAGTGGGGTAATTAGCTTTTCCAGCCAAAGCTCATCGAGGGGAATCGCCAAAGGAGAGAGGATTACGAGAAGATCGCCAACGCAAAGCTGAGAGGCTGCATTGACAGCCTTGGCAAATGAATAGAGCGACGTAGGCGCGGTGAAAACGCGGCATCGAGCTTGTCGAGCAATGCTGAGTAAATCTCCCTGAGGAGAACAGTCAAAAACAATAACCTCGAACGAGGCCTTGGTCCTTTGGGCCATGAGCGAACTGAGGCACTGCTCAAGGAGTGGCTCCGGTTGATTCGAGACAATTATTATTGAAACGTTCATTGCTTCTTAGGTTCCGCGCTTTTTGCCGACCAACCTGCGCCGTAGGTAGGACTTCTCCTGGTCGCCGAGATAGAAGACCCAAATTCCAGCACAGTAGAACAGGAGAACCGCCGCATTACATACAAGGAACCCGGTCCAGTGGGAGGAGCCAATATATGACTGAAGCAAGTACAGGCTACCTGCCTGAACTGCAGTCAACGGCAAACAGGAGAGTAATGCAGTACGCACGAACTCCGGCAAGCTAAGAGGGCTGCACTTGCATGCGAAGATGGGCAGCAAAACCCCGCGGCACATTACCGCCGGCACCAGCGTGCCCAGGGCAATCCCCTTCAAGCCCATTGATTGCGCGAGCGTTACCGAGAGCACGACATTTGCACAGGCCTCCGCCGACAAGATGCGAGCGTTCAGGCCATGTCGATTTGTGGCATACAAATAGTACGTGAACACCATGCTTGGCACAGTCAAGAAGTATGGCAGCGTCAAGAGCTGAAGCAGAGTGCCCGATTCCGTGAAGTTGCGATGCATCCAGAGCTGAATGAAGTCGGGACCCGTAAGGAGCAGAGGGATACCGATGCCCGAGGCAAGGAAATAGCTGTAGCGGGACCAGCGCAGCAGCAGCAGCTTGCTGGTGGAACGGTCCTCTCCTGCGTGCAGGGCGCTGAAGCGCGGAGTTAAAATCCCATTGCCGCTCTCCGCGAAGAGTCTGAACTGTTCGATCAGAATGAGTGGAATTGCATAGGTCGTGACAGCGACTGGACCAAGAAAAAATCCCGCGATGACCGTGTCGATTCGGTGTATGAGACGATTTGAAATATTGATGACGGCTGCCCGCGCGCTGAATCCAACGAATCGTCGAATGCTGGCCCGGGAGATTCTCGCACGGGATATATGCATTCCCGGATTGAAATGGAAGCTGAAATAGCAGGCTGCAGAGCGCTGTGCGAGCCGCAAGGTGACTGCTGTTGCAGCCAATCCCACTATGCCGAGTCCGGCGTGCAGGACGAAGTAAAGCGTGAGTGCGTTGAGAATTATCCGCACGACATTCAGACCTGTCAGTACATCGTAGCGCTCAGAGCCGGCTAGAGTGGAATCGAATACGCCAAACCAGATTTCCAGCGCAGCATCCAGTGCGCATAGGAGAAACACGATAGTAATGACCGGCATGCGCGCAATCGGGATGTCAGTGAGTTGGCCCAAGTGGGGAACCAACAGTACCATTGCCAGTAGGGCAAGGATCGCCGCGCTCCCGAAGAAAAAGGCCCCAGTCGATGCCGTCTCGCTGATTTCGTTAGTATTGCGATGGTGGCGAGAGCGCGCCACGAAGGAGACGACAGCCTCGCGAGCTCCCAGCTCGAGTAGCGTAAATTGGTTTGTGAGCGCGAGAATGAAAGCCCACAGTCCGTAGTCCTCGGGCCCCAAGGTCGCTACGACGAAGGGGGCTAGGAGCATGCCCACGATGATGGCAAGCAGGAGGCCAAGCCAACTTGAGGCAAGACTTCTAAAAAGGGATGCCGACATAATTCCCTGAATTTTCACATAAGTTATGAGGCGCCACTACCGTATTTCCTCCTGAACTTCAGTCATGGTACGAATTGCCCCGTGAGTTCAAGGGAAGACGGTGAGAGTCCGTCGCGGTCCCGCCGCTGTAAACAGAGGGTTGCCGACTGGCAGCCGCTGAGTTCAAGACAGCCACTGAAGTGGAAATTTGATTCCACCTCGGGAAGGCTAGAACACGGAATACATCTGTAAGCCAGAAGACCTACTCACTGAAAATAACGTAAGCCTTCGAGGATTGAGGCTGCACTGTGCGTTAGGAAGTCCCATGAAGTTACTGCTGACTCTGTTCTGCATCTTCGCAGCATTGCCTTTTGCCGCCTCGGCGGACCCTGCTGCGAGTGGCTCATCCCGAACCGTTGTCGTGAGCGCGACTAGAATTGAAACTTCTCTCGAGGAGGTTGCAAGCTCCGTTTCCATCGTCGAAGGGCAAGAAGTTGTCGATCGGCAGCTTGCCAATCTTGGGGATGCCTTGCGGGGACTGCCGGGTGTCGACGTCGTGCAGAATGGATCGCTTGGCGGCTCGAGCGCCGTATTTCTGCGCGGTGCAAATTCGGAACATACGCTGGTGCTTATCGATGGTGTCGAGGCGAACAATCCGATGTCACCGACCCGAGCATTCAATTTCGCCGACCTTAACGCAGCTAATATCGAGCGAATTGAAGTGCTGCGAGGCCCCCAGAGTACGCTCTACGGTTCAGACGCCATGGGTGGTGTAATCAATATCACCACTAAGCGTGGTCACGGAGCTCCCAGTGTTTATGCCTCTGCCGAAGCCGGGTCCTACGACACGTATACCGAACAAGCGGGAATTTCTGGTGCCAAGGACGTGTTCGATTACTCCCTGGGATTTCAGCAGCAGAACTCGCACGGTATTTCCTCGGCAAATTCGGAGAATGGCAATTCCGAGAAGGATGGCTATCGAAATACCGGATTTTCGGGAAGATTTGGCTGGGAGCTATCGCCGCAAGCGCGCATTAATCTCATCAGCCGATACAATGATTCCGCCGCTGAGTTAGATAACGAGGATGGCTTTGACGATCCAAATAGAGTTCTGCGTAACGAGCAATTCTTTACTCGTAGTGAGGTGCAAACAAGCTTCCTTGAGAAGCGCTTCACGCAAACCTGGGGAGTCGGTTTTACCAATCAGGAATTTCAAGACGACAACGACAAGGACGCCGCGCACCCGCTCGATGACTTGCGCAGTCGCTACACAGGCCGGTTGTTGAAATTCGATCTCCAGAACAATTACAAAATTACTCCTTGGGCAACGCTGGTCTTTGGGGCCGATACTGAGCAGGAGCGTGGATCCTCCTTCCTAATCTCGAACTCGATGTTCGGTCTCTTTGAGTCAGATTTTGCCGAGCGCACTGCGAGAACGAACGGATATTATTCTCAGGTGCAGTTGAATGTGAATGATCGTTTCTTTACGACTGCAGGAATTCGCGTAGATGATCATTCGAAGTTCGGGAGCAAGGTGTCCTGGCGGCTGGCTCCGGCATATGTAATCCGTTCGACGGGGACTAAATTATCGTCAACGATAGGGACCGGCTACAAAGCGCCGTCGCTCTATCAACTGTATTCTTCATACGGGAATGAAGAGCTAAAGCCCGAAAAGAGCTTGGGCCTCGATGCAGGGATTCAGCAAGACCTCCTCAAGGATACCCTGGCTGCAGGGGTCACTTATTTTTGGAATGATTTTGACGATCTCATTTCCTTCGATCCGAATACCTTCATATCCGAAAATATTGCCCGCGCCAGAACGCAGGGGATAGAGACTTCGCTGAGTTTCACCCCCGTCGAAGGGATGTTGTGGCGCGCCAGCTATACGCTTACTGACACCGAGGATTTGGACAGCCATTCATCGCTGCTCCGGCGCCCGCGTAGTAAGGCCGGTCTGAAAGTAGACTACGAGCTTTCACCAAGGTCGTCCGTCAACATTTTCGTTAACGCAGTTGGGCGCCGCCTAGATAACGATTTTTCAACGTTTCCTGCGCAGCGCGTTACCTTGCCATCCTACGTTACGGTGAACATCGCTGGCCATTATTCCATCACGGAGTCCCTGGAGATCTTTGCCCGAATCGAAAACCTGTTCGATCGTGAATACGAAGATGTGCTGGGCTTTGGAACCCGGGGCGCAGCTGCTTACGCAGGATTGAAAGTCGCATTGTGAGAATTTAGGCGGGATTTGGTCGATTCATGAAAGTAACTATTTTCGTGATTGCATGCTTCAGCCACTTCGCCGCGGTCGCGCTTGCCGAAACTTCTTCTGCCGATTGTTCTCGCATCGTATCGATGGCCCCGAGTATCACTGAAACTGCATTCGCACTGGGCTTGGGAGATCGGGTGGTGGGAGTTTCGAAGTACTCGGACTACCCTCCGGAGGCAAAGACCAGGCCCCTGATTGGTGGTTTACTCGACCTCAATTTTGAGGCAATTGTGGCCCTCAAGCCGACCCTTGTTTTGGGGCTTACGGAGTTCAGTGATAAAATTCCGCTGCTTCGTGCGCTGCATATTCCGGTGGTAGCTTTCGAGCACCGTTCAATAAAGGGAGTGCTATCCTCGATCAATGAGCTGGGAGCGCTCTGCAACAGGCGTGAAGCTGCCGAGCGGCTTTTGGCGGAAATTGGCCAGAGGACGCAGAGCCTCCGTACAAAAGTGCGAGGGAGACCGCTGGTGCGCACGATGGTGGTGGTGGGCGAAAGCTCTGGAGACGGGACGCTTCGCAGCCTGTATCTTTCCGGCAGTGACGGATTCTATAACGATATCCTGGAGCTGGCGGGCGGGATCAACGCGGTGCAGGCCATGACGCTGGGAATTTCGGGAGTTTCGGCAGAAGGCGTCATCTCCCTGCATCCCGATGCGATTATCGAAATTACCATGAGTCACGGTGGGGTAAGCGATGAGATCGATCTGGTACGTAGGACTTGGAACAGCGTACCCGGCGTACCTGCGGTAAGAAACGGAAGAATTCTCGTTACCTCCAAAGATTACTCTTCGGTTCCCGGTCCTCGATTCATCCAGGTGGCCGACGATTTCGCCCGTTTTCTCCATCCGGAGGCGTTTTGAACTCTTTAGAGCTGCATGATGTGGTGTTCAGAGTCGATGAGAAAGCGCTTTTGTCTGGCGTTTCCTTGGCGCTGCCCGCAGGTCAGCTGTACTCTGTTGTCGGGCCTAACGGAGCAGGGAAGTCCACGCTTCTCAAGCTTGTTGCGAGAGTACTGCAGGTAAGCTCTGGCGGAATTCAGATCGCTGGCCGAGACATTCGCGAAATTTCCGCTCAGGAGCATGCGCAGCTCATCGGATATGTGCCACAGACTCTCGAGACCGATTATTCACACACCGCCCTCGATTTTGTGCTGATGGGTCTCTATCCCGTACTTCAGCGCTGGGCGGCGGTCCAAGCAGAGCACGAGCAAGCAGCTCTCGAGGCACTGGCGGCCGTTGGCATGTCGGCCTTTTCCCATCGATTGATCAATACCCTCAGTGGCGGCGAACGACAAAGAGTGCTTCTTGCCGCCGCCCTCGTACATCGACCGCGGCTTCTGCTGCTTGATGAGCCGACAAGCTTTCTTGACCCGCATCACGAACAGGAGATAGCCGAACTGCTTCGATCTCTGAGAGCCGAGCGCGGAGTGAGCGTTTTGGCGGTTACCCACCAGCTCAATGCATGCGCTCTGCAATCGGATGGCGTAGTCGGACTGCGGGACGGGCAAGTCGTCTTTTCGGGCAGTCCGCGTGAATTGATGCAGGCGTGCACCCTTCAGGCCATTTTCGACTTCACATTCCAGCTCGTGCCGCATCCCACGACTGGTCTGAACATGGTGGTGCCGTCGTTATGAGTCAGCGCTGGCGGATTGCATTGCTTTGTCTGATGGTTCTGGTTGTCTGCCCGTTTCTTGGGATGACGGCAATTCCCGAGCAGGTCCTTTGGCATCCCTTTGCCACGACGCCCGAACTCCAGTCGGCGTCGACAATTTTCTGGGATATTCGCCTGCCTCGAGTGACGCTGGCTTTTCTAGCTGGCGCAGCTCTGTCCGTTGGTGGCCTCGTATTTCAGGGGATTTTCCGTAATTTCTTGGCCTGCCCTTTTACCCTCGGAGTGTCGACCGGTGCGGCATTCGGCGCGGCCTTGTACTTTCGACTTGGTTTGCCGTTCCTTTTTCTTGGGCTGTCGGGGGCATCGCTCAGCGCTTTTGGCGGGGCATTGGGGACCGTATTGTTCATCTATGCAATTTCGGCCGGCATGAGCGCGGCCTCGATGCTGCTTGCCGGTATCGTGATGAGCTTTTTCTTCTCCAGCTTGATTATCTTCCTGCAATATATCAGCGATTATCAGGGTATGTTTCGCATCATGCGGTGGCTAATGGGTGGCTTCGAGACCGTCGGCTGGGCGAACGTAATCGGGGTGCTGCCCTTTGTCGTTTGCGGATTGCTCATAGTGCGTACCGCCGAGCGCGGGTTGGATCTCCTTACGCTTGGAGATTCTCTAGCGGCGAGCCGCGGAGTGCAGGTGAGTCGCTTGCGGATGCTGCTTTTTATCGCGACCTCGCTCATGGTCGGGGGTGTTGTGTCGGTGTGCGGCCCGGTCGGGTTCGTTGGAATCATGGTTCCGCATGCTTGTAGGATGGTATTCGGCACCAGAGTGAGCGGTATGAGTATGCTCGCGGGTCTGCTGGGGGGCACCTTCCTTGCTCTCTGTGACTCGCTCGGCAGAGTCCTCGTTCCGCCCTTTGAGGTTCCCGTAGGGGTCATTACTGCGCTGCTAGGCGGGCCGTTTTTCCTATGGATTATGCTTAGCCGCCGGAGCAACAGAACTTGAAGTCGTCCGATATTCGTTAGATACTCTTCTGCAATATGCAGTCATTAGGGCAGAGCACCTTACCCATCGGAATTTTTGACAGCGGACTTGGGGGACTCACCGTCCTCAAGGAGCTTCGCCGCCATCTCCCGCATGAACGATTTGTTTATCTTGGTGATACTGCCCGAACGCCCTACGGAACGAAGGGAAGAGATACCATCCAACGCTATTCCCGCGAGTGCGCGCGCTTTTTGCTGGGCAAGGAGATCAAATTACTTGTTGTAGCCTGTAACACTTCATCATCATTGGCACTGGACGTTCTTAGTGCCGAGCTTCCTTGCCCGGTTATCGGCACTATCGAGCCGGCGGTGACGGAGGCGCTGTCGGTGCCGGCAGGGAACTGGACCGCCACGCGAAGGCCCGGGATCCGGTCGTCGTCCACGCCCGGCGTCGCGGTGCCGGTGGTCGAGTACCATGCGGACACGGCCTTTGCCGACTTCCGCGA
>JAYRHW010000059.1:0-14495 GCA_041907145.1 Bdellovibrionota bacterium
CTAGGCGCAAGCCATGGACGCAACTATTAGTCCCACAAAGTTAAGTAGTAGATACGCTGAAAATGTCATAAGTCCTCCGTACAAAAAGTCTTACTGTGCTGTCATGGGTTGCTCAGCTGTCCCCGGAATAGCTGCAAGGCCAATATCATGATTGATGGGGGAGGCCGTAGTAAGTCGCAACTCCGATCGGACGCTTCGCTGCGGCGGGAGCTGCACGGTGTCTTTGGAGAACAGCACATCAAGCGTCCAATTGAGCGCTACCCTGATGCGCTTTTCCATGCGCGGAAGTTTCATGAGATAGATGCTGCGCCATAGCCACCAGGCAATGAATCCGGAGAAGCGCAAACCAAAGATTTGTGCCACGCCGCGTCTCGCGCCCAATGAAGCAAGCTGCCCCAGAGCTTTAAAATGAAATGGCTCTGGCTTGCTCCCGTCGATGACATTGATAATGTTGCGAGCAGCGCGGCGCGCCTCGCGGATGGCGTGCTGCGCCGTTGGGGGATAGTAACCACCGGCGGAATCGGGAATTGCCGCGCAATCGCCTAATGCCCAAACTCCCTGTTGGTCACGCACCTGCAAGGTCGCGTCAACAAGCACCTTGCCTCTCAATTTGGCACAATCGAGACCATCAAGAAGCGGATGAGGAGCGCTGCCGGCTGTCCATACCAGTGTGCAAGTCTCGAATTTTGACCCGTCAGAGAGTTTAGCCATTCGATTCTCAAATCCCTGAACTCGGGTGTTGAGTTTGATCTCCATGCCCCGTTCGCCCAGAATTGTCCCGGCATATTCACCGAGCGGCGCAGACAGCTCTGGTAACAGCGTCGGTCCGGAATGCACTAGTATTACCTTAATATCTTTCTTTTGAAGGTTGGAGTAATTGGGTAAAGCCGCCAACAGGAAGTCTTGCATTGCTGCAGCAGTTTCGACGCCGGCGAACCCTCCTCCCGCCACAACGAATGTCAACAGCCTGTCACGAATCGATTTGCAGCATTCAAAGTCAGCTTCCTCAAGGAGCGCTATCATTTGATTGCGAAGGTGCGTGGCATCGCCCAGTGACTTCATCGTCAAAGCATTTTGGGCAAGCCCGGGCAAATCAAAAAAGTGTGCAACATTTCCCAGTGCCAGTACCAAGTGATCGAATCGAAGCTCGTGCGCATGGAACTCGTCCCCATGAGAAACGTGGACGACTTTCCGCTGTAAATCGATGCGATCGAGCGAACCGCAGAAGAACTTAACTCTCTTAAGCAATTTGTGAATTGGGTTCACAATGTCAGTCGGGTCCAGGTCACTTGCGGCAACTTCATGGAGCATCGGGGTAAACAGCAGGAAGTTTTCCCGGTTCACCAAGGTGACCTCTACGTCTTGGCGCCTCGCGATCAGACGATCCAACTCCAGGGCAGTATAGATTCCAGCGAAACCGCCGCCCAAAATTACTATTTGTCTTGCTGCGCTCATACGCGACTCTTCCTTTGCTAAATTATTTGCATCCACATTCGCCAATCTTTCTGCAAAGTACCCTCTTAAGCAGCTGATCTAGAGAAATTAGCCCGGGCCCGAATGCCCATACCAATGCCGAGGTAAGCAGGAAGAAGAACGGCTCAGCCGTAATGAAGCCAGACGGCTCGACGAAAAGGTTGAAGAGCTTTGCGCGATCCTCGACAACACTGAGATAGGCTACCAGCATATTTACCGAGAGCAGCATGCCGATTGGCCTCGAGAACAGGCCGAGGACGAGGAGGACTCCTCCCATGCACTCTAGTCCTCCCACGAACCACGCATTCAGGGCCGGGAAGGGGATGCCCAGGGAGGCAAAGAACTCGACTACTCCGGCGTGGTTGACAAGCTTGCCCTGGCCGGTCAGAACGAACTTCCAACCCCAATGTAATCGGAATAGCAAGAGTAGGACTGGCTGCAGCCAGAGGCCGGAGACTGCTACAAGTTTGTAGGCTTTTAGCGCGAGGGCTATACGACGGTCATCGGTCAGCATGCAATTTCTCCCATAAATTCAGGTTTGTAGCAGCGCTAGGCAGCTCACTACAGCTTAGTAGCTCCAGAAGGCATTTTGTTACACGCCATCCGAATTTCGGGTGTAACAAGCGCCGCTCTTAGGCTACTAATGAGGGTGGAATTAAACCTGACTTGTTACCTCGCTTCGCTGTCCTCGATGTCCCTAAGGCTAGATTTGAATATCGCATCACCGCCAAAATCCCGTCCGCCTGTTGAGGAATTGAACTCCTGGGTGGAGGAGCATTTTGATTATCTGTACAAGTATGCCTTCCGCTTCGTACGTTCCGAGGAGCGGGCGGAGGACTTGGTGCAAGAGACGTTCCTTTCAGCGACCGAGGCATTTTCGCGCTTTGAGGGCCGTTCAAGTCCCAGGACCTGGCTCACGAGTATTTTGCGCCATAAAATTTTAGATGGTTTCCGGAAGAAGAACCGCGAAGAGCCGATCGATTTTGAGGCATTGGAACAAGAGCCCCTTTCGAAACTCTTTGACAACAACGAACACTGGCATCGAGAGACTGGGCCTCGGCAGTGGGGAAGTGCTCCGGATGCCGCCTTGAAGCAAAAGCAGTTCTTCGAAGTATTGGAAGCTTGTTTGAGCAAGCTTCCGGAAAAAATGCGCCACATATTCTTGCTGCGTGAGCTTGAAGGCTGTGACCGCGAGGAGATTTGCAAGGAGCTTGCGATCAAGTCATCAAATGTCGGTGTAGTGCTGCATAGGGCCCGCCTGGCCTTGCAATATTGTCTTCAAACTAATTGGTTCGAGACTGCGATCGCAGGAGCCAAGTCATGATCTCCTGCAAGCGCGCGACAGAGTTAATTTCAAAACGTATGGAAGAACCGCTGACTGTCGGCGAGGAGTTATCGCTCAAACTGCATCTATTTATTTGCGAGTTTTGCGAAAAGTTCAAGCAGCAGGCCGAGATGATCAGAAGCGCCCTCGGGCGCGGCATAACGGAGTTGCCGGGCGAAGCTAAGCCACCCGAAGGCGCCAAGGAGCGATTGAAGAAATTGCTTGATGGCAAAAGTTAGGGCTCTGTACGCACTCTTAATTCCGGTGAGCGGGTGATTACGGCGGTCGCTCAGCACAAGGAGGTGCTTAGGTAACCGGAGAGTAAAATACCAATAGAGTGTTGCCGTACTTGCGAGAATTTTGCTCGCAAAAAGCTTTCAGCGATAATGGCTCGTACTCGGAAGGGTCGATTTGCACGATGATAAGGCCGTTCGGCTTTAGAAGTTCAGGTCGTTCCGCAAGGGTATGCATAGCCTCAATCCAAATTCCCTCGTACTGAGGCGGAGCGATATAAATCAAATCAAAGCGATCTTTAGTGCGCCTAAGATAACTAAAAGCATCTGTGTTCAGGACGCTGGCCCGTTCAGCGAGGCGTGTGGTCTTAAGATTAGCCTGAATAGTTTTGAAGGCGTTGTTGTTTAAATCAATGAAGGTGCAGTGCGCTGCTCCTTGACTCAGGGCTTCAATGCCGACACTGCCGCTTCCAGCAAACATGTCCAGCACAGAGATGCCTTCGATGCGAGGACGTAGAATATCGAAGAGCGCTGTTTTGACTCGATCCAGAATCGGGCGCGTGCTATCGCCGGGAACAGCCAAAAGCTTGGTGCCGCGGGCTGAGCCGGAAACTACGCGCATAAGCTGCCGTCTAAAGCTCTAATAGAGCGGACGATCCATGTCCCAGTTTTCCAAGTAATTGCGCAGGAAGGCTAGGTACTGACCACCCAGGGCTCCATCAACAATGCGGTGATCGTAAGAAAGAGTGAGGTAACACATTTCGCGGATTGCGATCATATCATCAATGACCACTGGGCGCTTGACGATCGCCCCGAGACAGAGAATTGCCACCTGCGGCTGGTTGATAATCGGCGTGCCGATAATCGTGCCGAACACCCCGGGATTAGTGACCGTGAAGGTTCCGCCCGCCACATCATCCGGGAGTAGCTTTTTGTTTCGGGCGCGCTGAGCCAAGTCATTGAGGCTGCGGGCAAGTCCGATGAAGTTCTTCTCTTCGGCGCGCTTGATGACTGGAACAATCAGGCCTGTATTGCCCAATGCCACGGCGCAGCCGAGGTTCACATTGCGCTTAAGGATGATCTTCTTGCCGTCAATCGAACAATTTACATACGGATACTCGATCAGTCCTCGCACCGCGGCTTCCAGGAAGAACGGCGTAAAGCTTAGGTTAAAGCCTTCTTTAGCTTGAAACTCTCCCTTATGTTTAGCGCGCCACTTTGAAATGTTCGTTACATCTACTTCCTGCACGGAGTACACATGCGGACTGGTATGCTTGGAGCGCACCATGTGATCGGCGATAGCCTGGCGCATGTTGTCCATAGGCACAATCTTGGTGCCGTCATCCTGCCATCCCAAGTCCGGCATAGATGCGGGGCCAGGGGTAGGACGCGAGGCGGCAGGCTTAGCTGCGGCTACTGGCTGCGCCGCCGGGCGTGACTGGCTGCCGCGGCTGTTTACGTAGGCAAGCAAATCTTCCTTATTGACTCGACCGCCCTGACCGGAGCCATGAATGCCGGCTAGTTCCTGAGTCGAGACTCCATGCTTTTCAGCCAGACTGCGGACCAATGGGGAAAAGAACTTGCCCGCGTCTGAGTGAGCTACGTGAGCAGAGCCGTTGGCTGCCGCTGGACGCGAGGTTTCAGCAACTGGAGTGACAGTTGCCGGTTTGGCCTCCACCTTCGGCGCGGCGGCAGCGACTGGAGCAGCTTTGGCTGCAGAGCCATTCGCCGTATCGATAACCGCTATCTTGGTCTTCACAGGCACGACGTCCTGTTCCTTGGCGATAATCTCTACCAGCACGCCGCTGGCCGGCGAGGGGATCTCCGAGTCCACTTTATCGGTAGAAATTTCGAGTATGATTTCATCCTTTTCGACTTTGTCGCCAATCTGCTTGCGCCACTTAGAAACCGTTGCTTCCGCAATCGATTCGCCCATCTGTGGCATGACCATATCAACTTTCATAGGCACCCTTTCTTAGGAGGAGACGGATTACTAAAACTTCAATACTTCACGAGCGGCATTCAGAACATCCTCATTTTGAGGAAGTACTGCATTCTCGATAAACTGCGAATGCGCCACCGCAGCGGCATACTTCATTCCTACGCGTTTAACCGGGGCATCGAGATGCTCGAAGCAATCCTCGGTGATCTGAGCCGAGACCTCGGCGCCAAAACCCATGAACTTGACGTCTTCGTGAGCCACGAGCACGCGGTTGGTCTTGCGCACGCTGGCAAACACGGCTTCCTGGTCCATCGGGACAATGGTGCGCAGATCAACGACCTCGACAGAATAGCCTTCCTTCTCGAGCTCCTTGGCTGCCAGCAGACTCTTATTCACGATGGCACCCCAGGTAACGATTGTCAGGTCCTTGCCCTCACGCACGACCTTGGCCTTGCCAATCGGGATCAGGCTGTCCGCTCCGCCTTCTCGGCCCTTGGCATAGACCTGGCGATAGAGTCCCTTATGTTCGAGGAAGAGAACCGGATCATCGCAGCGGATAGCAGCTTTCAGCAGCCCCTTGGCGTCCGTGGCGTTCGAAGGATATACAACGAACAATCCGGGGAAATGCGAGAAAGTGCCGTCGATGCTCTGTGAGTGGTATGCAGCTCCGTGAATATAGCCGCCCACCGGCACACGCAATACCGCGGGGCAGGCAAAGTCGCCGCCTGAACGGTAATGCATCATGGCCAGCTCATTTCGGATCTGCATCATAGCGGTCCAGATGTAGTCGCCGAACTGAATCTCAGCCACCGGTTTCAATCCGCGAGTTGCCAAGCCAACGGCCACTCCGGCAATGGAGCTTTCGGCAAGCGGAGCATTAAATACCCGATCTTTGCCGTATTTGGCGGTGAGGCCTGTTGTTACGGTAAATACTCCGCCTTTGCCGTGCGCAACGTCCTGACCGAAGATGTACATATTCGGGTTGCGGGCCATTTCTTCATCGAGCGCGTGGTTGAGCGCATCGACAAGGTAGGCCTCTTCTCCATCGGCTGCGCCTTCTGTAACGCCAGCGCTAGGATCGGAATTGATGTAGTTATGGGCAAGGGCGTCAGCTGGGCTGCAGTCCGCCTGTGTCTCGGCCCATTCCGAAGCTTTGTCCACCGCAGCCTTAAGCTCTTTGTCGATCTTCTCGATTTCGGCCTTTGTCGCTATGCCTTCTTTGACTAGGTATGCCCGCATCTTAGCTATCGGACATCGGCTTTTCTCTTTCTCGATGTCGTCAGCTGAGCGGTACTTCATGTGGTTGTCGGAAATCGAATGACTCTGGAGCCGCGGCACCCGAGCTTCAATCAATGTCGGCCCTTCCCCGCTGCGGGCGCGAGAGTGAGCGCGCTGCAGGACTGCGAGCGAGCCAACGTAATCCGTGCCATCGATATCGAAGGACTGAAGGTTTTCATATCCCTGGGCAATTTTTGCGACACTTTGACCGGCAAGCTGCTCAGAGATATGAACCGAAATTGCGTAGTCGTTATTCTGAATGAGGAAGATAACAGGAAGCTTCTCGCGAGCTGCCCAGTTCAATGCTTCATGGAAATCTCCCTGCGCGCAGGTGCCTTCGCCTGCTGAAACATATACCACTTCATCTAGATTTTTGAGTTTTGATCCGAGCGCTACGCCGACAGCCTGCAAAAACTGCGTGCCCGTAGGCGAGCTCTGATTCACGATGCGCAGGCCTTTGTGCCCGTAGTGCATGGGCATCTGGCGTCCGTGCGAATTCGGATCGTCCTGCTTGTTCATGGCCATGAGGAAGAACTCCTCGTTGGTCATGCCGAGCGTGGCGCAGTAGGCCATGTCTCGGTAGTAGGGGTAAGACCAGTCGTGATTGGAACGAAATACGTGCCCTGCGGCAACTTGAACAGCCTCATGCCCGGCAACCCCGATTTGAAAGTGACACTTATTTTGCTTGTAGAGTACGATGGTCTTCTCGTCGACCAAGCGTGAGCGCATCATCTCGCGATAAGCATTGAGCAGCTGTTCAGGCGCAACCTTGGTAGCCTTGTGCCCATTGGTGGACGTGGATTTAGCGGCACGAACCAGCGTCGATTTGCGCGCGCCATTAAGGTGCTTGGCGGATGACTGTGCTACTTCAGTACGAGACATATCAACTCCTTAATCCATCTTGGGACGGTACTTCTTCACTTGCCGCAAACTCAAAGACGGCTTTGAAATGCGCCAAAAAACTCTGCATCACTGATTCAAGAGAGGGGGCAGCGCGCGAGGGACCAAGCTCCTGTTCAAGAGAGGTGACCTCAATGTCGGTGAAGCCGCAGGGATTGATAAGCGCGAAGCCCTCTCGGCAATCAGTGACATTTAGAGAAGCACCATGCATCGTGCACCAGCGAGAAATCCTGACCCCGAGGGCGGCGATTTTTCGCTGGGCGAGCGATTTGTGAGGCTCCAAGCGTCCAAAATTGATAACATTTTCCAATGGTTGAGTCCATACACCGGTCTTACCAGGGATGCGAACTCCTTTAATATCAAAGTCTTGCAGAGTTCGAATCATGACCTCCTCGAGGGAGCGCATGTACCAGCCTACGTCGCGGCGATGAAGCTTCAAGTCGATGATGGGGTAGGCTACCAACTGGCCCGGACCATGGTAGGTGACGTCGCCTCCGCGCTCGACCTCGAAAACTTCCACGCCCGCCCCGGCAAGTTCCTCTCGTGAACGCAGCACGTTCCTATCATTGCCGCTTCGACCGATAGTGATCGCCGGATTATGTTCGCAAAACACGATGGTCTGGGAGATGCGCTCATGAATTAGATCTTGCTGTAGTTGGCGCTGAAGTTCCCAGGTGGGAGCATAGGGAACGCGGCCAAGGCGTCGAACCTGCAGAATATTGGAGTTCATGGCAGTTTAGTAACTACCCCGGATTTAACCTGGTAGAGCTCAGGCATTCCAAGATTGACGAACGGCCCCTGGCTGAAGTCAATCAAATCAGTCTCGCCTTGAAAATGCACCCGGCGCAGAGATTCTACCAAGCTCTCGCCTGACTTTTGCTGCGCCGCTGCAAGGGAGATGGCTCGCAGCGATTCAAAGTGACTTTGGGCTTCGACCAGCGGCTCAGCACCAAACCGCTTCATAAATCTATCTCTAAATGAGGCGCTTGGCGCCCAATCAGTATAATAAAATCCCTCCACCATCTGCGGGGCCAGGGCGCCGCTCAGCAGCAACTCCACGACGTTACTGGTGGAGAGGAGAACTGGATGAAAATTTTGCTCGGCGAGCCGCTTTGTCACGACGTCCACCATATGTCCGATGATTAAAGCATTCGGCTTCTTGCGAGCGAGCCGGGTGATTTCGGTCTTGTAGTCATGGGTGAAGTCTCCCTGACAGGACTCGTCGACGAGTAAAATTCCCTTCGCCGCCGCGACTTCCTTCCACAGCTTGAGGTGGGCCTGTCCCCATGCGTCATCCCAGCACAGTATTGCGACAGTCTTTACCGCGGGGTTCAAATCGAAAAATTTTGCTACTGAATCACGCAATCGAGCAATCGAATGCCCTAAGCTAAAGAAGTACGGACTCTGCCCCTCTGCCGAGGCGTCCATAAGTGTCGGTGAAATGACGATAATCTTGGATTTTTCAGAGAGCGGTATGAGGGGATTGGCAAGGAAC
This sequence comes from Bdellovibrionota bacterium, assembly GCA_041907145.1. Taxonomy (GTDB): domain Bacteria; phylum Bdellovibrionota_C; class UBA2361; order UBA2361; family JAFLCA01; genus JAFLCA01. Next base: position 8,646 of record JAYRHW010000059.1, read on the forward strand.
GACCAAACATCCCCGATAACAGCCGAGACTTTGTCGACTTCCACTAGTTTATGAAAAGCGCTGACCGCTGCAGCGGGCTGAGTTTTGGAGTCCTCGAAAATAAGTTCAATCGGACGGCCCGCGAGATTGGCGGAATTGAACTCATCACGTCCGAGTTCGAGCGCCATGCGGCCATTGCTGCCCCATACATGAGCGGGGCCGCTCATCGCCAGGATGACGCCGACTCGCAAGGGCTCGGTTTGCGCCTGAGCCACGATAGTGGTCAGGAGCAGGATTAAGCTTAGGGCGAGCGCGCGCAGCACGGCAGACTAAGTGTTAATTGGTCTGCCCAGCGCTACCGCCATTACCTCGCCCATCGACTCCGAGAGTGTTGGATGCGGGTGAATAGTGTCGAGCACGCTCGATGCGATTCCTTCATGAGATCGAATTGCAGCGGCTTCGGCAATCAGCTCGGTGGCTTCAGAGTGCAGAATATGTACGCCGAGAATCTCGCCTACCTCTTCATCGATAATAGTTTTAATCATGCCCTCTGGTTCGCCAATCGCAATGGCCTTGCCGATCGCGGAGAAGGGAACTTTGCCAACCTTATACTTTATGCCCTTTTCCTTTGCCTGCTTCTCAGTAAGGCCAATCGAGGCAACTTGGGGCTGGCAGTACGTACAGCCGGGGATGTTGTCGTAGCGCATCGGATGTTTGGATTTACCGGCGATAAACTCGGCGGCGACGAGGCCTTCATGGCTTGCCACGTGAGCAAGCCACGGCGCGCCAGCGACGTCACCGATGGCATAGTGATTCGGGACGTTCGTGCGCATGAACTCGTCAACATCAACCCAGCCGCGGTCCATTTTTATGCCGACTTTTTCAAGACCGATATTGTCGGTATTGGGGATAACTCCGATGGCAATTAGGCAAGCGTCGCCGCTCCACTTCTCCTCGCTGTCCTTGCCCTTGAGCGTGGCGCTGACGACTTTGCCGGTGCGCTTGAGATCAGCGACCGTGGTGCCAGTTTTGATGATCATGCCGTTCTTCTTGAGAACCTTCTCGAGTCCCTCGGCAATTTCGTGGTCCTCCACGGGCAGAATCTGCGGCAGCATCTCTACCAGCGTTACTTGAGTGCCCAACGTACCGAGGAAATAAGCGAACTCCACGCCGATAGCGCCCGCACCGATAACCAGCATTTTCTGCGGTAGACGCTTATGTTCCAGAATTGTGCGATAGGTGTGAATGACATCGCCATCAACATCGATGCCAGGAAGGGGACGCGCACGAGCGCCGGTCGCGATGATGATATCATTGAAGGTATAGGTGGTGGCTTTGCCGGCACTGTCGGTAACCACGAGCTTCTTGCCCGGTTCGATGGTGCCATTCCCCATGATCACTTCGATCTTATTCTTGCGCATTAGGAAGTTTACGCCTTGCGAGAGCTTGCCGGCGACATCCCTTGAGCGGGAAATGATCTTTGGAAAGTCGAGCTTAAGTGGACCGGCCTCGATACCGAACTCAGCGCCGCGCTTCATGTCATGATAAAGCTGCGCGGATTTGAGTAGTGCCTTGGACGGAATACAGCCCCAGTTAAGGCAAACTCCGCCCAGGTTTTCACGCTCAACGATGGTAACTTTGCGGCCAAGCTGAGAGGCGCGAATTGCCGCCACATATCCACCAGGCCCAGAACCCCAAACGATCAAATCGCGTGCTTGTGCAGTCATACCCCGACTCGCTTTTATCAGTAATTTTAGTTAGTTACAGCCCTATACTAGGCTCACTGAAGCTAGCATGGCTGTCTTTAAATTAAAAGGTTGGGGCTGTGATGAGCCTAGGCGGCAGCGCCGCGCTCGAGGAGGCCGGGAATTTCCGTGGCCCACTCCGGCAGAAGTTCCGGCGGGACTCGGAGGTCGAGTTTTCCTTGAGTAAATGGATGCATGAGCTGCAGTCGATAGCTCATAAGATTGAGCAGGGGATGCTTTGCACCGCCGTAGAATTTGTCGCCTCGAACAGGAATGCCAAGGTGCGCAGCATGAACACGAATTTGATGTGTTCGTCCAGTGTGCGGCTTGGCCTCAAGGGCTGAGCCTCCGTCGGGCATTTTACCGAGCACTCTGAATTTGGTTAGCGCTTCGCGCGCGGAATGTCCATGGACCTTTCTAAGTACCGGGTGTTCCGGATCGCGACCGATTGGGGCATTAAGTTCCTGCGTCTCCCAGTTCGGCGAATTTGCACTGCGAAGCAGGTAGGTCTTCTCTATGCGTCGATATTGGAAGATATGCTGTAAAGATCGGTTCATGCGATCTGATGCGCTGACGATTACCAACCCCTGCGTGGACATATCGATTCGCGACGGCATATGCACCGTGCGTCCAATGTAGTTCTCGAGCTGGGCTTTGAAGTGGAATACATTTTGGTCTCGGGCGGGCATGGACGAAATTCCGGCTGGTTTGAAGGCGACGAGGAGATCTTCATCCTCGAAGAGCACTTGCCTTGTATCGAACTTTGGAAAATGGGCCGCCGCTTGGTCGATGGGAAAAGTCGGCTCGTAGTACTCGATCTTGCAGGGGGCGGAAAGCGCGCAATCGCCGGCAGCAGGGAGCCCGTTCAGATAGACTCCCCCGAGTGCAAAACGCTGGGCCCAAGAATCTGGCTCTAGGTGCGTAAGATGAGAGGAAAGCGCTGCCAGTAGCGTATCAGGATGCTGGCCGGAGTAGAGATAGGTCCAGGTCCAGTATTTGCTGGTGAAAGCGCCGTCAAGATTCTTCACGGAACAGAAGGAGCAGTAATGGAGCCATCCAGTTGCTCGGACTGATCAAGTATTACCTGCGGAGCGGACTGAACGGGAGTGGGGGTAGGCTCATTTCTCTGCTTCCAGTTTTGTATGGCGTCGCGCAGCCTCGACAAACGATCGATAAGCTCCTGGGCGCTGAGCGTCGGGGCAAGCTCCTTCTCCCGAGCCAGCCCGAAGCCGCGTTCGAGCTTTTGAAGCCGGGCAAGGAGGTCTCCCGAGAGGGTCTGCTCGAGGTTCGCGCGAGCCTGGTCTCGGCGCTTTACTCGTATGGAATAAATTTTTTCGAGAACAGAGTACTGGCCAACGAGCGACGCCACGGCAATCTGCTCCCCAGGGCAAAGCGGGACCGAGCCGAGCGCTTGATCGGTATCGGCAGTCAATAGCGGCTTAACATTGCCGAATACTACCTCTCCCTTCTCCGAGACCACGAGCGCGGAGGCCACGGAGTCAGGGCGAACCTGAGACGCCGGCACCTCAAAAGTTACGACAATAGAGTCCGCAGACTTCTTCTCAATCTTAGTGCTCGGACGCTCGATGGTTCCATCGGCCGAAATGAGCAGCCCCACAGCTGTCGAAGGCTGAATCATGGACTGAACGTCCACTTCGATAGAGCGCGTCTCGGCGAACACTCGGGGGGCTCCGGCACTGAAGCCGATGGCTGCCGCTACTAAGATTGCCGTCCGTCCGGGTTTCATGGTTCCTTGAATTTCTGCGATAGGTCTTCGACGAGCTTCGTTGCTACGTCATAAGCTGCCACTTCGCTTTCGAGACTGCGCGCAAGGCGCACCAACGATTCCAAACGAGCTTCACCCTGATTTTTGGACTCGAGCTTGATGGTGTCCGGATCTACGAAGGGGATGCAGGGCCGGCGCACGGAAAATCGAGGCGTGCTGGTAAAAGTTCCATCGGGGTTATAAAGCACAAATTGATAGGAAAGCTCGGCGAATGGGGCGTGCATTTGTATCTCGTACGTGGGCATGTCGTACTCGTCGAGATAAGCCTTGAGCGGAGGGATATCGGTGACGCGGCCATCGCGAACCACAAAGGCGCGCATTCTGCGCTCGGTTTCGCGCGTATTGCTCAATTTAACTTTAACGATAAAGGGAGTTCCCGGCGCGGGTAAGCTCTGAAGGCCCACCTGCTCAGCGTATATCTCGACAGGGGCGCCGGTGGGCTTTGGCTGAGCGGCAACCGCCGATGCAAGGAAAATCGAGATCAGGGCAATGACAAGAGTAGGGCGGTGAACTCGATGTTGCATACTGACTATCGGGTTATTTCTGTATTACCGGTTTAACACGCCACTCACTTAGTTCACCAGTAATCATATCCTGGAATATGCCGTGCAGCTCTCCATCGATGGCCTCGCCTCGCATATTGAACACAATTCCGTTGGAGACGATGCGAATAGGAGCGGGATCCTCTCCTGGCTTTGGTTCTGCGCCGATGCTTACGACGGCAGGAGTCCAGCCCTCAATCCCCACTATCACGGTCAGCTTCTTCTGCTCGCCAAACGAGATTAGTGCCAAGGGAGCATGCCGCCCTCCGGGCAGGCCTGTAACGACGCCTGAGTAGAGACCGGAAGGTATCGCCGGGAATGCTAGCGGCGCGCCGCTGTACTGCGGGATTGGGGATGCATAGGAGTCTCCGTATCCCAGGAGCGACTTGCCGACGCCGATGTTGTAGTTCTTGATCAGGAAGATATTCCCAAACCAGAGAATCACAAGTAGTACGCCCATCGACAGAGCCATGTAGCGGGACTTGCGAGGGTCTTTGCGCCACATATCAGCCTTAGCGCTGATTTTCTTCTGCTGGTTGTTTGCGTTCTTTGCGGCTTTAACCTGTTCTGGTCGAATGACAACGGTCTCCTCGAGCTCGCTCTTTCCCTTCCTCGGAGCGGCGGTCAAATCGATTTTCTTTTCACTGCCCTTGATACTGTCACGAACCTGACCAACAAGGTCACGAGTGATAAGCTGAGTGGCTTTCTTGCTATCGACTCCTCCGCCGGCGGCGGCCGGAGTAATCTTTTCCGGCTTGGCGAAGGCATCCTTAGCTGCCATGGCAAGGTTCTGCTGGACGTTCGGGGAAGATATCGCAGGAGGAGCAAGGGGACCGCGTTCTGCGGTCGTGCGTGTTGGCTGCACCACGGCATCCGAAGAATCAAAGGCACGGGAAAGTAATGAGCCGCCGCCTTTCGAGCCGGCGGTAACTTCTGCAACTTTCTCTGCGCTCAGTGTTTGAGTCGGTGCTACGTCGCGAGTAGCCGGAGCCGTCGGACGGGTGGGTGCGGCAGTCGGGATAGCAGAAGCTTTCGGCGCAGTCGCTGAGGGCTGCGGGCTAGGCACGGCGGGCTTTGCTTCGATGGTCGCGGAAGCCGGGCCAGGCGGTGTTGTTTTCACTTCAATTTTCTGGCTGATGCCGGAATTGCCGGGCGACGGTACTGCCGGTTTAGGGACAGAAGGCGTAGTTCCGGAGGCTCCCAAAAGTGCGCGAGCCGCGGCTCTGCGAGCCTCTGAGGAATCAGCCTGGGCCATAGTTGCGGCGGTTGTGGTCGGCGTTGCCGGTTTGGCAGTGTGCGCAGGAGCCGGGCTTGGAGTCGGCGCTCCTACTCCCGTCGCAGGCTTTTTCTTCTCGGCCGCGGCGGCGCGTATGGCTGCAAGTACGGCATTTGAGGGCGCTGCGGCGGTAGCTTGGCTCGCCGAGGCGCTCACGCTCGTAGCCGCAGCCGCGGGAGCCTGGATATTGGCGGGCTGGGCCGCAGTCCCAAGAGGAGCAGCAGCCGGGGCAGTGATCGGCTTTGCTCGAGCCTCGGAAGGTTTCGGACGATTGACGAGTAATGCCTGCGCCAATTCCTTTGTCGTCGGGAAGCGAGCGCTTGGCTCGTAGGACATGGCTTGCATGATGGCATTTGCCAGATGAGCAGGGGCCTGAGGTGCTGCGTCTCGTAAATGTTGAAACTTGCCATCACGACGAACATTGAGCTGATCGACCAGAGGGGCGTTGGCGAATGGGTGCTTCCCGCTCAGCAGTTCGTAAAAGGTCACGCCCATGGCGTAAATATCCGACTGCAGATCGTA
>JAYRHW010000060.1:0-3771 GCA_041907145.1 Bdellovibrionota bacterium
AAGATCACCCCTGCCCCCATGCGCGACAGCATGAGCGCATCAGAGACCGGCAAAATGGGCGGCGCATCCAGCAGCACAAACTCGTACATTTCAGAAAGTTTTCGCAGCAATTCTCCCATCTTCTTCGATCCGATCAGCGCCGCCGGATTTGGCGAGATTGCTCCGGCCGGGATTATCGAAAGATTGGGGACGCTCGTAGCAATCAGGACATCGCTCAGGCGCTTCTGACCAGTAAGGAAGTCCACAACTCCCGGACTGTCCTTATTGATGTTGAAGCGCTCATAGAGGGAAGGACGACGTAAATCGCAATCGACTAACACCGTGCGACTGCCGGCCTGGGCCATGGTGACGGCCAAATTGGATATCAAAGTCGTCTTACCCTCGCTCTTGGTAGCGCTGGTCACAACCACCAGCTGCGGCGGCTGCTCGGGCGACGACAACAACAGTCCCGTGCGGATCGACTGAAATGCCTCAGCGGCAATCGAACGAGGAGAGTAAATTGTTACAAAATTATCCGAGAGCAACGCAGGTACTCCGGCTGCATTGGTGCCCATTTGATCGAACCCAGGCAGCGGATTAGAAGGCCCAGACAAAGGATCGCCCTCAAGCGGAGCCGGTCCCCGTGTGGCAAGCCCCAGCAACTTTGCTTCACGGGACTTCATCGGCTTATCAGGAAATACGGGCACAACGCCAAGAGTCGGCAACCCCAGAATCCCGCGCACATTTTCCGGATCGCCGATGGAGTTATCGAGAGCTTCCACGATGAAAGCGAGCATGGCGCCAAATATCGGTCCAAAGCCAAGCGCAAGCAGCATATTAACGGTTCGACGAGGGCTCGACGGGATTTCCGGAACTGCGGCGAGCTCCGTCACGATGATATTGCTGCTCGGATTCTCGGCGGTCAGCTGCACTTCCTTCAAACGGCGCAGAACCGATTGATGCAGATCCTTGAGTGACTCGAACTCACGCCGCATTACATGGAGTTGCACTTGCTTGCGGGATACTTCAAAAGCCTGCTGCTTGAGGTCCTCGAGCTGCGCCTTCAACTCCTCCTCGGCGGCCAGTGCCGATCGATAACGCGACTCGAGCGCATCAACGGAAGCCTGCCGCTCCTGTCGCAGCGCCTTCTTGAGCTCATCAAGGCGAGCCTTAAGTTGTCCCATGCGGGGATAAGCGTCTCCAAACTTCGAAGAGAGCATAGCGTACTCAGCCTGAGCAGCATTCAGCTCCGTACGGAGATTGCGAATCGTGTCATCGTCGAGCGCGCTGCTCTTAAGTCCAGATCCGCTCTTTGCTTCATTCAGAGCAGCTTCAGTTTTGACGCGCAACGCTGACACATCGCTGAGTTTTTGGTTTAACTCCGATATTTGCTTTATGACCAAGTTTTCATTGGAATCGAGCGTGATTAGAGAATTTTGTTCTGAATACTTGCCGATATTGTGCTCTGCGTCGGCCACTTTCTCTTCCAGCTCACGCGCCTGATTTGTGAGAAATAGCAGATTCACGATTGTCATCTTGCGGCGCTCGGCTCTGGCATAGTCGATGAACGCGCGAGCATGGGCGTTCGCAATCAGCGCCGAAAGACTTGGATCTGGAGTCGTCGCCGCAACTCGGGCCAGAGAAGTCTTAAAAACCGGCTCCACATGCACGAGGCTCAAATACGCATTCAGCACACGCTGAGAAAATGTATACCCGGTATCATCACCCCTCCCCTGGTTCGATTGCGGGAGCACTGCAGTCGCGGCATACTTTGCAACCGTCGGGTTACTGCGCTTCAGAAATTCCAGAATCTGCTGCCCAACCTCGGAATCAGACAGCACCTTGTCTGCTACAGACAGACTGGTGAGCTGATCGACTTGCGTGTTGAGATAATCCTGCTCGAGCGTCTTGGCACGAAGTACGTCCTCAACGCCGTCTCCAGGAAGAGCCGGAGCATACGTTCCAATCTTCAAGCTCGTTGTTGCGGTGTACAGTCTGGTGGCAAGGAAAGAATAAGCGGCAACCACCGCGATAATCACGAAAGCGACGGTCGAGACAAGCTGTCTGCGCTTCCAAAGCACATCGAGGTAGCCCTGCAGCGCATAGCCGGAGTCTGTCGATGCACCGAGATTCGCCGAGCTCCCAAATGGATTTTCTCCGACTTTCTCAGGCAAATAGCGAGGCACGGGGCGCACGGCAGGCGTCAAATCGTCGTTCGAGTTTTTCACGTATGTAGACCTTACTGCTTAGAGTCGCTTAATCGTGAGGGTGCGAGGAAGCGGGCAACACGGACTTTATAAGTCGCCTGTATACTACCACAGTCAAAAATCTTATTCACAACTCCCCTCTGAGCTTAATGCTCAGGGGCTTCACGCTTGCGTTGGAGTTTCCAATTGACTAGCGTAATTCTTCGACTAGCCTGCGTAATCTAGTAATATCAGTGGTTTAGCACAATGCTGCGATGCAAATGAGAATCCTATTAATAGCCTGTCTGCCTATCTGCCTGGCAGTGGTTTTAGCGTCACCAGTCGCGGGCTCGCTGTACGCGGAGGATCTCGCACCGCAGCAGCTGGCTGACCAACGGGTCGTTCTGCCGGAGGAGGACCTGGAAACGGTTGTACTTAATCCTGGCATAGGATGGGAATCGAACAACACCGTCAGGACGCCGGAACTCGACCTGAGTAAAGCGCCGCGTAGCAAGATTGCCTACTACAAATACTATCTAAAGACATTTCTCAAACCGAATGGCGAAATAGATCTTTCTTCGCTCGAACAGGATCTCCAGCGGAGTCACGCCGCAGGTCAGCAGCTCGCATTCAGACTTATGGCCTACGGCGAAGAAGAAGGCGGAGAGATCCTTCGCTCGTTCGGCGCTACCAAGGGACAGACTTACCGGTACGACGACGGAAGTTACCATGGCCCGGACTTATGGGCGCCGGACCTCGATGCGCCGGAGACCTTAGCGGTGCTCGATCGTCTTTTGCGCCGGCTTGGAGCTACCTATGACGGGCACCCGGACATCAGTCATATCGATATTGGGTACGTCGGCTTGTGGGGGGAGTGGCATAATAGTGATACGACTCCGCGTGTGCGCATGCCGACGGAGGAAACTCAGCGCCGAATTATCGACATGCATTTCAATGCATTTCCTAGCACAAGAAAAATCATGCAGCTTCAACAGGCTCCGGCGCTGCGCTATGCAATATCAAAGGGCGCCGGCATCCGCGGCGACTGCTTGGGAGCCCCTGAAAGCACCATGATGAAGCTCTACCCACTTACGCTCTTGGCCGCGCGAGCAGAAGAGGCTTGGAAAGACGCACCCGTGATTTTTGAAATTTGCTATAGACTAGGAGATTGGGAGTCTCGAGGCTGGAATCCCTCCGCGATATTTAATTACGCCTTGGAGCGCTATCATGCGTCGGCAATCAATACAAAAGATGCTGAGGTCCCGGCTTCCATCCGTCCAGCCCTCGACGCCTTCTTGCGTCGAGCGGGCTATCGCTTCGTTGTTAGACGCGTCAGTTACCCTACCGCCCCCGAACGATTCCGGCGATTGCTGGTGCAGACTGAGTGGGAGAACGTCGGGTCTGCGCCGTGCTATGATAATTTTCACGTAGTGCTAAAACTTCAACCGCGTCATAGTGAGGAAGCGAAGCTCTACCCGCAGGCGGCAGAGCTTTGCGGACGGGAGCCTGGCAAATTCGCCTTGCAGTTTACTATCCCCCCTACGACGAATCTGAGCGCGGGTGAGTACGAACTGTTCCTTGGCGTCGCGCGCGGGAAATCGACGGC
>JAYRHW010000061.1:0-3136 GCA_041907145.1 Bdellovibrionota bacterium
ACCAGCGCGAGAACGTTCTCAAAGGCGCGGTGCCAAGCGTGCAACACGGCCTGCTCATTGAAAAATCCAGATAATTTTGGATCGAGATATTGTGGACGCACACGCGCCAGGTCGACAAAATCCGTCGGTACGTTGGGGGGAACGGAGCCCTGTACTTCGGCGTTGGGAACTGAATGTACGTCAGCAACTGAATTTAGGACTGGCAATCTCATGTTTTATGTTGATGTTTCGAAAATTGTGCCCTTATTCTGAATGTCCCAAACAATCAAGGGACCGCCGCATGAATTATGCGAATACTTTGTCACTTTACGGCACCATTTGAAGAAAATGGATAGCCGCACCACTCCCTAATCGGGAGCTAACATTCTAAGCACATTGGGAAACCCAATCAAGCGAGGCACCCGGGCAGACCACAGCAGGGACATGAGGGGCGTTAGCGAATTTGTGCAGAACTGTTATCGAGTGCTCGAAGCAGTCGCCGGGAGTCCGTTTGGGATTGGGGGATACGGTAGGGTCTTTGAGACTGGTAAGGGAGGGGCATCGAGCGATAGTCGGCTAGTGTACGTTAAACCCCGAGAGAGGGTAGAACCTTGGAATCCTTCACTCCGAGGCTGGTTCTGGAGGGCCTCATTCACCTAGAAGCGCAGGTAGCAGAGTGCCTAGTCACAGATTCCCTGAAGCAAAATCAGCGCGTCTGTTGATACGTGGAAGTACTCGATCAAAGGCGGCAGCATGCGCAAACTTCTATTAATTTCTTTACTGATTTTAGGTGCCTCTTTGAGCGCCTGCAGTGTTGCTGACACGGAGATCTATAGGCCCTTTCCGGACATCGACGAGAGTCAGGGAGAGCAGGTGAATCCATTGACCCCTAGAATTAAGCCGCTGGAGCTCCCGCTGCCTCAGGACCTGGCGCGTGCATGGCGTACTGCCTAGTCCCGCGCGCTACTGCCGCCACTCTAGATCGCACCCCAAACCGTAACCTCATTCTTGTTATTGTCGAGCGCCTTGACGAAGTAATTTCTAGCGTTTTGTGAAAGGGAAGCCGTAGCACGTTCAATCGCTGCAAAGTCAGCGACGCCTTGAAATTTAAGTGTCACAATCAACTGTTTGCAGTAGCTGTTGCTGAGCCAAGTGTCGATGAGTTCTAGGCTACGTTCGGGGTAGGCGATAATGTCGCAGAGCAGCCAATCGACGGAGTGTGCCGGCTTAAAACTAAATCCGTCACCCTTTACAAACTGCAGATTGGGATTCGACATCAAATCATCTCGAAGAGGGCTGCGATCAACAGCTGTTACTCGCGCGCCGCGCTGGAGCGCCACGGCGGTCCAGCCACCCGGGGAAGCTCCCAGATCCACGCAACTTTCCCCGGCCCGAATTCTCCTGCCAGCCCGCAATTCGGCTTCCAATAATTTCTTGTATGCGCGCGAAGGTGGAAATTTGTCCTCAGGCACGGGAACTCTGCCGCCCTCAAAGCATGATACGAGGTGTTCGTTCTGACCGGCGCTTAACAACTGCGTCGATACAACTCCCTCCGATTTGGAGAGCAGCCCTATTTGCACTATGTACTCTGTTGTTGCTTGTATCGGACTATCTTGATCGATTAACCGCTTCAGCAGACCTCGGCGCTTTTGACCAAGATGCTCCAGTACGGCAGCTCTAATAAGCTCAGCACGTCTGTGTAGATACTCCTCGCTCAAGATCACCAAATGGAGCCGCCACGGGTGACTGTCCGAGGCTAGCGCCGACTCCACTGCGTCGACGATGGCCTTGCTCCACTGAGAAATGGATTCGGCTTGCAGTGCGCCCCCGCACGTAAGCGTCTGTCTGATAAAGGCAAAGCACGGAGCCGTCCCTCCGGCCCCCTCATGGGGAGCACGAATTACTCCTGGAGCAACCTGCTCGCAGTCATGGATTCGATGGCGGCCAAGCTCCTCTAGGGCCAGAGTTTCCTTTCCGGCCTGGGTAAGATAGAAGGTAGTGCTCATTCTGTAACAAGCTAATCCAATCAGAGCTTTTGTGGCAAGAAAGCAGCAATCGAATACGGGGCTGGGCGCAGGCGCCCGCGAAGTCAAAATCTATGGTGAGAACGCCTGCCGCGCCCTCTGGGAGCGGCGAAGGGATGACATTATTCGTGTGTACGTTCTTGGCGATCTCAAGGGACAGTGGGGCTCGTTGCTTAAATGGTGCGCTAGCCAGCGGCGCGCGTATCATCTCGTCGAATCGGAGGAAATGGAACGTGTATCGGGCTCTCAGCATCATGAAGGGATTTGTTTGCTCGTAAGGGAGCGAAGCAGCCTTTCTGAACAACAGCTTCCCGAGATTCTTACTGGCTCGGCCCCCAAGATTCTGGTTTACCTCGATGGAGTCGATAATCCGCACAACGTTGGCGCCATATTGCGGGTATGCGCGCACTTTTCGGTTTCCGCCGTTCTTGTCCCAGCGAAGTCCAAGATTTCTCTCTCGGGTTCCACCTGCCGAGTGGCCGAAGGCGGAGCCGAAGTCGTGCCCATAATCAGCGTTCAGTCCGTGAGTAAAACCTTACAGACCCTGCGTTCGGCTAACTTCAAAATTCTTGCGACGTCATCTCATACAAATCATTCTCTGTTCGACCAAAAACTGCATGGGAACGTGCTCATATTCTTTGGCTCAGAAGGGCAGGGGCTTAGTGCCGAATTGCTCAAACTCGCCGATAGTACGATCGCTGTTCCCGGTAGCGGCAGTGTCGAGAGCCTTAACGTCGCCTGCGCCAGCTCTGTAATCCTTGGCGAATGGTGGCGACAAAATCACTAGTCCTAACCGCCCTCCAAAATTGACTTTTTTTATTGAGCGCGCTATCACCAAGTTCTCCTCCTAACTACCGCTACAGCTTAAGTTCCCTATGCCGGGATGGTGGAATTGGTAGACACACAGGACTTAAAATCCTGTAAATAGCCCCCTCAACTGCCTCAAAAGCACTCTCCCAGAAAGAAATAAAACCCAATTAAATCAATATAATAAGCACGTAATTGCCTATTACGTAAAACTCTTCGCTTTCCGTAAAGACAAATTTTACGTAAAATTTCCGCAATGGCTTTCAACCGCCTACAACACGCTTCAACAAGTGTGAACTTCGAAGGTGGGGTGGAAGGGAACGACG
>JAYRHW010000062.1:0-38711 GCA_041907145.1 Bdellovibrionota bacterium
CGACAATGACGCGGCTATTGTAGACGCGATTTTCAAGGCGGCAAAAACCCGGCAAATTACCTTGGTAGCGGCAAGTTGTCCGAACTACAGCGGCTCCTACCAACGCGATCCCAAATCAGGGGCTACACGTTGGGAATACAACTTCCAGCATTTGGGGAGTGATGTTGGCTTCGTGGCAGAACGCGGAATGGATTATGTGCAGGCCTGGCATTCCGTGCTCTCTAGACACCTAGGTCGGGAGAATGTGACCTTCGTGCATTACGAGGGAACATTTGAAGTGGCGAAGGGGTTTAAAAGCAATACCGCAGACGGATCGGGCGATCTTTCCTATGAGGACGCGGTGGCACGTCTCGAAGCGAGCGGACTGGCAGTTCGCTCGATGTACGCCGAACGCTGCGGCATCGCCCTAGTCCCACAACTAACCAATCAGGTTATTCCCGATGCCGAGTTCCTTCATCGGAAGGAGGCGCGGGCCGCCGAGATTCGAACGATTCTTGAAGACGACCCTAAGTTGAAGGCGATTGCTGATTTTATCGTGCAGGGTCGGCTTGGGTTGTATTCCAAGTGGTTCCCCATAGGGGAAAATGAGAGGGATGAGGATTACATCCGGAGAATCGCAACAAGCGTCGTTCCGGAGAATATCGCGGAATATGAACTGCTTGGTGAAATCTTACAGGGCGCAGGACCTAATACCCTTGTTCTGGCCTATGACAGCCCGATTATGGGCGAGGTCTATGCTTACCATAGATTGCCGGTAATATCGGGTCAGGGCGCATCTGCCTCTGGATATTTAGGGGCCTAGGCGGTTGATCTAATTATATTTATTCAGTGATGGGCTTAAGGCAATCTGCGTATGCTCTCGCAGCGCCAGAGAGCAAGGCAAGCAGGGACTTCTCTGTTTCAATGTAGCCTGGCTTCAATCCTTGAATAGCGCCGTCTCCGGAATCCCGCAGGGTCTGGTTAGCCCGGTTGAGCGCAAGAAAACTGTGGCAAAGTTCTCCAAGAACAACAGCATGAGCGTGCTGTCGAGAATTCAAGCCAAGAATTTGCACCTGATCGTAATCGAGACTCAGCAGAAAGGCGGCGCCGATAAACTCATCGACGGTTCGAGTAAGCGGCAGCCTCAGGGACTCGGTTACGGCCTCCGCGGCACGCATAACACCGAACGAAGGATCCGAGTCACCGCGCCGCGCATCCAAGGCGGAGAGCAGCTGATTCGTTGCTGCGAGCGAGTCGGTTTTAACATCGACCTCCTGATTTTGACGTTCACGAAGGGCCGTAAGATCGTGCTCTGAAACTACCATAGGACTACTCCGGTGAATTAAGGGGCCGGGGTCAGGTCGACGACATCAGCTCCGGTATAGCCGCCGCGAATGCCCAGCATCGGAATACTCTTCTTGCCAAAGAGCTGCCACATATTAGCCGCATCTGCGTACATATGCATCACGTGCGGAGCCGCTGCCATAAGCTTGTGCATCGTGGCATACTCGGCGCCCTGCGCCGCTATCTTTCCGCGAAGATACCGTAATGCCTCAGAACGCTCTGGATCTCCAGTCGACAATCCGGCCTGCAGCGAGCGAATCACCTCTGCCTTATTGTCGAACGGCATCTGCGCAGCCAGTTTATCGAGGTACGGCGGAACCTGCTCCGTCTTCCACTCCAGCATTAGTTCGAGACGAAGCGCCAAGAGAGTATCGAGAGCGCGGCGGAATGCTTCTGCGGTTGTTCGCTCCTTCCCTTCGGTAAAGGTAGAAAGATCGGCCGTTGCAAATCGCAACAGTTCCTGGCGCTCAGTAGCAACTCGCTCTTCAAAGTCCTTGATTCCCGAGTAGCCGGGATTAAATTCAGCAAAGGAGTCCGTGACTCGTCCTATCGTGATTCTTGCGATTTCGTGTCCATTTTCGCGATTCACGATCTTCATCTTGAGCTTGCCGACTGGATCGTCGAACGAAGCGGAATCGTCGAGCAGTTCAGCGCTCAGTTTAGATCCCAGATTTGCTTGGATACGCTGCTGGACGCTGACTGCCGACATACCCAGCCGTCGCAGGAATTCGTGCTCGTTAAAGCCCATCCCACAACGATTGGCGTTTTCCGGAGTAGCTTCGAAGTCGGCATAACCGATGCGAATGTTCGCAGGAGCAGCTGCTGCGCCCCTTGAAGAAAGGCTCTGCAACCTGTCGAGCAACGCGTTAACAACGGGTAGAGCTCGCTCCCCCGTCAATCCCGTGCCCGTGCCCAATCCATCCATGGTATAATGATAATTACCGCCAGGAAGCTTTTCGCGAGCGTAGTCAGGGCAGCAAAACAGAAAAACATTCGCTCCTGTCGGAGCTAAAAGGGCCTCATTCAACTTAACGACTGCTTTGCTGTCGGGCATTAACGTCTGCAAAGAGCGAAGTTGGTGAAGAGTATGATATGGCAGCGGGACGGCAGCTCGATCCACCTTTAGCCGCGCCGCCAGGCGATATTCAGCGGCGTCAAACATGGCATGCGCCAGCAAGGCCTGCTCATGCTGCTCATCCTGCATTATCGGGCCGGCATGCGAAAAATCACGAAAAAACTTGGTTAAGACCTCAGGTAGAGCCGTCTTGTCTAGGGCGTTTGCATATTCAGTCGAGAAGCTGCTCCAGGTTCGCTGCACTAGTTGGTCGCGGCGATCGTGCTCGAGCCAAATCTCTTGATGCTTGGTAATCCCAGTCTTCTCGACATAGAACTCTGCAAGCTCAGTCAGGGTGCCCCAAACGGCCTCAATTTTGGTCGTATCAACACCAAAAAGCCGTAGACCGGAAAAATCTCCAGACCTTGCGCGATCGGTATGGGCATACCAAGCCACGGCAGTGAACACGCGGTCCAAGTCGGCGGAGAGGGTCAAGGGCGAGGAGTTACGATCGACGAAGGCCGAAACCCAGGAGCTTTGTTGGTTGATTCTGGTCAAGCGCGATGAGCGCACGGCCTCATTGGCTTCTGCTTCAGCGCGAGTCCGTTTTTCAACCCAAAAATCGTTTGCGACGCCCGCCGCCCTGATATTTGCGGCTTCCACCTGTTCAGTAAAAGCTCCCGCTCGGTCAGTCGTCGAAAGCGCATTCAGGGAATCAGCTCTCGAAGATACTCCCCCGATAACATCGACAACTGGACAAGGTAATTGACTCGGATCAGGAGCTTTACTGCCCGCATTTGGGGCAAGATTTGATGATTGAATCGAATGTCCGTCCACTGACTAAAAGGCTCCTTACACCTCAACTCTGCGCACTAAGAGACCAGAGCTCCCCTGCCATGGTTGCACAAAAGTTTTGCTCTACGGATAGCCCGCCGCCCAAAATGCTCCCTACGAAGTCGCGCATGACTGTTCGAGTAACTATGAAGGGGTCGACCCAGAGGCGGGCGCGAGATAGCTAGAAAGAACAAGGACAGAAAAGTCCCGTAAGCCCATAAAATAATAGGGTTTTGGGTCTTAGTCAAGGAAGCAAGGACTGCGTGAGACTATCGAACCATCAACTTACTTCTGCCTTTTTAGGCAGTTAGCCCAGCCAATAAGAAGCAGAACTTAGAGAGGGGGCGAGATCGATCGGCCTTCCTGTACCACCCCGGATTGCAGTCCCAGTACCAGCTCGGGATTAGGACACAGGGCCAGATAGTAGTCCCGCTGTGATTTCACGCAAACGGCGGGGAAATCTCCCTGCATACCCAGCATGTCGAGCATGAGCTGAAAGTGCACATGCGGAGGCCAATCTCCGTTGCGAGGGGGCGCTCCAACAGCGGCAATATGAGTTCCTGCCTCAAAGTGCTGCCCCGGCTGTTTGCCTCTCAAGGAATCGACAGAAAGATGCCCATAGAGAGAATAGAACGGAGCGCCGTCCACCTCGTGCTCGAAAATGAGCGTAGGTCCATAGTCACCGAAGCGATTATTGTCCTGCAGACTATGAATGTGGCCCGCAATCGGCAAGATGACTGGAGTGCCGGGCTTGGCCCAAAGATCGACGCCGATATGAATCGTTCTCGGCTCACCCTGAACCGCAAAAAAGTCGGCGCGCTGATACCAGGCACGGTCCTCGTTATAGCCCCCGAATCCGACTTGGGCTCCATGCGAGGATATTTCACGAAAAATATAATCAGTCAGCGCCGTCGTATCCACAATGCCCAGTGCCTGGAGACCGGTGTTGTTCCTCGACAAATCCAAAGCCACGTAGTTCCCTCCCTGCCGTGGGATTGGAAACAGACTCGGGAAACTGGGTTGGCGCTCCGCCAACCACTGCACCACGCGCTCGCGGCGCTCAGGATCTATCTCGTAGGACATGGGATATCTACCTCCAAAAAAGTCTCCCCAGGGATTTCCTGAAAATGATGCTTGTCCCAAAAGCGATAGGCAACATCGTTGCCTGGGGTAACCATCAAGTGAATACGCTTGACACCTTCTGCGGCGAACTCACGGATCACTTCGGTGGCCATAAATCCCCCAAGCCCGTGCTTGCGGCAGCCTTCGGCCACCCAGGTATGATTTATCGTGCCGCGAATTCCATTATGGCCGCCGATAATGGCACCCAAGATATGATCATTTTCATCGTAAGCGATTCGGCAAATCTGCCCACACGGACGCTCGGCCCATGATCGCAGCAGTGCCGTCTCCCACTCCTGAAAGGCAAGCTCCTTTACTCCTGCAATACGAGCGATAAGGCGATCGATGTCCGCCACTGATGCGTCGCGAAAAGTCACTCCCTCAGGAACCGGGAGAGGATTCAGTGCGGGATCTTCGGGACTAATCAGGTCTCGCTGCATGAAACGCTCTCCGATCTGCGGTGCAAATCCCAGGCGATCGAGATATGCGCGAGCATCGCGGTTGTCATCATTTACAAACACGTGCACACGGTAGACGCCGGCATTCGCAAATTCATTCAGCATGCCCTCGGCCAATTGTCGGCCGATTCCCATATCTCGCGAGCCGGGTTCTACGAGTAAATAATGCAGCACACCGCGCACTCCGTGTACGCCGCCCACAGCCATTCCCACTACTTGCCCGCCAACAGTCGCCACCAACACCGGAGAAGACCCCTCGGCGATGGAGCGCGCCAGCTTCTCGGCTTCCCACTGGGGTGAAAAGCTAAGCTCGGGATGGGCGGAGAGCCTGGTCACGAGCGATTCATAGTCGGCAGGCTGCGCCCGCCTAAGCTCAACCACGCGACGAGGCGTCTGCTCGATATCAATATGAGGCAGCGTAAAGGCTTCAGCACCGGCTGCCTCCCTGAGCAAATTAGTCCAAGGGGCTTGGTTGCCAACTTCAGCGGTTACTTCGGGTACCATCGTTAAACCAACAAAAATAAATTCCTACGTGTGAAGGTTGTATGCTGGGGCGGCTCTACGGGCAAAAAAATCAAAGAAAAAGTATGAAATTTTATCCTTTATGTTATATTTATAACACTAGAACAAAGAGGACCTGTGAAAACGCTATCAACAGCGCTCGATGAAATCCTTCTGAGCAGTCCTGAGCTGCGGTATGGCTTCAGCAATGGGCTCTTCAATTTGTCCCAGCTGGCGCGCTTCGTTAAGCCTCTGGTCGAGGCACGCACCAAAAAGGAGATCCGAGAGAGCTCCCTCGTCATGGCACTTTCCAGACGAGCGAGGAAAGAGGGCAAGGCTAGGCGCAACGCTGGGTCGGCGCATTACCAGGTCGAACACCTATCGGTGCTTTCGGGCCTCACGGTGATGACACTTTACCGGACTGAAGAAAACCACCGCGCGACAGAGCTCATCTATTCAAAGCTAAATCGAGTCGGTTCTTACCTCACGCTCAGTGAAGGCAGCTCCGAGATTACCCTTATCTTTGACTCTCAGCATCGCTCATTGGTGTCGAGCATACTTCCGCATAAGCCGAAACTCGTGCGCGACGAAGTAGCCTCGCTCAGCGTGAGGTTTCATCCCAGGTACATCGAGGTCCCCGGCTTCCTGCACAAAATCCTCGAGCAAATCGCATTGCAGGGAATTAACCTTATAGAACTGGCGTCAACGGCGACCGAGTTGATCGTCTATATTCGCGAAACCGACATTCGACTAGCGTTCGACACCATACTGCGAGGATTCGTCGAAAAGGATAGGAATCGGGGTTAAGGCACCCCTCGCCCGAGCCGGGCATACGGGATACATTGGCAGCGAGGGGCATATTGAAAAGTAAGTCAAAATTTCTCTCATCAATCTTCGGAGCCGATACCCGCTCCCTGGCAATCCTGCGCATGGGGTTGGGCGCACTGGTGCTCGTGCACTCGCTGCTTCGACTGCGCTTCAGGGAAGCTTTTTACAGCAATTCGGGAGTTCTTCCTTGCTCCGCGCTTTCCGAATCCACCTCGCTGGGGCTTCCCTATAATCTATACTGCGACGTGAGTTCCGATTTTCATTCGGCGCTCCTCCTGCTTACCGCTTTAGCCGGCCTCTGGTTGATGGTCGGATACTGGACGCGCTTCGCGAACGCTCTAAGTTGGTATCTAGTCGTATGCCTCCAGGTACGCAACCCGTTGGCGATTCAAGGTGGAGACCTCCTCCTGCGGGTAATGCTCTTTTGGAGCATGTTTTTGCCCCTTGGGGAACAATGGTCGTTTGACGCTCGGCAGAGGGGTTTACGGCAAACGAGGCCATCCCGAATAGCGCTGAACGTCGGAACCATTGCTTTCGGCCTTCAGATCGTCTTCGTATATGTCTTCACCGTGGCTCTAAAGCTGCAAGGCGACTCATGGGTTCAGGGCTCTGCGCTCTACTACGCGCTCAGCATCGACCAACTAGTCACCCCTTTTGGGCATAGTCTGCTCCAGCACCAAAACCTCCTGGCTCAAGTCACCCCGCTGGTGCTGCTGGTCGAGGCAGCGCTTCCGCTAATGCTCTATATTCCGATTCATACCTGGGTTTTCCGCTTGGTAGCGGTGCTGGGCTTTGTTGCCATGCATGTCAGCTTTCTTATCTGCTTAAATTTGGGTCCCTTTCCTTGGACGAACTTAGTTTCCTTCCTATTCTTCATTCCGACGCAGATTTGGAATCGCCTACTGGGCTCCGAGCTGGGCGTCATTCACTCTGAACTTCCAGCGAAATCAGCGCGACGACCGCCTCTGGAGACTCTCTGGCAGGTCGTCGCAGTCCCCCTGCTCCTTGCGGTGTTCCAGTGGAACCTCTCAACATTGCACCGAACGAGCGCGGTTCCACCTCTAACGGACATTCTCGTGAGCGCCTCCCGACTGGATCAAAATTGGGATATGTTCGCCCCCGATCCCCAACGGGACGACGGCTGGTACATCTTCAGCGCTACGCTGCGAGATGGCTCGCAGCGAGACATATTCCCCGGAGTTGCAGACCTTGAGTCAAGCGCAGCGCTGACCACTCAGCGTCCCGGTGACCTCTCCTTACGATATCCAGGCGAACGCTGGAGAAAGTATCTAATCAACCTCTGGACCCTGCAGGACAGAGAGAAGTATCGGCTGCTTGCTGAATACCTGTGCCGAAACTGGAACAATCACGGAGACGATTCTCAGGCGCTCATGAGCATAGAGCTGGTGTACATGCTAGAACGCACTCCTCCTCCCGGTGAGGTGACGCCTATCCAAAGAATTTCGCTGTATCAACAGCAGTGCAGTTAGAAATTCTGCATTACGACGGCAGCGCTATTATAAATGGCTGAGGGAAACAGACCCAAGAAAATCGCCCCCGTAATACAAACGGTCAGTACTCCCAGAAGCGGGACATTTGCGGCCATCGAGGGAAGAGCCTCTTCATTCTCTCCCTCAACGAAGTACATCGCGACGATAATTCGCAAATAGTAGTAGCAAGACACTGCTGAGCACAGCACCCCGACAATAGCCAAACCGACATAATCCGCCTTCACCGCAGCGGAGAAGATATAGAATTTGCCCAAAAGCCCCGTCATGCCGGGAGGAATTCCAGCCAAGGAAAGCATAAAGATGCTCATGGCGAAGCCCAAAAAGGGCTGCCGGTACCCGAGCCCGTTGAATCGGGTAATATCGTCTGGATGATGCCCGGTCGCGTGCCTGCTGCTTACAGCAAGGACGACTCCAAAAGCGCCCATAGTCATCACGATATACCCGACGATGTAATACAAGACTGCAGGGCCACCGCCAAACTCCGGGCCCGGAGCCAGAATGCCAACCAACATATAGCCCGCGTGCGCGATGCTAGAGTAAGCCAGCATGCGCTTGAGACTGCGCTGCCTGAGCGCTACCACATTTCCGACAATCATGGTGATAACTGCGAGGAACGATACTGCCCCCGACCAAAAAATGACCAGGTCTCCGAAGGCTGTCCACAAAATCCGAATAGTGGCCGCAAGCGCCGAAGCCTTAATGACGCAAGCCATGAATGCGGTGACCGGAGTCGGCGCACCTTCGTAGACGTCCGGAGCCCAGAAATGAAACGGCACAGCGCCAAGCTTGAAAATCAATCCGATAAGCATCAGCGCCATCGCAAAGTGCATCGCGATTTGATCGCCCCTTCCCGCAGCAGCCGCGATTTGCTCCACCATCGTAGTGCCGGTCAAACCATAGAGCAGCGCAATACCGTAGAGCATGAAAGCAGAGCTGAAGGATCCCAGCAAAAAGTACTTTAGGGCCGACTCGGCCGAACGCCGAAGCCCCGTAGCGGCCCCGCACATGCAGTAGAGCGCCATGGACATGATCTCAAGTCCCAGAAAGAGGGTTATGAGCTCGGCAGCGGTGGAAAATATGATAGCCCCCGCGGTCGACATCAAAAGCAGCGCATAATACTCCGTTGGCGCCTCGATACCTTCCCGCTCCAAATCATGCATGCCAAGAAGCAGCGACAAGAGCGCCCCTCCGAGCAACACGAAGGTAAAGAACCAGGCGAACAAATCGCCGTAGAGGAAGCCGCTAAAAGCCGTCACTCCGGGCCCGAACGCCGGCGCAAGCACGGTGAGGCTAAGCATGGCCAAAACGAAAGTGAGGCAAGCCAACATCGCTCGAGGCCAGGGCTTGCTCGCGAATGAATCTACAAGCAGGAGTACCAGCGCTCCGAAGCTCAATACGACTACGGGAGCCGTAAGTGCCAGATTAAGAACCATCACTTCCGTCATAATGAAATACTCCCATTGCCCGGAGTCTGTCGCGTTTTGCCTGCAACTGCAGCGATTTCGGTGTCGGTGTTCATGCGGGCAGCTTCGTAGGATCGCAGCGCCTCACTGCGCTCCTGCACCACTTTCATATACTGAGAAACACTGAGCTCAATGCGGGACAAAAACGGCTGCGGGAACAAGCCCATCCAAAACACCATCACCAGCAGCGGGGCAAAGGTTGCTATCTCGCGCGGAGTGACATCGGCAAGATCTCCGTTTTTTTCTTGGTCGATCTCTCCGAACATGGTCTTCATGTAGAGTGTCAGCATGTACACAGCTCCCAAGATAACCCCTCCGCATGCGACAACCGTCCACATCGGCACCGCAACAAAGCTGCCGTACAGGATCAGGAACTCTCCAACAAAACCATTCGTCAGCGGCAGCGCTATAGAGCTCAAGGTGAAGACAAGAAACAAGAACGCAAATACCGGGACCTTTGAAGCAAGCCCTCCGTACTCAGCGATTGCCCGCGTATGTCGGCGATCGTAGAGAACGCCGACAAGCAAGAACAGGGCGCCAGTGGAAATTCCATGGTTCAGCATCTGATAAACCGATCCCACTGCCGCCGCGGTATTTACGGGCTCTCCGCCCGAGTTCTTGGCAAGAATCACTCCGGCGAAGAAGCCGAGCACGCAATATCCAAGATGGGAAACCGACGAGTATGCAACGAGCTTCTTAATGTCATCCTGCACCCAGGCCACCAGCGCCCCGTAAATGATTCCAATAACCGCTAGAGCAATCATCAGCGGCGCGAAGAACTCAGCCCCATGGGGAAATAAGGGATAGGCAAATCGGATAAAGCCGTACAACCCCATCTTCAAGAGTACCCCAGCCAGCACGACCGAGCCTCCTGTTGGAGCCTCGACATGCGCGTCAGGCAGCCAGGTGTGGAACGGGAAGACGGGCACCTTGATGCCGAAAGCGAGCGCGAACGCAGCAAACAGCCAGATCTCCTCCTTGCGGGTGAGGTTCGTATACAAGATGAGATCCTCGAGCGAGAATGACATGGCATTCTTCTGCTCGTAAAACTTCCAAGCCACATAGAGGATTGCCACCAACATCAGTACGCTGCCGAAGACCGTGTACAGTACGAATTTGACCGTGGCATAAATTCTGCGTTTTCCACCCCAGATGCCGATGATGAAGTACATCGGTGCCAGCATCAGCTCCCAGTACACGTAGAATAGGAACACATCGAGCGCGACCAGTGTTCCAATCATGGCTGTTTGCAGGGTCAACATGCAGGCCAGGTAGCCGCGCAGCTTGTCGTGCACTGAACCAGAGGCCAAGACGACGATTGGCATCAGGAACGTAGTCAACAGCACTAACAGAAGACTAATGCCATCCACGCCGACGGTGTAGGAAATGCCGAATCCCGGAATCCAGGAAGCCTTTTCTAGAAATTGGTAGCCAGACTGACTCGGATTGAAGTCGAGGTACATCAACACGGAAAGGACGAATACTGCCAAAGAAACGAGCAAGCTCCATGAGCGCGCGCGATTGCCATGAACATCGTTCTCCGGCCTAAAGGAAGGGAACAAATACAAAAGGATGGCCCCGACCAAAGGCAGAAAGGTCAGAGCACTCAGGTACGGGAAATTGTACAGTATAGAATCCATTTATCCCCTTACAGCACGAAGCAGAACAGAGCCACCGCTAGCGTTGCCATGAACATAAATAAGGCGTAATGCCGCACGTTTCCGGTTTGAGTCGCCCGCGCCACCTCGCCTGACATTTCAACAACTGCTCCAGTGCCGTTTACTGCTCCATCAATAATGGACTGATCAACCACCTTGAATAATATGGCCGAGAGTCCCTCGAGCGGACGAATAATGAGCGCGGCATATATCTCGTCGACATAGAATTTATTCAGAGAAAGCCTGCTAATCGGTAAAACCGCATTGAATACTTGCTTCGGTACATCGGCGAGCTTGGTGTACAAAACTAACCCGAGGAAAACGCCCAACAGCCCCACCCAAGAATTCTTTAGCGCTTCGACGATGCTCTCAGCTTCATGGTGCCCGCCCGCAGGCAGTACCGTCGACAGATACTCCGGCAGCTCATGGGAGAGATAGAGACCGGCTACCACAGCCAGTGCAGCCAGAATGACTAACGGGAAGGTCATCTTCCAGGGCGATTCATGCGGATGCGCGTGTCCGCGGTATGCACCAAGAAAGGTCATGGCAAAGGATCTCGTCATGTAAAAGGCGGTCAGAAAGGCAGTGAAGGTCGCTGCGAGCAACAAGAAACTCGTCGCGGTATGAAGATAGGGATTATGATTATGCTCAAGAGCCGCCAAGATTGCGTGCTTCGAAAAATAACCGGCAAACGGATAAATTCCAGCAATGGCCAAAGTTGATATGCCGTAGGTGATTGCCGTTATCGGCATGGATTTTAATAGTCCTCCCATTTGGCGCATATCCTGTTCGTGATGGCAGCCGTGAATCACGGAGCCAGCACCAAGGAACAAGCAGGCTTTGAAGAAGGCGTGGGTCACGAGATGAAACACTGCTACCCAGTAAGCCCCGGCGGAAGCAGCCATAAACATAAATCCGAGCTGGCTGACTGTGGAGTATGCGAGCACCTTCTTGATATCGTTCTGTGTCACAGCGGTTACCGCCGCGACGAAGGCGGTGGCGATTGCCACCAGCGAGACGATGAAGAGGGCGTAAGGCGCCAAAGCAAATAGGAAATTCAGGCGCGCCATCATGTAGACGCCAGCCGTCACCATCGTTGCAGCATGTATCAGAGCGGAGACCGGAGTCGGGCCAGCCATGGCGTCCGGCAGCCATACGAACAGAGGTATCTGAGCTGACTTTCCCGTAGCCCCAACGAAGAGACAGAAGGCGACGAGCGTGTAGAACGCAACCATTTCCGGATTGGTTGGATTGACCATAATTGCATTAGCCAGCCTGGCGAAATCAATCGTGCCAAACTGCTGCTGCAGTAAAAATATTCCTAGCAAAAATCCGGCGTCGCCGATGCGGTTTACCACGAACGCCTTCCGGCCAGCAGCCGCGTATGGCAAGTTCTTGAACCAGAAGCCAATCAGCAAGTACGAGCAGAGACCCACCCCTTCCCAGCCGACAAAGAGCACCAGCAAGTTGGCCCCCAATACCAAGGTCAACATCGAGAACATGAACAAATTGAGGTATGAAAAGAATCTATGCCTCCCCTCGTCCTCTTCCATGTATGCAATCGAATAAAGGTGGATCAGCGAGCCGACACCGGTGACGACCAAACACATGACCGCAGTCAAATGATCGAAACGAAAGGCAAAGTCGACTGAAAGATCGAATACGTTGAACCAAGAAAAAGCCAGGAAATTCCAGCTCTCATCCTCGGGCAAGGACTGGGCGCAAAGAACAGTCAGCACGAATGCCGATAGGCTGGCGACGGTTGCTATCCAACCTGCTAACGGCTTGGCACGCCGTCCTACCAGGAATGCCAATGCCGAGCCCAACAAGGGCATCAGCGGAATGAGACCGAGAAAATACGGTTGTGCTTCCATGATTCCTATCCGTTCAACTCCGCTGCATCCGAGGTTTCAATTGACTTATTGGCTCTAAAAACCGAAATGATGATGGCAAGCCCCACCGCTGCCTCAGCAGCTGCAACGACCATCACGAAGAACACGGCCAGCTGCCCATCCAAATTTCCGGTAGATCGCGACAGCGTAACGAACGAGACGTTAACGGCGTTCAACATCAATTCGATGCACATGAAAACGACGATAGCGTTTCGCCGGATGACGACGCCAATCACCCCCAGGGTAAACATCATTGCAGACAGTGTGAGGTAGTAACTAATGGGCACCATGATTCTATCCTTTGAATGTTCCCCGTCTCTTGGCCAGCATCACCGCACCGACGATAGCCGCCATGATCAAAATAGACGCTGCCTCAAAAGGGAATAGGTACGTGTTATAGAGAATCTTTCCAAAATTCCGCACCGTTCCCTCGACTGCCCTACTGGGCTCAGGAAAGACTTTAAAAGCGTCATTCAGAAGCGGGATGAGCAAAGCGAGGAAGGCCCCGCCGCATGCACTTGCCCCGAGCACCAAGGGCAGCCCCATGCGCTTAGGCTGCTCAATTTTGATATTCAGCAGCATCAAAACGAAGAGTACGAGCACGACGATGGCGCCGGCGTAGACGATAATCTGCACGGTAGCCAAGAAATGCGCCTCCAGAGAGGCAAACAGCGCAGCGACCGTCAACAAATTAACCACGAGGCACAGCGCGCTATGCATCGGGTTTCGCATGGACACGACGCCGAGGCCCGAAGCTACGAGCAGCGCGGCCATGATGTAAAAAGCTAGCGTCATATTCCTCCTAGAGAACCCGCCAGGCCGCGACCAGCATCAAGTTGACCATGCTCAGCGGCAACAAAATCTTCCAACCTAAATGCATGAGCTGATCATATCGAAACCGCGGAAGAGTCCAGCGGATAACGATTTGCAAGATGCAGAAGAACAAAATCTTGCTCATCAAAATCAGGTGCGCGAGCAGCGCGGACCACCACAGGCCCTGCGGCAGATTCACGAACGGCAAATTCCAACCACCAAAAAAGAGCAAAACGACAATGGCTGAGAAAAGCGCTATTTCAGCAAACTCCCCGAGCCAAAAAATGAGGAATTTCATGCCGGAATATTCAGTAAAATACCCGGCCACGAGCTCTGACTCGGATTCCGGCAAGTCGAAGGGTCCGCGCTTGGTCTCCGCCATGCCCACGACAAAAAAGATAAGAAAGGAGATCCATGCGGTGGGATAGGAGAAGATGCCCCACACAGAAGTCTGCGCCCGAACCATCTCGTAGAGATCGAGGGTGCCGTACATAATAATGACGGAGACGAGGGACAATCCCATGGCCAGCTCATACGAGATCATCTGAGCAGCGGCACGCAGTCCGCCGAGCAGCGAAAATTTGTTGTTGCCGGTCCACCCGGCAAGCGCTACGCCGTAAACCGAAATGGAACCCATCGCGAAAACGAACAGCACTCCCGCATCGAGCGTGGCGAGCTGCGGTCGGATATGGTAGCCCCCCAGAGTAAAATCAGGCGCGAAGGGCAACACCGCGAAAGACACAAAAATCGGGAACACTGCCATAAAGGGCGCTAGGCAGTGCATGAAATTGGAGACGCCTTCGGGAACAAAATCTTCCTTGAACAGCGCCTTCACTGCATCGCAAAGCAGCGTATTAATGACGCCTAAGATGCCAAGCCAGCGCACGAGCCAAGCCACCGGCTTGAGCGGAATAATATCGGTTTCGACGAAAGCCCCGGCCCTGTTTGCCCCGACGCGATCCTGAATAAGTGCCGACCCCTTGCGTTCAATCCACGTACAAATCGAAGCCAATCCCATTATCAGATTGAAGACGACGAAGACTTTGAGAAGCAGGATGACTATTTCCATCGGGGATAATCCTGATTAGACATTGCTCTGCATGACGGCAGCAGAATGCTGCCCCGCTGGACTCGCCTGTTTGAGGCTTGCCATATCTACCCCGCCAGCCTTGACGGCAGCAATTCGAACACCTGCCAGCCGCGAATCGGCGGACAAAAAGCTAATCGTCGTACTGCGGTCATCGATGGCATCTGAGATCTTCGTCCCACAAGCCTGAGCCAATTTGGCCAGCAGCCGCCATTCGGGCTCGCTTCCCTCAGGCGCCTCAACCACTCGATCGCAGTACTGGAGCCTTCCTGCGCGATTTATAAGCAACCCAGCTTTCTCGAGAATACTTCGCCCTGGAAGCACCACGCGAGCTGCTGCTGCCCTATGGGCACGATTTGAAAGCATCGCCACACTGCAGGCCGCATTCTTGAGACCCGCCACTGCCGCGTCGTTCATGTCTGCCGGCCAGATAGCACGATCGCCTACGAGCATCACGGCAGTAGCCGAGCCGCTGCGAAGCTTGTTTAATGCCTCCTCGTAGGCAGGCTCGCTTACCTTGCTCACAAGTCCGGTCCACTCGGCCCCGCGGAAGTTGCAGGCATAGTCCGGACTGATCAGAATCCTTTCAGTATCACTGAGCTTGCGCTCACGGTAGCTGACCACGACGGCGGCCTTCGGAGCGACCTTGTCCAGGAGTGATTTGAGCAGCGCATACTCCTCGAGCAGAAGATCAGGCGATACGAATACCAATGCTTCAGCGCCCTTTAGTTTCGAAGCTTCCTTGAGGGCGGCGTCCAGCGAGCTGTCCTTTCCGGCAATCAACGGCTTTGTTGCACGGTCAGTAGGCAAAAAGCGGTGAAATCCGTAGCGACCTTCGTCACAGAGCCACTCCTTATTGATTTCGCTATTCAACCGGGCCTTGACCTGCACCACTTGCCCATCGCGCTCCGCTACCTTCACATTGCAGCCGGTTGAACAACCGGGACAAATAGAGTCAGTCTGCTTAGTAAACCAGATACGAGTATTAAATCGCCAATCGCGATGCGTCAGCGCACCGACCGGACAAAGATCGACCACCGTTCCCGAAAGCGGGTTATTCAACTCTCGGCCTGGATTAATGGCTATCACTGAGCGATCGCCGCGGTTAAGCATTCCCAGTTCCGAAGTACCGGTCACTTCATCGCAGAAGCGGATGCAGCGAGTGCACATGATGCAGCGTTCACCGTCGAGAACAACATGAGGCCCCAGCGGTTCTGCTTTGACCTTATGCTCCTTGTTCTCAAGGAAGCGGCTGGGTCTGGCATTATAATCGTAGTGATAGTCCTGGAGCTTGCAGTGTCCGGCCTGATCGCAAACAGTGCAATCAAGGGGATGATTGATCAAGATAAACTCGAGGGTAGCGGCTTGTGAATCAGCGGCATCCTTGCTGGTCTCCTGAGTCAAAACCTCCATGCCCTCGGCGACCGGAGTGTTGCAGCCGATGGCGAGCTTAGCTTGCCCCTTAATCTGGACCTGGCACATCCGGCAGTTGCCAGCGATTGAAAGGTGCGGGTGATAGCAGTAGTGCGGAATCTCTATCCCAACCGACTTAGCGGCCTCTATGAGGTTCGTACCCTTTGGAACTGCGGCTTTCTTGCCGTCGATGGTTAGGTTCACCATGACCGGAGCTTCACCATTCGTACCCATACTCTAAAATCCTCGATAAACCCCTTAGTGCGAAGCGCCTTCGTGTTCGATATTCAAGGGCTCGCGACGCTTGCGGATACCCACCAATGCGTCGCCGATCTGCTCCTTGAACTCTTCGGGAAATTTGCGAATAAATGCCTGCGCAGGCCAAGACAGGGCTTCGCCAAATGCGCAAATCGTGTGTCCGGCTATCTGGCTGCAGATACTTTCGACTAACTGCACGTCGCCTGCCGCGCCTTGTCCACGACCGATGCGATTAAATATCTTCTCGATCCAATGTCCGCCTTCACGGCACGGAGTGCATTGTCCGCAAGACTCGTGCGCATAAAAGTGCGCGATATTCATAGCGGCCTGGACCATGTCAGTGGTCTCGTCCATCACCATGAAACCGCCTGATCCCATATGCGAACCAGCCTTTACCAAGGACTCGTAATCGAGAGTTACTCCAGCAAGCTCGTCGGCGCGCAACACCGGCATGGACGACCCACCGGGAATTACGGCTTTGAGCTTTTTACCGCCACGAATTCCGCCACATTCCTCTTCTATGAACTGCAAAATCGGATACCCAAGCTCGATCTCATAGACTCCGGGCTTATTGATATGTCCCGAGGCAGAGATCAACTTGGTGCCGGTGGATTTCGGCGTTCCAATCTCAGAGTAAGCCTTTCCCCCGTTCTCCAAAATCCAGACCAGTGCAGCTAATGTTTCGGTGTTGTTGACAATCGTCGGACAGCGATAGAGGCCAATCGACGCTGGGAAGAAAGGAGGCTTGAGCCGAGGCTGGCCCTTGTTACCCTCAAGCGACTCCAGTAACGCCGTCTCCTCCCCGCAGATATAGGCGCCTGCCCCACGATGCACTACCATGTGGTGCTTGAAGCCTGTGCCGAAAATATTGTCGCCGAGATACCCCTTGGCGTAGGCCTCGTCGATAGCGCGTTGAATACGAATGTACGGATAGCCGTATTCACCGCGAATGTAGATGCAAGACCAATTGCACTGCACAGCCCAGGCAGCAATAAGCATGCCCTCGATGACGAGATGAGGATCGTTTTCGAGCAGCAAGCGATCTTTGAAGGTACCGGGCTCGCTTTCATCCGCATTATTCACCAAGTAAACAGGCTTGGTATTGCCCTTGGGAATGAACCCCCACTTCATGCCGCAAGAAAATCCAGCGCCACCGCGGCCGCGTAGTCCCGAGGTTTTTACCTCCTCCGTGACTTTCGCCGGCTCCATGGCCAGGACCTTCTTGATGACGCTATACCCGCCGCGACTCTCGTAGCCCTTGAGCGTGAACTGATCCGGCTGGGTAATATTCTTCAGAAGCAGACTGCGATGCTTTCCCACGACTTCTCTACAGTTTAATAATTTCCGACTTCGGATAATCCTTGAGTCCGTCGCCCAGACGATCGTTCAGCGTCGAGTAGCGCAGGTCCGGCTTTTCTTTTTCTATGCGACTTAAAAGCTGATCGAATTTTTCGACGGTAAGATTTTCAAAGTAACAATCATTGATTTCACACATCGGCGCAGTACCGCAGGAGCCTAAGCATTCGACTTCCTCGTAACTCCACATGCCGTCCTTTGAGACTTCGCCCGGACCGATATGGAGACGTTTCTTCAAATGCTCCGAGAGCTTCTTTGAGCCGCATAGTGCGCACGAAAGTGTGCGGCAAATCTGTACATGGTACTTACCCACAGGCTTTTTGTAATACATCGTATAAAAGGTGGCGACCTCCCGCACATGCACCGGAGCCATGCCAACCTTTTCCGCCGCCCAGGCTATCGCCTGATCAGTAATATGCCCGAGTTCCTCCTGCGCAATGTAGAGCGCGGGCATTACCGCCGATTTGGCATCGGGGTAGCGCTTTTTGATTTCCTCTATTCTCTTTTCGGCTTTATCCGAGAGCTTGACAGTCATAATCCCCTAGCGATCACACTCACCACCAATCATGTTCACCATGCCGAAAGTCGGGACGACATCGGCAATATTCGCTCCTGAAAGCAGCTTGCTGACCACTCCCATATGTATGTAAGACGGCGCCCGCACATGTACTTTGTACGGACGGCCAGTTCCATCAGAAATGGTATAGAAGCCGAGTTCCCCGTTTCCTCCCTCCACGGGAAGATAGACATCGCCCTTCGGTGGCTGCACTCCCTTAATGACCATCTCGAAGTGGTTGATCATTCCATCAATAGAGCTGTACACCTCGTCCTTCGGATTGAGAACGATATGCGGATCGTCGACGCTAATGGGACCATCGGGAAGATTTTTCATGGCCTGCTCGATGATTCGCATCGACTGCTCGATTTCGCGCATACGGACGACAAATCGATCGTAGTTGTCCCCCTTCGTACCAAGCGGAACTTCGAAATCAAAGTCCTCGTAAGAGGAATACGGGAAGTATTTGCGAACGTCGTAGGCAACGCCAGCGGCCCGCGCTAGCGGGCCTGTAATCGAATATGCGATGGCGTCAGAGGCCGAAAGCGGGGCAACATCGCACATGCGATCGATAAATATACGATTCTTGGTCAGCAATCGATCGCTGTTTTCAAGATGAAAGCGGGTCCCATCAAGGGCCTTGGTCAATTTCTGGCGAAAGCCCTCCGGCAGGTCGGCCTTGAGGCCTCCGACTCGGCAATACGAGATCGTAAGCCGGGCCCCCGTTACCTCTTCAATAAGCTCCCAGAGATATTCGCGCGCCTGGATCAAGTACAGCATTACGGTGAAGGCGCCGAGCTCCATGGCGGAAGCGCCCAAGCAGGTCAAATGATCGGTAATGCGGGACATCTCTGAAAGGATCACGCGCACATACTGGCCGCGCTTGGGAATTTCGATGCCCAAGAGCTTCTCGACGGTGAGGCACCAACCCACATTGTTGATGATGGGAGAAACGTAATTCAAGCGATCGGTATATGGCATCACCTGGTTGTAATCGACCGTCTCGCACATCTTTTCAAAGCCGCGATGCAGGTACCCCACTTCGACATCGCTGTCTAAGATCTTCTCGCCGGAGAGCTCGACTACGATACGTACAGTCCCGTGCGTGGCAGGATGGGCCGGCCCCATGTTCAAAATCATGGTTTCCGAATGCAAGTCATCGCCCAAGGGGCGAGCTCGCATGTGAGTGGTCACACCGCCGGCACCGTAATCAACGTTTAGCAAATCCTTGGCCATCGTTCCTACCTGATCTTGGAAATCCAAATCCTAGAGTCCGGCCTTCCCTTCTCTCGAGTGGCCCGCTCCTGCACGAGTATTAATTTTCACCAACGCCGGGCGCTGCATATCGACCGCGGTATTTCGAACTTCTGGATGCAGCAAAGGAATGCGCGGCTGCTTCGCTTGCACCGGATAGTCCTTACGCAGTGGATGCCCGACGAACTCTTCATACATCAGAGTTCGGCGCAAGTCGGGGTGCCCCTTGAAGACGATGCCGTACATATCCCAAACCTCACGCTCCATGAAGTTTGCCCCCGGCCAAAGATCGCTGACGGTATCTACTTCAGGGGCGCGCTCCTCAACATCAATCTTGACACGCAAGCGATTGCGCGACGAGAGGCTCATCAGATGATAGACGACTTCGAATCTCGCTTCCCGGGTGTCCATCCAATCAACAGCGGTCACACTCACGAAAAGATCGAAGCGCAGAGAGGGATCGTCTCGCAGTGTCGTAAAAAAAGATTTCATGCCATCGCGGCGTACTCGCACTACGGCATCCCCCAAGCTGACAGCAGCTTCGACAATCGGGGAGCTAGCTTTGGACTTCAGAAGCGCGAGAAGGCTCTCGGCTGAGGGTGCAGTTGAGGTCACAGAGATAAGACCAGAAAACTAAAACTTACTATCTAATATGGCCGCGTAAACACGGCATTCTTAGGGCTGTTCTATAACGAAGCAGAAACAAGATGCAATACGGACAATTGACCAAATTCCCATAAATTTCGGTACGTTCACTGGTCTCAGTAGCCGTCAATTCCTGCTCGACAGGAGCGTAACCACTCCCCTTCCTTCCGGTCTTTATAGACAGCGCAGAGGCTGCTTTAATCGCCCTATGTCCTCGCACGCAAGCTCGCCCCTCCGATCAAGCCAGCTCCTCCTCGGCCTGGCAGCCGTGGTAGTCGTCGCAGCGGCAAAGATCGCACTGTGGGTAACGTGGGGAGGTCCCCAATTTATTTGGGATTCCTACTGGTACCTGTCGTTAAGCCGCTCAATTCATGAAATGGGGCATTACACGCTCGGTGACGGAGCGTTCCATACCAAGTACGCCCCAGGCCTTCCCTTACTACTCGCGATGTTTGGGCCGGCTCTAGGCAGTTATGGCCTGGCAGGTGGACTGCTCTCCCTTATCGCCAGTATTCTAGTGATCCTGGCTGTATTCGCGATTGGGCGAGGGATTAACCTGCGAGTTGGAGTGCTGGCAGCTGCAATTGTGGCTGGTCACCATCTAAGCCTTCTCCATAGCAATCTCGTCCTGACCGAGCAGATTTTCTGCCTTTGTATGCTGGCTGCGTTGCTTCTAGCAGCAAAGTCAAGGTGGAGCAGCTGCTGGGGGATCGCCGGGGTCGCCTCGCTGGTGCGTTACGAGGGACTTCTCTTACTAGGTGTGCTTCTGGTGCAGCGTGCGCGGAATGGGATTCAACGCACAGAGCTGTTAGCGATCGGCCTAGTCGCTCTTGTTTGGGCTACCTGGGCGGGAATTCTGTTGAACCATGCGGACCTCGGCAGCGGATACCTCAGCGAACTTGGGAAATGGGAGTTTTCCCGTTCGCTGGATTTTTTGCTGCTCGCGCTTTGGCTCGGCTCGTTCTTCTTGCTCCTTGGAATCGCGGGCCTGCCGAAGCTGCACCGAGCATCTCCCAAGTTCATGAAATTTGCCGCCCCATTTTCTGCGGCTTATTTTTGCCTGCATTTAGTCTGGTGGTTCACCGACATCCGCTTCTATCTTCCGTTGATACCACTACTCTCACTCGCGGCAGGCATTGTCGTTGACTCACTGCTGAAGGGTATTCCGACTCGAGCTGGGCGGGTTGTGCTCTGCTCGCTGATTGCCGGCGCGCTGGCTTATGAACAGTGGGCCATGCTGCATCCTAGTGAATACGAGTACCGTCGCTACAACGTGCTCTATCTGACTCAGTATGCTCCAGCGCAACGGGCCGCCAGCTGGATAGACGCCAACTTAGGTGGCGCTTCCCTGGCAGTGCCAGAACTCACGGTGTACGGGAATTTGCTCCCGGGGCATACGCTTGAGCTCTCGGACCACTTGCTCAGGCCGTCTAACCAAAAGTCCCGCTACTTGGTGCTCGACAACTTGCACTTTAACTTTGAGGCCCTCAACAGCGCATTGAGTGGTCAAGTAACGCTTCCCGATGCCGCAGGCAACGCTACTGCCCACTCCTCTAAACTGCTGCATATCGAACGTGGGGCAAGTACCAGCGACGACACGCGCTTCGTTGCGGTGCTTGAAATTCTCCCCTAGGAACAGTTAGCATAGTGGCTATGACGAGGTGCGTATGACGATTGATGAAGGTCTATTGAAGATTTTAGTTTGTCCGGAGAATAAAACCCCGGTGTCACTCGCGGACTCAGTCCTCGTACAATCGCTCAACCAAAAAATTGCCCAGGGAGCCTTGCGCAATCGCAGCGGCGAAGCCATCACCGAGAAGATCGATGGCGGGTTGGTGCGCGAAGACAAGCGTTATCTTTACCCAATTCGCGAGGACATCCCGATCATGCTCATCGACGAAGCGATAGAACTCACCTAAAGCTCCTTACACAGTAACCGCAAAAGCACTGCTTTTCGACGAGCTAAGAGCTTAATTTTTCAGCGAATCAGTGCCCGGCCGTGGCGGCCTGCCTACCCCACGTAACACTGTAACTCACAGATCAGGGATCCGCGTCCCCAACCTCCCATAAGCTAAGTACATGTCTAGTGTATTCCAAGCGGAGGAACATGAAACCACAGTCAAAATCGTTCATCGTATTTGCCGTCGCTGTGCCGGTGGCGTTCGCCGTAATCGCTGCCGGAGCAGTGCTTCTCCCGCGACTCTTCGGTAAACCGCCTGTCTATGACTTTGTGTACGCAGCGGGGATACCGCCCTACGGCTCCTACGGCAAGTACGATCTCGTAGTCACCAACGGCCGGGTAACTCTGGTCAATCGGGATTGTCCTTCCAGCTGCTCACCCTCCGACACGAGGCCAGTGCTGTACCGTTACGACGTGACCACGCAGCATGGCGTTGAGATCTCGTTGGAACAGGCCCAGGAACTGACCCTCGACCCATCTGAACGGTCACCAGATGGATACAGGCTAACTCGCGGGGATGCTCACGGAGGAATCTTTCCGCTCTATATCGAGGGCTTCGGCAATCGTCCGATGTATCTCGTAGGTCCGGGTGGGCGCTACGAAGTGAATCTCGCCCAGTCAGGTTCGGCGATGGGCGGCAGCTACTACTACTCGTCATACAACACACGCCTACTTGGCTGGATCAAGAAAGGAGATGCCTAACATGGAAACTATGAAAAGTCCTCTGATCGCAGAGCTAGAAGCAGCATTGGAACGCGGAGAGATAGAGTCAAATGAGGTTTCGGCCATTCTCGAGCAGCTCAGCCCAAGAACTGGAATATCGTATCTCCATTTCGCCCTGGCAATCTTTGGCGGAATCGTTGCATTTAGCGGCCTGGCCATCTTAATGGCGCAGAACTGGTCGCAATTTGGATCGATGCTGCGTGTGTTCCTGAGCTTGGGCAGCGGGGTAGTGGCTTTGGGAGCAGGCATAGGCCTGGCCTCGCAAGATAGCACCAGGCCATTTGCGGTCGTTATGTTTATCCTTAGCTTGCTGCTTATTCCTACCGGAGTTCTCGTCAGTGCCAACGAGCTTGGGCTCACGTTGTCTCTGGAGACGACGCAGATGGGATTATCTCTGCTGACCACATCGTTTTTACTGCCGGCTGCGATTCTCTATCGCTCGAACACTTTGGCACTTGGATCGACTTGGTCGTTAACATGGTTTTTTCTCGCGCTGACGCAGTGGGCGTTGCCTGACGTCTCGATGATTTCGACGTATGAGTCCTATCAGTACCGATCGCTGGTCATTGGATTGACCTATGTTCTTCTGAGTTTCGGCTTGGAAAGCAGTGAATATCTCCCTCTGCGAAAGGTGCTGAATTTTCTAGGCAGTGGCATAATCTTGATTACCGGGTACTCATTGATGCGTTCAAGCCCCAACCAGAATATTCTGTGGGAAATACTCTATCCAGGACTTTCAGCTGCGATAGTGTTCTTCGGTGTCGAGAATCGAATTAGATCCTTTGTTGCAAATGGTGCAATCGCCCTGAACTTCTACATCGTGAAGATTTCATTCGAATACTTCGCGAATAGCATCGGCTGGCCGCTGGCCATGATATTTGCCGGCTTTGCCGTCATTGCAACGACTGTTGTCAGTGTCGTGCTGTTCCGTGATAATAGGGACGATCCTATTTATTCTTAGTTGCGAGCTAAAAAATAGGATCGTCCCTAATTCTTATGTTATTTGATTCGCCCTTCTCCTCGAACGTCGGCTTTTGCGTCTTGGATAGTCGTACTGCGGCGAATGTCAATTTGCTTCCGGAGGAACGCAGCCTAATCCCCTCCGGCGGGTCTTCCCCGGACTTCCTCGGAGCGCTGGTGCTGGGTCGGGCCGCAGCTCATCAAGCGCTCGCTCAAATTGGAATTCCGGCCGAAACTCCGCTCTTAAGAAGTCCGCAACATACCCCTGCCTGGCCCCAAGGGATTGAAGGCAGCATCTCCCACTGTGCCAAGGGAGGATTCACGACGGCCGGAGCAGCGACGTGCAGATTGGATCAATTCGCAGGTATCGGTATCGATATCGAGAATACCTCCCGCAAAATCTCGGACGCCGTCATCAACGCAGTATGCACCCCAGCAGAGCGTGAATGGTGCCATCAGGCTGGCAGCTCTGAGAGCCCGCGCCGCGCTATTCAAATTTTTTCAGCAAAGGAAGCCATGTTTAAGGCGTTCCGTTTAATTTTTCCCGTAGGCCGCGTTTTTCAAGCCGCCGAACTTCGATTTGACGCAGCAAGCGGTTGTTTCGAAGCCACCATCAGCCCGGCAATCCCGGGGTATTTCACGAGCCACTCTGAGCACTGGATCAGTCTGCAGGAAAACGACTCAACGATTCTGACTGCGCTAGCTGTACTCCCCGAAGGAAATCGCTGGGAACCCGAACCCTAGAACTTAGGTGGGCCGAGAGTGACAGATTGAGGCTCCAGCCTAAGATTGTGAGTCAACGGTCAGTCACCTTGCTCAGGCCGCACAAATTCCGCCTCCTCCCATTATCAAGGAGAGTGGTGGACATACTGAATCACAGAAGTCTCTGAAAAGCCTTAGAGGTGAACCGGTATAAGCTTAAGCAAGTCCAGATACCAACCGGCGGCGAGAAGAACAAGCGCCGCAAACACCAGGCAGAGAAGATCGTCCATAGTACCCCCAAAAACCGACCCATAACCAGTTACTCCGACCCTTTACCGGAATAACCAATTAGAGTTATGGGGGGTCCGAAGTCCGGGGTTACCTTACACCCCGCCGTCCGTACCTGCCCAAGCTAAGCTCGCATTTTGCGAAGGGTCTCAAGGTAAGCAACAAGCATTCCCCGCTGAGGCGTCCAAAGCGTCTCGACTCGCCGCATATTGCCGGTCTCGAATTCCCAGCGTGCGATATCGGGAGCAATTTCACTGAATAGCTCCGTAAGCGGCTTGTGGCTATTGAGCGCGTAAGGATACAGGCGCTCCCATTCCTTGACGATCATATCGTCGCTCACCTTTCTCTTTATGCAGTCAGTAGTGAGCTGTGCTGCCTTCTGGGCGTCGATGATTCGAACATCCAACTCATGCAACTTCCGTTCGGTGCGTTTAATCTCACGCGACAGTAGATCCTTGCTATCCAGCAATCCCTGCAGCTCCAGCTCCAGTGCGTAGGGAAACTGCCGCCCTTCGGACTTAACCAATTCGGAGATCTTTGGCCTGTAACTGCTGATAAAGTAATACACGAACAAAAACTGATCTGGGCTCTCGATACAGTCCCCGCAGACAGCAAGCGAAATGAGCTCAATCAGGCCTGTGCGGGTCAATCGGTAAAGTGGGCGGCGTCCCGACTGCAAGCAGCGAACGTATCCATCCGCCTCCAGTTCCTTTAAATAACGCAGCACCTGGGTGTTTTGAATCAACACCGGACCTCGCTGAGAGGCAGGATCTATCCAATTGCAGAATAGCTCCATCAGAAAGCGCACATCCTTCTGACGAAAGCCCTCGGCCTTGGCATTTGCATGGGCAGCTACGGTGGCAGTTGCGGCAACAAGACTGTAGCGGTCAAAGACTGAGTGTTTCCTCATGCGCCCCAGTGTACGCCGATGTTCGCCCTGGCGGCTACAACCCGTATCTCAAAGACGGGCGGGCGGACTGATACGGGACTACGCGGCACAGCATGCCTCCAGGCTAAGCCAGTGACAAAGGAATATCCTAAGACTAGAAGTAGCGGCATGATTCAGACAGTAGGCAGCTCGTTAACTGCTTGAAATTGCGGCAGCAATATAGAGCAAGCAGCAACCTCGACCACATAGGCGCCCTGCTCAAAATTCGCGCTCATAACTAGGTAAAGGGAGAAAGGCGCCTGGGTCAGCTGACAGCAGCACTCTCGGGCAAGTGGCATTATGAGGTAATTCGCATTCGGGTACGAAAGGGTTCCCGGCTATGTGAACTCGAGTTCGATCGAAGCGCGACTATGGGGTTCCAAATCTGCAGTCTTCTGTACTTCGTCCTGGCTTAGCGCCCTGATAGCTCGTGCGCGATTCGCTTCGTGATATTGCCCATGCGGCACTAGTCCGCTCCCATTGGTTGACTGGTCAGGTTCGCGCTCACAAGGGGGAGCTTCCGTGCTCCTCCTCACGGGCAAAGGGGGTTTATGGGCAAATCTGGTTTTGGACGCGCAAGCGTTCTCCTTGTAGTCTTGATTTCACTTCTCACGTATCCAGTTCTGGCAGCGGCCGAGCTGAGTGTCGAAATCCCTGCTCTCCCTTCGACACCATGTCCTCAATCAGTCCAAGGAGTATCCACCCTAAGGGGAAGCGGACAGGTCATTCTTTGTCCTGAGGGCGAAGGCTGTGCTGGAACGCTCGAGGAAATGCCCCCTTGCACGACCGGTAGCGGCGGAACCGGTGGAAGTGGAGGTAGCGGCGGAAGTGGAGGTAGCGGCGGCAGCGGTGGCAGCGGCGGGAGTTCGGGAGGAACCTATTATGAGCCGCTCGAAGTCATGTGCGGCAACGGTCCCGCCGGAGACTTGGATAGCAGTGGATTAGCCATGAATTACGGCGACTGCCCCACCGGCTGCGAATGCGTTCCGCACCCCAGCGGTGGCAGCACCTGTCTCTGCGGCACCGGCGGCGTGGGTGGCTCGGGCGGCAGCGGAGGATCCGGCGGAAGTGGTGGTTCCGGGGGTTCTGGGGGCAGCGGAGGATCTGCTGGCTCTGCACCAGATCATGTATTTATCCGCAGTTAAGTTTGAGGATGCTCAACTAGCTACGACAGCATCGTGTACATTGTAACTCGATTGTACCGTCGCCCTCGCCCAAAATTAGCGGCCAATATCAGTATTCTAGACTGCCGGGCTCTCCCCATCCGTCTACCAGACCTCAGCATCTCAGGCCACGCGGCGCCGTAGGTACATTGTAATCCCGGCACACAAGCGCAGCAGCGGCTGCCCCCTGTAGAGTGGATTCATCAACCAAGTCACTTGTTGGAGGAACTATGATGAAAGCCATTCGCAGAATTACAACCGGTCTATTTGCAAATTTTGACTGGGCAGTAACCCAAATTGAAAACCATGAGGCCCTCGTCAATGCCGCGATGCGTGAAATACAGCATGCGGCTTCGAAAGCAAAGGTTCAGTTAACTCGCGTTCGCCAGGACGGGGAGCGCATGCGGCAGCGGTTGCAAGCTCAGCGCGAGGTCGAGGCCCTATGGGCAGATAGAGCCTTGCGCTGCGGAGCAATCGATCAAGCGAAAGCGCTTGAATGTTTGCGCCGAAGAAAACGAGCGCAGGCAGAAATTGCGGAACTCGAAGCTCAGCTCGGCAGTCATGGCCGGCTCGAGGAGGACCTTACCAGAGACCTAGAAACCATCGAGAAGCGCATGGAGGATCTCCGACGAAAGCGCAACGGCCTTCGCACCCGAGAATCGACCGCCGAAGCATTGGCAGCTTTTCAATCACATGACGCCGGACTGATCGCTGAGCTCGACGACGTCTTCGATCGCTGGGAGATAAAGGTGGGCTCCTATGAGTGCCTCGGAAGCGTCCGCCCCAGCAACGATCACAAACTCGACGAAGAATTTGCCTCGGCTGAGGAGGAAGAAGCTCTGAAAGCCGAATTGAACGCGCTACTTAGTGCCACAGCAAGCAAGCCGGCTCAGCAGTAGCTTCACCACTCTGGAGTAATCATATGGAAATCTCAAAACCTTTGAACGCACCACAGCAGATCCTGCAAGAGGTCTCTACCGCCTTGCTAAAAGAGGATCTGCCGCCGAAGAACAGCACCCCTCCTGCGGGCAACCCTCTGCAGGCCAAGGTGGGAAAGCTTACGACCGCGCTTCGCCGCTCGGCGATGGTTGTTCTACTTACTGCCGCCGGCTCCTCCCTCTTTCAGGGCTGGGCGTCTTGGGACTCGGCACAGCGAATCATGGCTTTCGCCGTATTTATCGTCTCCTTGTCGCTCACCGGATTGCTGAGCGCCTTTAAATTCAACGACGCTAAGGGCGCTCGGGTCGCCCTTGGCCTTGCGACTGCTGTTCTGCCCGTCGCAGCGAGTCAGCTTGGAGGGCTGATTTATTCACATTTTATTTCGCTTAGCAGTGCTTCGAGTATTCCATCAATGCTCCGCTACACGGCAGTCTCTGTGACTCAAACATCCGTTCTGACTGCGGCACTGTGCTGTCTAATCCCAGGGGTAGCCTATGCAGGATTCTCCGTACTCGCCCGCAGCGAAGCAGCTCTTCTCACGGCCTTGTTCTCAGTGGGAAACGCTGCCCTCTTGGTGCCAGTGCGGGAGCCCTTGGCAATCGGATTACTTTCCATGGCGCTGCTGGCCGGACTCTTGGCGATTGATCTGTCCAGGTTTCATGGACGACCGGAACTGCGCACGCTCGAAGGGGGACTGAGTAGAGCTATGCTTTTTGTTCCCTTTGCAATCATGGTAATCAGAAATCTTGCGCTATATTCGGTATCAACGGTGTTGATTGGCTGCCTGTTCTCAGTTTTGACGGCCTTTCTCTTCATCGTGTTGCCGAAATTGACTGAGACTGCGTCCGTGCAAAAGATCGCGCAAACCTGCAGCACCATCAGCATGGCGGCCGCCTGGTACTGCTTTTCGCAGGCTCTGTTCTTCGAAAGAACCGCTATGCTTCCGCTGTCGGAACAGTTCCTCTATCCCGTCCGTACACTGCCCATTTCGGCAGGACTGGTGTTGATGTCGTTCTTTACCGTCGGCACGGCTCCCCGTTACCGCCGCTCGGCCGCCTACTTGGCTACAATGTCGATGTTTCTCCAGCTTCTGACCTTCCCTGGCCTGGTGACCTCCTTCTTCTGCATCTCGATCTCAATCTTGTGCATTGCCGCGGGGTGCTTGATTGAGGAGCGCGGGTTCTTTACAGCCGGAAGCTGGGGTTTGGCGTTAGGAGTACTGTATCACTTAAGATACGCGGTATTCTTTTACTCAGGAATAGACCCCTGGATTAGTCTGGCTGTGCTCGGAATACTGACGCTGTTGTCGGCCTCGTATCTCGAGAAGAACTACCGCACACTGGCTGCTCGCTGCACGGCATTTCAGGAAAAAGTAAGGAGTTGGGACTAAGAGTACGTGACAAAAAGGACTTCGTCGCGAGGGGGGCAAGCTGAGGAAAGGGTAAGGAATCCGTCAAAGCGAGGACGGAAACACTCTCTCAGATTGGTACCTGCAGCAGAAAAACATTTTGTCACGCACTCTAAGTTTCCGGGGGCTGTATAGGGTAGTGTACAGCCCCCCCTTTTCACTCGACCTACGCGCCTTTTCTTGAAAGAATTGCTCTGATTTATGACGATAAAAGATTGTTCTCAACCCGGTTTCAAAGCCTTGATGGCCACCCAGTTTTTCGGGGCTCTCAACGACAACTTACTCAAGACAATCGTCTCGTTGCTTATCATAAGCACCGCGGGTCAAGGTGCACCCGCACTGAGTCTGGCTGCTGCAATGTTCGTCGTCCCCTATTTGCTCTTTTCCTCATACTCGGGCTATTTGGCAGATAGACTGGCGAAGAGCAGCATTATCCGTTGGGTCAAAGTGTTCGAGGTGTGCATCGTCGCCATTGCGGCCTACCTACTTGACCACCGCAATCTCGAAGGACTTATCGTGATTCTCTTCTTCATGGGATTGCACTCAGCAATATTTGGTCCGCCTAAATACGGCATCCTTCCCGAGATATTGGAAACAAAGCAGCTCTCCAAGGGCAATGGGTATATGCAGTTTTGGACCTTTATCGCCATCTTGCTTGGAACTGCCCTTGGCGGATTTGCTATGTCAGCGGCGAAGGAGAGCATGCTCATCCCATCGCTTGCGATAGTCAGTGTCTCGATTTTTGGGCTGCTGTCCGCCCATTTCGTAACGAAAACGTCTCCCTCTACGCCTCATGTTACTTTCGAGCTAAACCCCTTCCGAGAAGTTTTCACGTCTATTCGCAGCATGCGGCAGAATCGCAGTCTCTTCCTAACTCTGTTGGCACTTTCATTTTTCTGGTTTATCGGCGCCGTATTTCAGTTGGCCATTTACCTTTACGCCAAGGAAATGCTGCAGGTATCCGAACTGCGAACTGCCTTACTGGTAACCAGTCTGGCTCTGGGAATCGGCTTTGGCAGTATTTTGGCGGGTAAGGTATCGGAAGGCAAAGTCGAGATGGGCCTAGTCCCCCTCGGCGCAATCGGGCTCAGCCTCATGAGCATTGCCCTCGGGTTTTCCTATGTTTCATACGAGATTAGTCTTTGCGCGCTTTTCATGCTGGGGCTAAGCGGCGGATTCTATGTCGTCCCCTTGTCTGCCTTTATGCAGAGCGAGAGCCCCTTGGAGTCTCGCGGGCGCTTTCTCGCAGCCAACAACTTCGTGTCTATGAGCGGGGTATTGGCGGCTTCCTTCGTCCTCTGGCTGCTAAACACGGTGCTGAAGCTCAATCCGGCGCAGTGCTTTGTGGTATTGGGACTATGCACCGCGGGCGCCACGGTCTGGATTTTTCGCGTCCTGCCGGAAGCCTTCGTTCGGTGCGTCAATTGGATACTCATGCATACGATTTACCGGGTGCGCGTTAGGGGGCTGCAACACCTGCCAGCTACAGGCGGAGCTCTGCTCGTATGCAATCATGCCTCATTCGTCGACCCCTCGCTCATTCTTGGTGCCTGCGAACGGCCGATTCGCTTTCTGATGTTTAGGCCAATCTACGAACTGCCCTTCGTGCGCTGGTTCGCGAAGACCATGAAGGCCATCCCAGTTTCGCCCTTTGACAAAGCGGACGCAATCGCGCAGTCCCTTTCAATCGCAAAGGAACGAATCATGAGCGGCGATCTTGTATGCATCTTCGCCGAAGGCAGCATCACGCGTACGGGAAACCTGCTTCCCTTCCGCAGAGGATTCGAACGCATAGCTGAGGGACTCGACGCGCCTATCATACCGGTACATATCGACCGAGTATGGGGCAGTATTTTTAGCTTCAAAAATAATCGCTTCTTTTGGAAACTTCCGAAGCGCCTGCCCTACCCAGTCACCCTGAGCATCGGTGCACCGATGGCCTCTTCATCGAAGGCCCACGAAGTGCGCCTTGCTGTGCAGTCTCTGGCGAGTGAGGCCTACCGCTTACGAAGTAAGGCAGACGAGGTATTGCAGCGCATCTTCATTGCCGAGGCGCGGCAACATCCATTTCGACCCTGCATCGCGGACTCCTCGGGACGGCGCATGAACTACGGGGCTACGCTTTCAGCAAGCCTGCTCCTCAGCCGCCGGTTGCAGAAACGCGGGGGAGAACAGCGTATGATTGGCATAATGCTCCCGCCGTCCGTGGCAGGAGTTCTGGCTAATTTAGCGTCACTCCTTGGAGGCTACGTTCCAGTCAATCTCAATTACACCGCAGGCTTGAATGCTCTGCGCTCAGCTTCGGCGCAGGCGAATCTTCAATGCATCATC
This sequence comes from Bdellovibrionota bacterium, assembly GCA_041907145.1. Classification (GTDB taxonomy): domain Bacteria; phylum Bdellovibrionota_C; class UBA2361; order UBA2361; family JAFLCA01; genus JAFLCA01. The sequence continues at coordinate 31,429 of JAYRHW010000062.1, forward strand.
AGCAGCAAAACTCTCATCGCACGAGCTGGACTGGAGTCTCTGCCGGGAATCATCGATGTTCAGGACTTGCTTGCCGGAATGGGAGCCGCCGAAAAATTGCGGGCTTTTCTTTGGGCATTTCTCACCCCTATATCTATTCTTGCCAAGCGTGGACGATGGGCTGAACATTCCCTCGATGATTTAGCAACTGTCATATTTTCAAGCGGCAGCACTGCCGAACCGAAAGGCGTCATGCTCTCGCATGGAAATATTTCATCGAATGTGCAAAGCCTTTTCGACCTCGTTCAAGTGGATCGCCGGGACATTATTCTGGGAGTGCTCCCCTTCTTCCACTCATTTGGCTTTACCGGCACGCTGTGGTTTCCGCTCCTGTCAGGAATTTCAGCCGTCTATCACCACAATCCGCTCGAGGCATCGAAGATTGCCTCACTCACGCGCGAGTATCAGGCCAGCATCCTGATGAGTACACCGACATTCCTGAGTACTTATACTCGAAAGTGTTCGGTCGAGGATCTGAAGAGTCTGCGACTCGTTATCGTTGGGGCAGAGAAGCTAAAGGACGCAGTAGCAAAGCCTTTCCAAGAAAAATTCGGACTTCTGCCGCTCGAAGGCTATGGCTGCACTGAGCTTTCCCCAGTGGCGGTATTGAGCGTGCCTAATTTCGAAGCAGGAAAGATGAAGCAGGTTGGGACGAAGGCCGGCAAGGTCGGGCACCCAATTCCAGGAGTTGCCATTAAAGTCGTCGATCTCGAGACAGGCCGAGATCTGCCGCCAGACTCGGAAGGTCTACTCCTGGTACGCGGGCCGAATGTCATGCTCGGCTATCTCAATAATACCGCGAAAACAGCCGAGGTAATGCGAGAGGACTGGTATGTGACCGGAGACATAGCCTCCATCGACAAGGACGGCTTCGTTGCCATCACCGATCGGCTAAGCCGCTTCAGCAAGATAGGCGGCGAGATGGTACCGCATATCAAGATTGAGGAGGAGATCCACGCTGCAGTAGAAGCAACCGAACAGATATGCGTGGTAACCTCACTCACGGACGAAGCTCGCGGCGAAAAGCTGATGGTCCTCGCAACGAGTGATATCGATTCTGCCGCGATTGTTCAGAGATTAGCTGAGCGCGGGTTGCCGAATCTCTGGATCCCAAAGCGAGAGAATTTCTTGCGAATCGAGGCAATTCCTCTACTCGGAAGCGGCAAGGTCGATCTACGTGCGGTCAAGGAACTCGCAGCGAAACTTTTGGCGAATAATTAAGCTTACTATTTGCAGCTCTCTGCCTTGGCGAAGTTCAACCCCACGCTTCCTGGCATAATCCCTGCAATCTGCTAGTGCAGAGAGCCAAGGCAGGCTTGCCGTAATCAACAGATGCTAAGGAATTGCACTCTATGTACACCGTACCAGCTGGCCTAAGAAGCCAGTCAAATCAAGCCGTTGCCCCTGCAACGAACGGCCAAACCGGTTCTGGGGATACTAAGGTCTCCTCAGAATTTGACACCTTCATGCGCGGCATACTCAAAGCCGATGGGGAAAATAATGTCAACGAGGAGGAATTATTTGCCTCCCTTATCGTGGAGCGAATCAAGGCTCTCAAAGGACAGGCTGCAGCTGATGAATTTCGCGGGGTGCTCGAAAAACATAAGGGACTCAATAAGGGCAGCGGCGGTTACTGCTTTACCGAAACTGCGGCGCGCAATGCCCTTAAGGAATTCCAGGGCAGCGGTAAGCTTACCCAGGAAGAAGCAGACAAGATTCACTCGGAAGCCTTCGAGGCAGCACAGCTCGACAATTACAAGACGGCCCTCTTCGATTCAATCGGAGGAGCCAACGACCCCACGAGGGCCGTCGCCACAATGGAAGCCGCTCTGCTTTCGGCTCAGACCATGCTCAAGAAATTCGACTCAGGAGAGCTAAAAGCCTCCTCACATCCGGTAGACAGTGAATACCCGGCGATGGGCACCGAGCCGATTCGCACCGGCCTGCTTTCAGCCTCCGGAACGGACGAAGGACCGATGGGACCGGTTCTCGATGGAGATCCAAACATTGGAGCGAAGGAAGCCGGCGAAGTACGGCCAAAGGGCAACAAGATAGACGGAGCCGAAGGAATGCTCTGGAAGCCGCACTCCCATACCACGGGCAAGCTGATTATGCTCCTGCCGCATAATTACAATAAGCAGGTGGCCAGCATTACCTTGCGCGACTCCGAAGGCAAGAAGATCGAGAGCGGACGGTACTTCACCACTGGTGGTGGAACTGCCGGGCGGGAAAAGTGGGTATTCTCCAAGGGCGGCGACAAGTATCCCAAGGACATCACCGTCAACATCAAGTTCAGGGATGGCAATATCAAAAAGATTCACATCGCCAACCCAGGACAACGCTACGACTAAAGCGCGCCGGCGCCGCGCTACAGAGCGGGATTCCCTCTTTCATGCCGCCCGGGTATGATAGCGACTCCCATTGGAGTCATCTATTATGCTTGCGCGATCTCCGCAGCCATCCGCTACATTTGAGCTCTCTCCCATCAAGGCCATGGAACTGGCCGCGTCAAAGATTCCAGGCGTTGTTTCTCTGGCGCAGGGCATTCCCAGCTTCCGGACGCCCGAGGCAATCAAACAATTCGTCCATGAAAAAATCGATTTAGGTCTCTGTGACAAATATTCGCTAACCGTGGGACTTGCCGAACTCCGGGAGGAGATTGCGCTTGCGCTGCAAAAGGAGGGTTTGCACTACGATCCTGAGTCGGAAATCCTAGTCACCGCAGGATCAATCGAAGGAATCACGGCTTCAATTCTTGCCAGCACCGAACCCGGGGACGAGGTTCTCGTACCCTCGCCTACCTACGCCTCGTACCGTGGAGCCTTGGGAATCGGCGGCTGCATTCCACGGTACGTAGATCTCGACGAAGATCACAATTTTGACTTCCACGTTGAACGCTTTCAGCAGGCGATTTCGCGCAAGACCAAGGCAATTCTCTACTGTAGCCCCAATAATCCTACGGGCACTCTGTTCTCGGAGGAGAAAACTCGGCGCATCATCGATCTGGCGATTCAACATAATCTGACTGTCATAATCGACGAGGTATATAAGGATTTTTATTATACGAATGACAAACACTTTACCCCCGCTCTGATTCCCGAGGCTCGCGACCGCATCATTCGCGTGTGTTCATTTTCTAAGGCCTATGCCATGACGGGTTGGAGAGTCGGCTTCGTCCACACCGATGCCCAGCGTTTGAAAAAAATCGTCAAATACCATGACGCCATGGTCACCTGCGCCCCGGTTGTTTCCCAATACGCTGCGATTGCCGCGCTGCGATTCTGCGATGATTTTTTGCTAGAGTTTAAGGCCGAATTCAAGCGCCGTCGGGACTACGCTATTCACATGCTGGATTCGATGTCACACGTACTCGATTATCAGATCCCGAAAGCCACTTACTTTGTGTTCCCACGCATAAAGGACACCGTACCCTTAGCTAAGGACAGCCATAAGCTGGCCTACGACATACTCGAGCGCGCGCATGTTGCCCTGGTCCCGGGATCTGCGTTCGGCCCTTCGGGAGAATCTCATCTTCGTATCAACTTTGGCCGGGAAATGTCCGAGCTCGAGCGCGGCATGGAGAGGCTGCAAGGGTACTTTGCCGGCGCTCGGTCTCGCGCACCGCACGATACGCCCGCTACGGCCGCTCCGCAGCCGGTCCCTCAACCCCGCGTAACTCGTGCGCTTGCGGCCAAAGCGTTGGCATTTGCCTCGCGCTTATATTTACTGCGAAATCGACTGCTCATCATTGGAATCGCCGGGACTCGCGGCAAAACCGTGTATAAACGCACGATCGCCGAGTTGCTGAAGCGGCATATGAGCACCCGTGCCAGCTTTCTTTCCTACAATACCGATATAGGGCTTCCATTGGCCCTGTTAGGAATCAACAACCCGCGTACATTCCTGCAGAAGCTCGGATTCCCCTTCATGCTCGCCCAGCGAGCGTTGCTGCAGGGCTCGGCTGAAAAAATCCTGGTCCTTGAGTACGGGGTGGCGTCTCCTGGTGACGCAAGGCGTTTGCTCGCCATCTCCCGGCCTGACTGGCTCGTTATAAGCGATCTTTCCTCGCCTGACCCCAGCATAAATGCCGACGTTATTCGTAGTGAAATTGCCGATCTCATCCGAGCAACCCCGCCCAACCATGTCTTGTGGCCCGGCGATCAGATAAAAAATCTTGCGGATGGACTCACCCTATCGTCCGACCTTTCAATCTCGCCACAGGACTTCGTGGCCCATAGCGTCAGGACTGCCCGTGGAGAATACCCCGTCTCTCAGGATGCGGTTGGACGATCCGCCCAACTTGCCCTCGTAGCTGCGGTTAAGCTGGCGGAGAAGCTCAAAGTGCCGGAGGAAGTGATCCGGGCAGCGCTGGGCTAAGCCTCCAGTCTCACTAGTTAATAACAACGTTATAAACTCATCCAGTTTATCACTGATCCAGAACGACATTTCCACGGTTGTAGTCAAGGATAAGAGCTAACCCTCCGATATTAACTCTCAGAGAAGGCTGTTCATCAGGCCTCCTCCTCTCTCTTTGGGAAGCAGGGAAGCATGGGCGTAATTGTAGGAATAATCGGCGTTACTGCCTGCGTATTGGGCGGCTTCGTCATGGCCGGCGGACCGATTCCGGTTCTGTGGCAGCCGAATGAGCTCGTCGTTATCTGCGGTGCCGCTGTATTCAGCTTGGTAATCGCGAATCCCGGAGCAATTCTCAAAAGCTTAGTGCCCGCATTTATTGACGCGTTAAAGGGCAGCGGCGTTGATGGCGGAACGTACCGCGATTTGCTCGGTCTCATGGCCAGTGTATTCGACACGATGCGTAAAGAAGGCGTGCTCGGTATCGAGGGCGACCTTGCCGACCCGGAGAAAAGCCCGCGCTTCAATAAATATCCCAAGGCGCTCCACAACCATCACTTAATGGAGACATTTACGGGCGCATTACGGCTCTTCGTCGACGGCGTCGTCAACGCCTTCGACTTGGAGCGCTTGCTCGAAACTGAGATCGAGACTCATCATGAAGAGGCGCTCTTGCCGCCTGGAGTCATCAAGAGCTTGGCCGACTCATTCCCGGGATTGGGAATCGTCGCCGCCGTTCTTGGAATTATCGTAACCATGCAGCACCTCGACGGTCCGCCGACTGAAATCGGTCATCACGTCGGATCCGCTCTCGTAGGAACCATGTTGGGAATTTTGCTCAGTTACGGCTACGTCGGCCCCGTGGCAACGAAGATGGAATCCGTCGTGCGCGATCACACCTCCTTGTATAAATGCGTCAAAGCCGGGCTCGTTTCATTCGCCGGAGGAGCACCGCCGCAGGTGGCGCTCGAGTTCGCACGCAAAACCATCCCCTCGAATCTTCGCCCGAGCGCTGAAGAGCTCGAGGAGATCATGAAGGAAGCCAAGAAGCAATAAGCACTGAGGCTCCATCATGGCAGACGACAAGCCGATCATCATAATAAAGAAAAAGGGGGGGCACGGCGGACATCACGGCGGCGCCTGGAAAGTTGCGTACGCCGACTTCGTAACCGCCATGATGGCATTCTTCATGGTTATGTGGCTGGTAAATACCGCCGACCAGACTACGAAGCAGAATATCGCATCGTACTTTCGCAGACCCGGCTTGTTTCAGTCCGGATCCGGTACACCATTGCTCATCGGAGAAGCCGGTATCTTGCCCGACGCCTATGTGCCTCCACGTCCCAAGGATACCATTAAGAGCGGCGGCAAGGAGCAAGACACCAACTTACCCAAGAATAGCGGCACCGACGAACAACGCGATAAAAAGCGCCAGGTAACGCTGCGCGGAGAAGAAGGCAAATCAGGTGGTCTCAAGGATGCCCAAGGCAAAACCGGAGTCGATAAGGATAAATCCACCGAACAGGGGCAGGTTGCCAGCGCAAAAATGGCGGCGGAACTCAAAGCCTTCGAGCAAGAAAAACTACTCTTCGAACAAACAGCACAGCAAATCCGCGAGCAAATCGCCTCGTCAAAAGAACTCCGGGAGCTCCTCGGTATCGTGGACGTGAAGGTCGAGTCAGATGGCCTTAATATCGAGATAATGGATACCGAAAAGTCCTCAATGTTCTCGTCAGGTAGCGCGCGCATTCTTCCCGATGCCCAAGCGGCCTTTCAGAAGATTGGCGATATAATCAGCAAACTCCCCTATAACATCGACATCGTCGGACATACCGACTCCAAACCCTTCTCGAATCGCGCCGGCGGATACAGCAACTGGGAATTATCATCGGATCGCGCTAACTCCGCCCGCCGCCTGCTGGAGTCCGAAGGAATAGATCCCGTGCGAATCATTAGCGTGGTCGGACGGGCAGACAAGGATCTCAAGTACAAGGACCGCCCTATGGCAGCCAGCAATAGACGCATAACACTGAAGATGCGCTTCAAGACTTCATCCAAAGTCATCAAGCTTTCCGAGGATCCAAGCGCCCTCGATGGCCTGGATGCTTTCTTAGGACCAGGACCGGCGAGCGGGCCAGAGATTCCTGCACCGGCTGCAGCCGAGACGCAGGAGAAGACCCATGAATTGACGCCTAAGAAGGTATTGGGAGCAAACGACCACTACGTCCCTAAAAACGCCGTTAGCGCCAATCAACGCGATGACCTAATCCAGCTCCCTGATAGCGAGGATGCCATCACACCGGCCGGCAAGCAGAAGGATAAAATATTCGGCGATAGCCCAGTCGTGGCGCCGTCTGACCCGTTCGCAAGCTTTTAAACGACATAGACCGCAAATCACCAGTGAAAGTGCACCCTTGTCGGTAGAGAACCGATCCACTATCGTCAAGCTATGGTTGCACGTTGGATAAGCACCGGAGCGTTTCTCATGGCCGCCGCAGTGGCGATGGGTGCATTTGGGGCGCATTCTCTGCGAGAGAAACTCGATGCCTACTCAATGGCAATATACGAGAAAGCCGTTTTTTACCATATCACGCACGCGCTCAGCATAATTCTGGTTGCGCTGCTTGTCCCGCTCTCCGCGCTCACTCCCCTAGCATCCCATAAGATTTGCTTGCTCTTTTTCTTTGGCTTGGCGCTGTTCTCGTTTTCGCTTTATGCCCTGGCGATGACCAAGGCCCGCTGGATCGGCATGCTCACCCCGATAGGCGGGACTATGCTTATTGTCGGCTGGCTGATGCTTGCGTTGCTCGTTGTCCGGCAGCAGTAGCCGGATCTCTCAGAATTTCCTCCTCCAGCTCCTCAAGACTGCGTTCGAGCTCATCTCGGAGTCC
>JAYRHW010000063.1:0-15444 GCA_041907145.1 Bdellovibrionota bacterium
CGCATCCCTGACGATAATCGCTGGAAGCTTTGCTCGAGCGCGGCTCCGCTGCGCCCAATCTGACGCAGCGCACGAAGTGCCGCTATGTTGCTTCCAAAAGTGGTGCTCACGCCCCGGTCCTGGACATATAAACTTAAAAAGTTTGCTACCTGCAGTTCGCGGGGCGAGCGAATACACTACAAGATAGTAGTAATATCGGATGGTTAGGCCCGCCTATTTCCGTTCTGGGGCGTTATATAGCGCAATAATATCAATATGTTAGACCTGAATTTGCAGGCCGCCTAAGGGTTTGAAGGCGTCTGACGCTTGTCCCGCAGCGCCCGTGCAGCTCGGCCCTGATACCAATGGTTTGCAAACAGTCCCGCTGCGCCGAGTGCCCCCATACCAGCGGCTAGATAGCCAGAGACCTGCATGGTAGCGAGAGTCGCAAAACCGACTGCGTCAGCGTAGAAGATGTAGAGCAGATTTCTTTGCAGGAAGCGTTTCGTATTTCCAATCCACGACTCTGACTTCCCCAGACTTTCTCCTTCTAAATTCAGAGCAATCGCGTGCGCCCGCACATGTCCTCTAGGGAACTGGTATTCCATCGGCTGAATCGGAAATCCAAAGGCGTCAAGATATTCTCTGGTGGTAGCATCGATTGCTTCAATGAAAAATTCACGGGGCGCGGGGGAGGTGCTTGCGATGCTTCGAATAAAAGCTTTTGGTGTACTATTATGCACTGAGGTATTGTAAAGCACGGCATGGAATCCGCATTCTCGTGCATAGGATTCGACTGCCGTTCTAATGAGAACGGGGGAAATTGAATTCGTTCCTTCCACTCCGTCAACGAAGAGTACGGCCTTTGATTCCCCATCCGAAGACACGGTAGCCGCTAGCATGCGTACGCGCACTGCTCTTCCCTTGTGAGTCGAAAAATCGAGGCAACAGATCGCAGGATTATGCAGATAGCCAAAGTTTCCGAGTCTGCCCTTGCTTCCTGATTCAAAGATACTGTTGCCACGCAGGGAGGCCGAGCTGAAAAATTCCTTCTGGCTGGTAAGGTCGGCCCAAGGATCGCGGGCCCATACGGCGGCGCGGACTGCCTGATCGGGCAGAGGAGCCGCAGTTTGACGTATAGTCTCGGCGCGAGTTCGCACGATGCGCGCTGCATCGAACTCTGGTTTTATATAGTCTTGGCACAGAATAGCCAGGCAATCGGCAGCTTTTTCGCGAGGCAGCTGGCCAGATTTAGCCTGTGCGATTTCGTCGGCGAAGCGTGCTATGATCTCAGTTACCGAGCGCTTGCCCTGCACCAACGCCGGAGTAAATCGTCCCGGCGCATGCTTCCTTGAGGCTTCGTCTTTTTGTCCCAGTAGGTCACGGAAAGTGCCGAGAATGAGATTCTCTGCTGATTCCTGCGGCAACTCCTGAACTTTCCCCGCGCTTATTCGATAGTCCTTCGAGTAGGCAGGATTGTCCCAACAGTCGGTAACTCCAAGTGACTTGAATTTTGCAGTTGCCTCAAGGGCCCGCTCTCCGGCAGCGAAATGTTCGCGGAAGTTTGCCCAACGCAGCATGGAGGCCGCTTCAAGCCCCATGAGCCTAGTGAATGGATGGAGAAGGTATCGTTGAACGGCTAGCGTAGCCGCCACCCCCAGAACTGCGATGTTCAATGTAAAGGCGGCGTCGGCAACCGGGCGAACAGCCGGGGGCAGGGGCCGAGTGATTTCATCACTGGCTGTGCCCATCATGCTGCGAACTCCAAGAGCGGCTCCGAGTGATCCGAGTCCAGCAACAATCGGGTGCCCAAAGAGGGGGTCGGTGTGCGCCGCACGGCGCCTTTCGACATCCGCCTCATCGAGAGTCCTGAGATCTTGACCCTGTGCGCAGAATGAGCGCCAGCAGGCTTCAAGCTCGGCAAAGCCGCGGTCAGTCATGACGGAGTTCACAGCGGCTGCGTCGAGTTGTTGAGACTGGCCTGTCACTGCATCCGGCATGCGCCAACTATAGCAGTCGATTGAGACGCAAGCTAAGCCGAAGTAGATGAGGAACGAGATGCGGACCTAAGCGCCATCAGCGACGGGCCTTCCACATGGCCCGCGACCTGGCGCTGCGAACGGCGCTGGCCCATCCGCCTGTGCGCATCCAAGTATCGAGAGCAGCTGTATCGGGATGACGAGCCTCCAATTGTCTAAATGCTTGCCCGTGCCAAGCGCGCTTCCCGCAGTGCGAAAATACTTCGGTTCCCAAAACAGCGTGGCAGAGCTCGTGGTAGAGCACCGGCTCAATCCAGCGCTCGAAATCCGGATGGTTTAGCTCGGCCGCCATGCGGACACGCCGCTTGCTCATATTGCAGGATCCCAGGGTACGGCGCTGCCGGCGCCGTGACCAGGACACCTCGTACTCCTTGAGATCTCTGCGCTCAGGGAAGTATGATTCTATCAGCGAATCCCATCTCTGCTTAAGCGCACTATCAGAAGCACGCTGCTCGATAGATTCAATTCTGCCCGGTCGTGAGCGGGAACGTCGGCGGGTGGCTGCACGCTTCGATCGAGACAATAGCGAAAAGAGGGAAGTTTGAATAAACCCCATGCCGATTTACTTCTTGGCCAAAGCCGTTTCCAGTAACTCGCACCAAATATGGATGATGGTGATGTGGGCCTCCTGGATCCGCTCGGTTTCATTGGCAGGGACTACGAGAGCGGCGCTGCACTGAGCCGCTAGTTTACCGCCGTCCTTACCTGTCAAGCCAATCACTGCTGCTCCTTTGGACTTGGCGGCCTGAGCCGCACGCAGGACATTCGGGGAGTTCCCGGAAGTCGAGATGGCTACGAGAATATCCCTGTCGGTGCAGAACGTTTGAGCTTGGCGCTCAAATACTCCCGCATAATCGTAATCATTTGCCCAGCATGTCACGGTGCCTGGATCGGCGAAGTGCATGGCGCGAATGCCTGGACGTTCGCGCTTATATCGGGCTACGAGCTCCTCGCACAGGTGCGCAGCATCGCAGGCAGATCCGCCATTGCCGCAAGCATATATGGTGCCGCCCCGCTGAGCTGCCTCCGCCATGAGACGAGCACTCTTTTCTACCAGGCCGAGAAAGTGCTTATCAGCTGCAAGAACTGTCTTGAGAGAGGAGGATGCCTTGAAAATGTCCGCGATGATATTCTGCATCGTGCCTAAAGCGTACGAAATAAGTGTGCGATCATCAAGCGATGATTGAACGTCGACTGAGCTCGGTGTACCACCCCGGAAGAGTATGTTTCAGGGCGCCTGTTGACGCCGACAACGTGGTCTTGCTGTAGCCCAAACTGACCAGGGCCTTTTCAAGTGCGGGCGTGCGCTTAGTAATTATTTCGGTGGCCTCCTGAGAAGTGGAGGCGATGTGCACCAACGCTTCTCCCTTGCGATGAGCAATTTCTACCTCGAGCGGGCCTAGTGACGGCAAAGTAAGCGCGACACTGATGCGGACAAATTGCTTCGCGGCCCCCTTGCCTTCAGCTTCTCCGTCCGCAGGCTCCTCTCTTACCGAAACCTTCCATGCCCCGAAGATTCCTTGGACCAGGGCCGGAAGGAGTACGAGCGCCGGTTCCCCGAGCGCCTGCATCACGGGATTGACCTGAACCAGTGACGCTTGGGCCTGCATGATGCTCTCGATGCCCTTGAGCACCTTCTGGGCTTGTGGAGTGAGTTCGCCCTCATGGCCGCTGCCCCCTTCAAGTTGCTTGCGAGTACTGGTGGCCTTATCCTGCATCCCCTTGAGCAGGTCCTTGAGCGCTGCCGGCTGAGGATTGCTGTCCTTGATTTTCCGCAGTTCCTGCGCCAACTGCTTCAGCGAAGTATTGAGCTGCTGTTGTTGAGGAAGGGCGTCTCCCTGCTCCGGCAACTCCAAGTGGCGGAACAGTCCGAGCATGAAGGAGAGCGGGTCGGAGGGGTTCCTCACCCTGCCTACATCGCGGGATAGTTGCTGCAGGGCGCCGGTGTTTCCGTTCTGCATCGCCGTTTGTGAGGCCGCAAGATAGAGCTTCATCTGCTCAGCGATTTGTTGAGGTTCGATTTCGACCGCAGGAGAAGCACTTGCCGAGAGATCTTTGATGAGGCCCGCGAGGTGTTCCTCAAAGGCCTTGAGGAAGCGAATGACAGGGGCTGCAATGGGATTCTGTGTCTCGCGCGAGATCTTTGCCAGGGCCTGTCGCACATCCTCAAGACCCTCTCCCTTTGCCAGTGCACCGAGCGCGGTCTGCAGGCTGGAAGGATTATTTAACAATGTCTCCCCAATCAGAGCATTACTCTTGAGCAGGTTTTGGAATATTCGTCCAATTGCAGAATCTGACGCAGGGGCCTTCGCAGCGGCGGGCCCCGCTTCCATCGATTGCAGCAGTGTTGCCAACTCGGTTCCGATGGGAAGCTGCGGGGGGAGTCCCTTTTTGAGATCTTCGACCTTTAGATCCGGCAGAAGCGAACCAAGAATCGCCTCGAAGCTTTGCGCAATGAGCTGCTCTCCGCGAAGCCTGGCCTCAGACGAAATTTTCAAAATCAAGGCGTCGCTGGTCGGCAACACTCTGACGAGTAGCTGTGCCCCGTTAGGCACGCTGTCCGGCACTGAGGCACGGACGAATTCCCCGTTGATCATGACTCCAGTTCCAAAATTGGGGTCGCGACGAACACTGACCTGAAGAATGCTGCCAGGGGTAAGGCCCTGAAGGGGGCCGTCGACGCGCGCAATTCGGATCTCGGCTGCGGGGGCAACCGGGCTGCTAGCGGGCATCTGATCTGTCCCGGGGGCAACGGGTAGAGTCATATCTTATAAATCGGCAGAATCGCTGCGGAGATTGACCCATTTTCGAATGAGGCTACTGAGATAACGGCCTAGAAGCACTCTATTTTTTGCTATTGCGGGGGGTTGGCGAGCGTGGTCTTCTCAAGGACATGAATTGGTCATTAACCGTACACATCATCGGAATTGTTCTGTGGCTCGGCGGACTCTTGGTCGGCGTGCGTGTCTGCAGAATGTTGGCAAGTGGCGACTCTGTTCCGTCCGCTGCTGTTACTCAGGCATTGAGAAAGGTTTGGTATGTAAATGTTCTGCAGGGCATGGGCTTGGTTTTGCTCTCGGGGCTCTATCAGCTTTTTACCGGTGGAATCGCGTTCTACTTCAAGCAGGGCTGGTTCCACACCAAGCTGACGTTGGTCATGCTGCTCTTTATTGCCACCGCTCTTTTTGCGCTCGAGTTGCGCAAAGTGGCAGCGGGGAAGGGAGCGCAAGCTAAGCGACTCGTATTCGTTCAGATTTTGACCATAGTTTGTTTAGTTGGAATTGTCGCGCTCTCCAAGGCGCTTCGATAGTAAGGCATCATAGTATGAAGCAGTATTTTCTTTGGCTCGCGAAGCTCCTCACCTTAGTATTTGTTTTTATCGTCATTGTTCCCTTGCTTCTGGGGGGAGTGCTGATCGCAACGCAGAAGGAGATGGTGGAGGGCACGGACGGCGGCGACAAATTGGTCGCCGTAGTGGAGCTTAACGGGATTATCGAGTCGGGTAAGGACGTTGTTGATGAGCTTTATAAGCAAGCCGCCGATCCGAAAGTGAAGGGCATCGTCTTGCGGATAAATTCTCCGGGAGGTTCGGTCGGTCCGTCGCAGGATATCTATTCGGCAGTTTCGAAGCTGAAGAAGAAGAAGCCGATTATTGCCTCGATGGGCGCATTGGCAGCATCGGGCGGTTTGTATTCTGCCGTGGGCGCTTCGAAAATATTTTGCCAGCCTGGCACATTGACGGGGTCTATCGGTGTCATCATGCAGCTGCCGAATTTTACTAAAATCGCCGACAAGGTTGGTTTTGAAATGATGACGGTGAAGAGCGGAAAGTTCAAGGATGTCGGCAATTCCTTTCGTGAGATGACAGAGGAAGATCGCGCATTTTTGCAAGGCACCATGGACAAGGTGCATGCAGACTTCATTCGAGCGGTTGCTGAAGGCAGGGGATTGAGTGAGGGAGCAGTACGCGCATTCGCTGACGGCAGAGTCATCATCGGGTCCCAGGCCAAGGAACTGAAACTGGTCGACGAATTCGGAGACGTGCATGATGCGGCGCGCGCCGTCTTCGATGTGCTCAAGACCCCGCTTGCTGAGGGCGAGGAACCTTCGTTGTTCTATCCACTCGATAAGTTCGGGCAATTCAAGCGTCTTTTTGAATCGTTCTCCTGGATTCCAGCGCTGTTTAGCCGTTCCATAGAATTTCGCTATATAATGCCCTAGCTCGTGGAGAATCTCTCCGTAACCTCGGCGACGCGAAATACTTGGTACAGCGTGTTGCTTGGCTGTCTTGTCGCCCTGGGCTTGTATGTATGGGGTTACGCCCCACGCGCTGCCGTTAGTATTCAAGAATCAGATGGCGCGGAGTTTTATCTCGCGGCTCTCAAGGGTACTCTGGTCCATCCTCCCGGCTATCCACTGTACACGGCGATGAGCTATGTATGGTCTCGGCTGTTTCCCTGCAACGTCTATCATTCGCTAGCGCTCTTTTCATCCATTTGTCAGGCGGCTGCGTCCGGGGTGCTGGTCGTAGTTCTTGCAATGCTTGGGCGGTCGCTGATACTAGCCTTTGTGTTGACGATTTCTTGGGCGCTGTTCGAGCCGAGCATGCGAATCGCGACGGATGTAGAAGTGTTTGCTTTTCACCACTTACTCTCCTCGTTGCTGCTGCTAGTTACGCTTTGGGCGTCCGCAAAGCCCGACGGGGAAAGAAGCTCGGAACGAGCGACGGGAGTTTTACTCGGGATGACTGCCGCGCATCAGCAGCTCGTCGTACTGTTGCTGCCCCTGCTGCTGGGAATCTGGTTGTTAACGGGCAGTAAGAGTTGGCGCTCTGTGTTGAGAGTCGTGCGGGATGCCGCCCTTGTCGCACTGCTGCTGTATCTGAGTTTGTTTGTTCGCTACTGGCACGCTCCGGAGTTGGCCTTTGCGCCTTTGCAATCTGCAGTCGACTTTCTGGGGTACTTGCTTCGGGCCGGCTATGGAACGTTTTCACTGTTCCTCTCTGACGGCGAACAGGTTGTTTCATTTGCAGCGGATTTCTGGAAGCTCACGTTGAGCAGTCTTGCCGGTGCCCTGGTTATGGTGATTGCGCTGCTGCTGAGCGGTGTCTCTCGTCGGGGTAGCCTATGGTGGGGAGCATTGGGAACAGTAGCTCTGACGACGCTGTTTGTGCGCGGATTGTGCGTTCCTACGGCAGCCGCTGATTATGCCGAGTGGATGCAGAGATTTTATGCAACTGCCGCACTGAGCTTTGTACTTGTGGCAGCAGCAGCGCGCTCGATGCTGGCCGCCCGCGGCAGAGAGGCGGCATTCGCGGTGCTGGCGCTGTGCGTGTGGGGGTTGCTGAATCGGCTGCCGGAAGCGCTTGATCGCGCGGATGCCTCGCATGACCACGCAGTCGAAGATGAAGTCCATGAAACGCTGATGACCGCGCCAAAGGCCGCGCTGATTCTCGTGGAATCCGATCGATTGGTGTTCGGGCTCAATTTCAAGCAAAGAGCGCAGGCGCTGCGACCCGATGTTTACGTCATCGCCGCTGGTATGTTGGAGAGCGATTTTTACCGCCGAAGAGTAGCCCAGGCTTGGGGGGCAAGTTCGAATTTTGACGCCGATACGCTACGAGAGCCCGCAGCGCTGGCGACCCTTGCTTTCTCGCTGAACAGACCGCTTCTGGTCGAGGCGTCGATAGTTCCGCCTCCCGGCGTCAATTCCTATCGCTTGGGTATCCTAAACCGTTGGAGCGATGATCCGGTTGCGGACGACACTGCCCAGCGCCTGGCGGTCTATACGCTTTGTAGCCGCCTGCCGGAATCTCTGCGCGAGACACCTCCGGCCCGGCAGCGCTCGCGGCAGATTTTAAAGCGAGCATTTCTCGATCCGCTGGCGGAGTACGCTGAGCATGCCGCGCCCGCCGATCGTCAGGACCTCGATGGCATTCTTACGAGAATATCCCGAGGAGAAATCGAACAGGCGCGACAGCTCTGCTCCGCTAGAATCGGTACGTAAGTCCGGCTCTGAGGCGATAGTCCGTTACAGCTTGGTAGCCGGAATTCTCGATGGAGACTGGCAAGTCGTACCCCAGGTAAGCGGCTAGATTTTTCCCTTGGGAAAGTGAAAGCTCAGGACCCACATACCAGGCTAGCGTGGAAGTGGCATCATCCTTCTCCCCGTTCACCGTGTCTTTGGACTTGTAGGCTCCGGTCAGATTCACTTTGACGAGTGCTGTGGTGTTTTCTGCTACCCCGAATGAAACTCCTGGCCCGACAGCCCAACGTAAATCATCAGCATGACGATACGAATGGTCGCCCTCCGTGCGAATCGTGTACTCAATTTGGCCGTCAAGGGAGAAGGCATCCCGCTGCAAGGAAAAGCCAACCCCCAGTGGAAAGTCGAACGAGCCGGACCCTAATGCAATATCATGTCCATGCACCCCGCTCTCAAGCCCGTCTCCGTGCTCGACGCCGCCGTGGCGCATTCCCCCATCCATGTGGCTCTCAGCCAGGGGGTCGGTGTCGCCAGTGGGGAGTTTTACTCCGGCAGAGACATACAGGCGCTTCCGGCGGCCAGGCTCCAAGTCTTGAAAGGGCAAATGCAAGACCCGGATGGTCGTATCGCCAAAGCCGGCTTCCGTTCCCGTCACTCCCTCGCTATCCAAGAGTCTTCGATAGCGTCGATTGATATACGGGACGGATCCCTCGATAGTCCAAACGTCGCTTAGATCGTATGCCGCTGTCAGGGAAGTCCGGGAACTGGAGATTCCCTCATGCGCGGTGTTCTCCACGAACGCGCCATTCTCCTGAATCCTTCGGGACTCACTAAATTCTTCGGATACATCGAGGTGCAGCGAGTGGGCCTCGGGGGCTCGTTGATCGAGTGAGGTTGTCACGACATGCAGGTCGCAGGCCCAAGCGGCGAGCGAACTGCTCAAAGAGACGGCCGTTAGCGCCGTCAGCAGATAGCGAGAAGACTTCATAGCAACTCCAAAAATTGGGTAATTCGGTAAGACTTCGGTGCGTAGCTATGACATCAGCGGCGGGGCGCGAGCGAGAAATGCTCGGGGAGTGGTTGAGGAAGTGGGGAGCAAGAACGGGGACTGCGTCAGCTCGAAGTATGCCGCTGACTCTGTGACCAGATCGAAATCGCCATCAAGATTTAGACTCGCAGCGAGAGTTCGAAGCTGCCCGAAGGGGCATGGCGACTTGCCATCCTTCAGCGGAGCCTGGGATTGGGGTTTACGGTGATTACAAGAGCAGTGCGATGTCGGGATTTTAGATACAACAGCGACAAACAGCACGAGCAGGGCGCCTAAGAGCCCCAGTTGCCGCTGAATCATCCGTCTGCTCATAGCGAAAGATTAGCGCACAACTTGTCAAAGTCAAAGGGCTGGGAAATTACTTAGACCGTGCTAAGAAATCTTCAATGCACTCGAGAGTGATCGGGCTTACATGATGCTCCATGCCTTCAGCGTCAATTTGCGCGATGTCGGGAGGAACGCCCATGCATTTTAGAAATCTCTGCATCAGTTCGTGCCTGCGTTTGCAGTAGTGGGCGGTTTCTTTGCCTTTATTCGTGAGCGTGACTGGCCTGTAGGGGCGGGTCAACACGTACCCATCGCGCTCCAGGCGCTGAATAGTGCGGATTGCCGTGACATGAGAGACCCCCAAGCGCTCAGCTATCGTGCTGATGCGAGCCTCGCCGAGTTCTTCAATAAGATCAGCTATTAACTCAGTGTAGTCTTCGGCGGCCTCGGCGCTATGATGCTTACGAGTGGCGCGAAAGGGAATTGCGGGATGTCTTGAGCGGAGGCGCTTCATGCCCTAGTTCGCCCGAGCTTTCAGTAGTAGGACTGGAATCGATACGATATGTCGGACCTTTTCTACGGTGCTCCCGTACAGCAAGTCGCTAATAAACCGGTGCCCATGGGTGGACATGGCAATCAGGTCCACGTGCTGCTCTGAGGCCGCCTTGATGATCTCGTTGGCCGGATCCCCCAAGGCTAGCAGATGCTCGACCTTGAAGCCCTCAGCGGACAGAGCTTGAGCAACTGACTCAAGATAAGCGGTGTCTGCCTTCATCTCTTCACTCTCTCGAAGCTGGAACGTGTCGTAATGCCGAGCAGCCCAACCATCAGCTACATGGACCAAAAGCAGGCTTGCCCCACTCATTTTTGCCAGTGGTCGAATATGCGCCAGTATGGTGCGGTCTGCCTCGCTGTTCTCGAGCGGTATCAGGATTTTTTTGTACATGGGCTCAATCTCCAAAAATTGTTTGCCAGAGTAACCAGCCATTGAGCAGTGCGATGAAGATCGCCATTACCCAGGCAACGATTCTTGTAAGCGTCCCATTCACGAAGACGCCCATCTTGGCCTTGTCGCCTGTGAACATGACCAGTGGAAAGACCGCGAAGGAGAGCTGCATGCTCAAAATGACCTGACTGAGTATGAGGAGCTGCGCAGTGCCACTCTCGCCATAGAGTGCTGTTACGATAATGGCGGGGATTATGGCTATTAGTCGGGTGATAAGACGTCTCAGCCAGGGGCGGATTCTGATATTGAGAAACCCCTCCATGACAATTTGCCCGGCTAGGGTGCCGGTAAGCGTCGAGTTTTGCCCCGAAGCTAGCAGGGCAAGAGCGAAGATCGTGCTTGCTCCGGTAACTCCAAGAAGAGGAGAGAGTAGCTCGTGCGCCTGCTGAATTTCCGCAATTTCATTCATTCCGCGGCTGTAGAAGGTCGCAGCGGCAACAATGAGGATTGCTGCGTTGATGAACAGCGCGAAAACGAGGGCGATCGTCGAATCGAGCGTGGCAAATTTGATAGCCTCACGCTTTCCACTCTCGGTAAGTTCGTACTTCCTGGTCTGAACAATCGAGGAATGGAGGTATAGATTGTGCGGCATGACAGTGGCGCCAAGAATGCCGATCGCAATGTAGAGCATGGCCGGATCAGTAATGATCTGTTTGGTTGGAATGAATCCCGCCAGCACTTGGGCCATATCCGGCTTTGAAATCAGGATTTCTATCGCGAAGCAACCTCCAATGCTGAGCACCAGGGTCAGAACAACCGCCTCCAGTATTCGAAAGCCGTGATGTTGCAGGTAGAGCACCAGGAAGACATCAATAGCGGTGATGCATACACCCCAAATGAGAGGGATGCCGAAGAGCAGGTTGAGGGCGATGGCGGAACCGATGACCTCGGCTAGGTCGCAGGCGGCTATGGCTAGTTCACAGAGTACCCACAGGATGAAGGACACCGGGCGGCTGAAATGGTCTCGGCAGGCCTGCGCCAGGTCGCGTTCCCCGGCGATGCCGAGTTTGACTGCCAGCGCCTGTAGGAAGATCGCCATCAGGTTGGAAATCATGATCACGGACAGCAAGGTAAAGTTGTATTTTGAGCCCGCCGCGAGGTCCGTGGCCCAATTGCCTGGATCCATGTAACCCACTGAAACCATGTAGCCTGGGCCTGCAAAAGCAAGCATTTTTGCCCAGAATCCGGCGGTTTTCGGCACATTCACAGTGCGGTGAGATTCGGGAAGACTCGCCGAATGGCGCTCGTTTCGCCAGCCGGAGGATGTATGCAGAGCGGAATCATCATTTGTAGCCATGGCTACATTTTATGACGCTTCGGCGCCTAAGGTCAATGCGCTTGATCACCTCGGTGCTGCGACATCGAGCGCAGGCCTTGGCGACCGGATTTTCCGGCCATGCGACTTCAGCGAGAGAATTCTGAGACATTTTTTTGTGGAGTAAGACGGGAGCAGCGACCCGCGCGGCGAACTTCCTCGGCGAGCTCGGACGGAGTTTCGGCGCTCGCGCGAAGGCTCTTAGCGCTGACAAATAACTCATCGATTCGGGCCAAAAATAGGCATTTTCGGCGCGTGATGCGAAAAGAATTTCTCCGTCGTGCACTCCGAGGTGTGGCATTTTGACGCGAGAGGACTCTTGGCTGAAGTCGATCAGCGAGAGAGAGAAGGGCGGAGCATCGAAACTTTTTTGAAAAAAATGTTTGATTTGGTTGATCAGCGATACGATCTGATCAATACTCCAAAAAAGAGGGGCCAAAAATTTTCCCTGGCCCATGCCTCGAAAGAGAGTTTCTTGCGAGGCATCAAAAGACTTTTTGTTTGTCTTTTTTACGGCGTAATTTACAGGCGCCCAACTTGGTCGGAAGGCTGACTGAGTTTTTGGAGAAGTATGCTTAGAAGTGGGACTAGAAAGTAATCCGGTCACCCAGACCCCTGACGGCGATCCCTCGCAGCAGCCCGAGATAGTTAGGACCGACCAAGATTTGTTCAGCGAAACTGATGCCACTGTCGGTATGGTGGGAACTGTCTTTAGCAGTCCCGATACCCGGCCTGAGGGCATAGTTGTTGGTCAAGATCCTGAGCATTGGCCGGATGCCAACGTCGTGCCGCTTTTCGACGGACTTACCGAGGGCCCCATTCATTTGCCTGAGATCCTTGGCAACGTGGCTCGAGTTCGCGCGGAGCCCGATCTTTTCCCGAAAACCGCGGATGAGGCAGTGGAGCGCGTCATGCGGGTGCGAGAGGGGGCTCAGAATGGCCGATTGTATGAGGATGCGCTGCATCTTGGAATCGATCCCGTTTGGGTGCGTCAGCTTCTCAATGAGCCCGTGCGGGTAGCGCTCAGTGAGCAGGTCATGCCGTTGCCGACACTGTTCGCCAAGCTGGGACAATTCGGGTCTCCGGCTGCATTAGCGCGCTCGCTCTACACAATACAAAATCTAGCCCAGAGGCTCGAACTCGCAGATTCGAGCATCGGGCCGGTAAAGCTTGGGCAGATCACTTCGCTCGATCACGGGGTCACTTTCAAGGATATCACGAGCGGATTTTATTTTCTGGTGCCGCTGGTTTCGCCCGGCGTCGATCAGGAGACTATTCAGGGGCGACATCTTTTCTCTTCTCAAGAAAAAAAGCGATTTAACGGAGCTGCCTACCGTGATTTGGTCGTCACCACCGATAAGATTCTGGATGTGATTAAGTCCATTGATGAGGTTTTGTCGTATTCTCAGCGCGCAGCGCAGAAGAGCGTGTCGGCCGCTGAGCGCCAAAGAGCTTTTAATGACGAGAGTCGGGAAAAACAGTTCCCGGTAACCTCGGAGCAGGCTGCGAGGGTCGAGGAGGGCTTCCGCAAGGGCGCTCGCCTCTTCGCTACGGCCGCAGCGGCCTCAGCTTTCGTCACCGATTGCTCGGGCGCGC
Organism: Bdellovibrionota bacterium; assembly: GCA_041907145.1. Classification (GTDB taxonomy): domain Bacteria; phylum Bdellovibrionota_C; class UBA2361; order UBA2361; family JAFLCA01; genus JAFLCA01. The sequence continues at coordinate 13,236 of JAYRHW010000063.1, forward strand.
TCCAAGACCTGGGAATTCCGGCAGGGGCTAAGGGAGTTCGCGTAAATTACTGTGACTTTGTCTCGGCATACAATGCTCGCCTAGTGGGACGATTCCTACCCGAGTTCAATTTCGAAACCGTGCATACAGACCATGCCAATACGTTGCCGATATTTGGCATCACCAATTGGAACTTGTTCCTGACGCGAGTGTTTGACTCTGGAATGATTCGGCCAGATGAACCTATTCTTCGGCTCCGAGTGGCAGAACCAGGGAAGGACGTTGAATACCGCTCTCTGGTCTGTGCCGCCAGGAGTGAGCGGGAAGTGTCACTCATTGATAAATACAGTGGGGTTGAGTATCGACTTGGGGAACTTATCGATCAAAGTCGTGACGCGGTACTGGCCGGAAAGCCGCCGCTTCTTGTACCGATAGCGAGCTTGCGTTATTTAGTGAACTATACCCTGAGTTCGTCAATTTATCTCGACGACGGCATGCCTTACGACAAAGTGCAGAGGCTGCATCGGGCTATGCGGGACCCGGAATTCACCATTTTCCCTAGGGATCTCACACTCGTTCCCTACACCCGTTTGAACACCTATACTCCGCAGGATCCCGCCAATCCTTATGACGGATTGCGCCCGCCGAGACATGACGTGCTGGATTACTACCGTTTCGCCAGCGTGGTGAGCGGGTCGTGAGCGCCGGGCGCGGTGAAACCTTCGGGAAGCGCCGAGATTCACTTCGAAAGGTAATGAAGGCAGAGCGTTTGGACGTGCTGCTCCTCTATTCCCAGCGCGGTAATAGCCCCTTGAGCCAGTGGGTTGCCGGTGCTGCTTGTACCTCTGCTTTCCATTACTACGTTCTGACTTCATTGGAGAGCTATTTCCTGGAAGTTAGTTATCGGGCAGCCGATTTGCGTGCGCGTACTTCGGAGATGGTTCGCGAAGCAATCGATGAGGATGACCTGTCGGAGTTGATGCGCAATTCCATAGTAGCTGCTCGGAGGATTGGGTTGGCAGGCCCCGCGCCGTGGAGTCATATGCAGGGACTGTCAGGTGAAGTGGTGGATTGCACTTCGCAGGTCGAGGATCTCACTACGCTCAAGGATGTCTTTGAACAACAGCGCATTTCGGATGCCGCGGGGATTCTGCGCAATTCGCTAGAGGAGCTTGCCTCGATAATTCAACCTGGAGTCAGTGAGAAGCAGATCGCTGAAGCGCTGCTATCGAGACTATTTCCGCTGGGCGAGGGGTTTCCCTTCGCAGTCTCGGTTGTGTCTGGTTCCCGATTGGCGGAGTCGACCGTCGGTGCGCCAAGCAGTCGCGTGCTCGGAGACTCCGACTGGGTGCTTATTGACGCCGGACTTACTCGAGATGGGTTTCAGTCCGACTGCACCAGAATGTTCTTTACAGGCCAGAGTTCCGCTCGTGAGAACTTTCAGAGGCTTGTGACCGCTCACGACAGGGTTATTGAGTCTCTCCGGCCTGGTATTCGCCTCGCTGAGGTTCTCAGTCTCTACCGCAGGGAAATTAGTTCAGAGAGTCTGCCGGTCGAGACCCTTGATGTCCCGTGCTTAGGGCATGGGATAGGCTTTGCGCTGCACGAGCGTCCGTTGATTTATCGGGAGCAGGAGTCCGATTTCGAGTTGGCGCCCGGGATGATTTTTACCCTTGAGCCAGAGATAGTTTTTCCGAGCTATCGCTTGCGCATCGAGGATATGATTCTTATGACCGAGAAGGGCGCAAGAAAACTTACCTAGGGAAATGGGTGGGGTCGAGCTAGACTGGGAAGGACATCAAGGCCAGGAGCGCTGTGAGTCCTAGAGTAGATAGTATTGATGCCCTGTCCATGTGGAATATTCCGTAGTCTCTTATGCTTTGGATGAGTTGCGGCATCTCTAAGGTTCTTTCGGCAATTTCCCCCCTCGCCATAAACGCATCCTCTCCAACACCCTCATTTCATTTACTTTTTTCTCCCCAAAAACCGGGACAGTCCCAATTAATAAATGGGACAGTCCCGGTTTTGTATGCGTGAGCCCAACGAAGAGGTTTCAGAATTGAAAATTCTCTCCGAGCCTGAAGAGCTACCTTTTAGTACGCATACTGACGCAGTGCGAGAATTCTTCGGCAAGCAAGCGGCACTTAATTGTCATCACTAGCCGGCTGAGTTGGAGTGGCCGTCGGCGTGCTTGTCGGCCGCGGCCCATTTGTTGTACTGGTCGGAGACG
>JAYRHW010000064.1:0-18578 GCA_041907145.1 Bdellovibrionota bacterium
ATCGTGCAAGTGAATGAGATGATGCTTCTTGGCCGCAGCGTCGCGAAGTTGCCTGCGTATCTGCGCATGGACAAGCTGAGTGTCAGCGGGCTGTCGCGTGATGGACTGCACCCCAAGGCTGTGGGCTATGACCGTATGGCATTAGTTATCCAAGACTTTCTCGTGGATAAGGCCCAATCTATCGCACACCCTTTAACTGCTGATGCAGATGCCGATGGTATTTACGATCGATATGAATTACCCAAGTTCGGGACCAATCCTGCGTTGATTGATACCGACGGGGATGGTTTCTCGGACGGAGAAGAGGTGTTCACGTATCACACCAATCCGCTGGACAACAGCAGTTATCCCGGTCTCAATTGACCTTGTCGCTTTGGCTGCGGGATGAAGGCAAAGATATTCCTCGTTGTATTCGGGTTGGTTTGCGGACTGCTGCTGAGCGAAGTAACGCTGGAGCTACTGAAAAACAAAAAGTCCGGTGCTGAGTTCGAGAGTGTCTCGGATCTGCAGCGTGCGATGCTCGATGACAGCGCGATTCCGCAAGATCAAGATGCGCTATCGCACGAGACCCGCGGCGCCAACATGCGGGACGTCGTCAATCCGCACCCCGACGACAAGCTCATCTATGACTTGCGTCAAAACCTATCGGCCAATTTTGCTGGCGCGCCTATACGCCTAAATTCCTGCGGCATGCGCGGCGATGAGCGAACACTGCGAAAGCAGCCTAATACTTTCCGGATAGCGCTCTTGGGCGACTCCTTTGCCTTCGGGTGGGGCGTGCCGAATGAGGAGAGTTTTGCGGTCGGATTGGAAAGTCGCCTTAACTCCCGTGCGGCATCCGGCCGTCATTTTGAGGTTCTCAATTTTGGCGTGCCGGGCTACTCGACTTTCCAAGAGGTTGAACAGTTCAAGACGAGTGCGATTGACTTTGCGCCGGACGCAGTGCTGGTATTTTTCGTACAGAACGATTTCGAGTTTCCATTCTGGGTGCGCGATGTGTCGAGCCCCGGAGGACTGATGTCCGGATTCGAGTTGGCGCGATTGGCGCGTAAAGCGCTAGACCCCGAGATGGAGCAGCATACCTTGCAGCTTCGCGGATGGGATCCGAACAACGAATTGCGTGAGTTAAGCGACTTTACTCGCGAACGCGGCATTCGGTTGTATGTAGCTCTGAATCCCCGCAAGGATTGGGCGAGATTCGTGAAGAAGCTTCGGGTTCTCGCTGAGCGCCCGGAGATTACCTTCCTAAATCTTTGGGATGATTATGATCGCATAGTTCGGACGCGCGGGCTCACCGAGAAGGAACTTACGCTTCCGAATGACCCGCATCCCACGAGCCTCCGTCATGGCATCTATGCTGATCTGTTGAGCCCCTATTTCTTCGAGTTACTTCAATAGCGAGAAGAGCTTTTTCTCTTCAAAGCAGCGCACGAGAAATTCGGCGAGCTTGTCATACCCCTCGCCGGGACCCTTGGTGAGGTGAATTCCGTCCTTGTTGAAATACTTTTTGACCAGATCCTCATCCGAAAAAACAGTGAAATCCGTAAAGAGGTCGCATAGCGGGGCGCCGGTTTCCGTCGCCACTTTACGCACTACATCGACGTAGCGCTGGTGCAGCGGAACGAGCTGATTGAGGTCTTTGAGGTGCCGCTTTTCGAGATACTTCGGCTCCTTTCCGGCTCGGTGCGAGCTGGGAGCGGTTAATAATACAGGCGTAATGCCCGCCCCGCGCGCGGCATCGACCATGCCGCGCAAATTTGCTTCGAAGTCAGGTAGGAGTACGCGCAGCCCGAGCTGATCCTTGCTGTCCTCCTGCGAAAGGACTGCTTTGGTAATGAGCTGGGTCAGGCGCGAATGTTCGAGCAGTGTGTAGAGCGGCGATCGCAGTTTGGCGATCTCTTTGTCCTGAATGCCGAAACCCATCCAATGATCATTCCAGCCGAAATAAATGGTAACAATTTTAGGCTTGAGCCTTACGATGTCGCGCTTGAGCTGCTGAAGCCCCTGATAAGATGCCCAACCCCCAAACCCAAGCTTCTCCGCCTTCACTTCGGGATGGCCAGCCTCGAGCGCGTGCTGCACGAAGAATTGGTCGTAGGTCCCGAATTCAGTGCACGAGTCCCCCATAAAAATGATGTTGGGCGGGCTGAGTTTCAGGGTGTCTAGTCGTTGATAGTAATCCTTCGTTACCCAGAGCAGGTCGTTGTCAGGTTGATAGCGATCCTGCATGACCGTCGGATTGGGCCAGCCAAATTCTATCTTTTCCGGATACAGTCGGTAGGAGAATCCGACAAGCCTCAGTGCGAGCTCCACGAGCGCGAGAGTAAACGCCATGCTTCCGAGCGCCAGGATAATGCCGGTTTTGATCTTTCTAACTGGCGTTCCTTCAGGAAGTGCTGGAGGATTCAATTTTTGCGGCAGTGCCATGACATCTAGAATATTCAACCAACTTGCTTAGTGTAAATACCGCAGCAGCAATCAAGAAGCCATCAATTGGCAGACGAAAGCGATCCTCGGGAACGTTGAATATGCCTGTAAGAAGGGCAAAGTACATAATTAGAGCCAGCATTAACAAGGTACTAGGTTCGATGCTGCGCAAGTCTCGAAGCAACAGGCCAAACCCGGCGAGGGCTAGGCCGGAGACCACGGCCATCGGCAGAGTCATCCAGTCGAAGTAGCGTTTCACTAACTTGCGGGGATAATGGCTGAGTCCGGTGTCGTCATTCGTAAAGGCTCGCTCCGAGCGCCCCAGGGTATTGCGAGTACAAAGATATGGGCCGCGCTCTGCCCCGCAAAACTGCGGGGAGTTTCGAACGTCAAAGAAGAACTGGAAGAAGGTTCGCAGCGAGTTCCAGCCGTACTGGGGCAGGTACTGCCAGGAATCTTGTTGAAGCGATTCGAGAGCGAATCCAGCCATCATACGATCAGCTTTTACCTTCCGAACGCGCTCGCGCAACAGCGTATGATATACGTGGAAGTAGCTAATCCTTTGCCGGTCCTTAACGGCATTCCAAACTCGAAGCACTCTTGGATACGCCGTGTCATTGACGGGCGGAATTCGCTCAACATCAATTAGCCGATGAAAGAGATTAAGCCCTAAGTCCTGACTGACGCCAAAGAATCCATAGTAAGCCTTATTGGTAGCCATCCACGGAGCGAGCATGCCGGCAAAGATGAAGATAGATACCAGGGCAGACTTAAAAGTTTGCCGGGAATAGCCCTGTTTTAGGAAGAGCATTGCCAAAATCATCAACAGCACAAACTGAGCAATTGGCCGGGCCAGGGTCGCTAAGCCGCAAAATAATCCGACGAGGGCGGCATACTTGGTTTCAGCCGTGTTCAACATGGTACTTGAGTAGTACACCACGAGCAGCAGAAGAAAGGTGAAGAGCGCCTCGGTATGAATCGTTGTCTCGTAGTAAAGCTGCAGCGTATGTCCCGCAAACAACAAGGATCCATAAAATGCAGCCGCTGGGCCGAATGAGCGCCTAGCGATGCGATACAAAATGAGGGTTGAAAGAATTCCGAGCAGGCGCTGCGCCCCGACAATTAACGCGCCGGCGAATACTGACTGTCCGAACGACCAGAGAAACATCGCCATGAAAGCTGGGTAGAGCGGCGTACGGTAGATTTCGTGCCAATGAAAGTTGCCGTACTTGGCCATGAGAGCAGCCGAGCGATAGTAGGCCGCTGAGTCGGGCCACAGGATGCCATTGCTGCCGATGGTCATGATCAGCCGAATTAACAGGGCAGCTAGTATCGCCGTCACCAGCGGAATTTCCGGGTGTTCTATGAATCGCTGATGCGCCCGGCTAACGGCTTGAAATCTCAAGGTCTTTACTCCATTCAGGGGGCAGGATAAACTTCGACAGGAGTGTATCCAGAAACGTAGCGGGCAACAAGAATGGCATCTGTAATCAGTTTAGAGACGGCTCGCGCGAGTAATGCTGAGCGCAATCCCGCCATGCCTGCCCCTCAGGTTTCAGTGGTGCTGGCGGCTTGGAATGAGGGTGCCAACATCGGCCCCCTCATTGACCGAATCCAGACAACTCTTAAGGAACTTGCTCTCACGTTTGAAATTATCGTCGTGGACGGAGGCTCTAAGGACGAGACTTGGGCGGAGGCAGAGAAGCGCGGTGCGCGGTGTCTGCTGCAGCGACGCATCGGATACGGTGGTGCGGTTCGAGAAGGCTTCTCGGCTGCTCGCGGCGACTATGTGTTGACTATGGATTGCGATTTGTCGCACCCACCTGAACTTTTCAAAGAGCTCTGGGCTGCCCGGCAAACGGCTGACGTTTTAGTCGGATCGAGGTTCGTACTGGGCGGAGCTTCTAAAGCTCCGCCTCTGCGAAAACTCCTCTCAGAAATACTTAATTTCATTTTTTCATCGCTATTGCGCGTGCCAATCAAGGACTCCTCGAGCGGATATCGTCTCTATAGCCGCAAGGTATTGAAACCGGATGCATACACTCGGGAGAACTTCAACGTTCTCCAAGAAGTCTTGGTTAAGGCCTATGCTGATGGATTCTCAGTGCGTGAATTGCCGCTGCATTATGAAGAGCGGGCAACGGGAGAGTCGCACGTCTCCTTGGCTAAGTTTGCTATGTCCTATTTGCCGACTCTTTATCGGCTCTGGCTGCTTCGCAACTCTACTGAGTCAGCAGACTATGATGCCCAGGCCTATAATAGCCGGCACTTTCTCCAGCGTTACTGGCAGCGTCGCCGCTATGCCCTGCTCGAACAGTTTTCTCAGGGTGAGGGGTTGCTGGCTGATATCGGATGCGGCAGCGGCGCATTTATCATGCACCGACCCGACGCCGTCGCCGTTGATTTAGCATTTCATAAACTGAGATTTTTGAAGCCGACCAATCCCAAGCGCATACGCGCCGAGGCAGAGTGTCTTCCGTTTCGCTCCGGCTCCTTCTCGCGCGCGGTGGTATCGCAGGTCTTGCAGTATATTTCGCCTAAGTCGAATGTATTTGAGGAGCTGAACCGTGTCACCAAGATGGGCGGCACGGTCGTAATCTCGGTGCCCGATTCGGGTCGTATCGAGTGGAAGATTATTGGCTGGCTCTATCATCGCTTGCTGCCGAACGTGTATGGCGCCGAGGAGAGAGCCACGTTCAGTCGTCACGAACTGATGGATCAATTTGCAGAGAGCGGTTTTCGAGTGCTGCGGTATCGGTATATTTGCGGCGCCGAGCTCGTGATGCAGCTTACGAAAGTAGAGGAATGCAATGCCGCTTGAGGCACAGATCGCTGATCATAGCGAAGCGCCTGGGATTGCCAGAAAGCCTACCGCTACTCGGGAAGCTCTTCGCCTCCTCTTCGTAGTGCTGTTTGGTATCGTAGCATCGCTGGTCCTGGTTGAAGCCGCCTTTCGTATGCTCGCGCCCTCTCTGGCCCCGGTGAAATGGAGCGATAGGCCGCACTTTTTTTATGTGCCTCCTCAGGCTAAGACCTTGCAGGATTTCGAGCGCACCGAACAAAAACCGGCGCAGACCTTTCGCATTATGGTAGTGGGGGACTCCTTCACATTCGGCCCCAAAATGCAGTTCGATGATACGTTTTCCAAGCGACTCGAGCGTATTTTGTCGATGAATGACGGCCCGCTCAAGGCGCAGGTGCTGAATTTTGGAATTTCCGGCTATTCAACTGCTGATGAGGTTAATGTCATCAAGAAAGCCAAAGATTGGAACGCTGACCTTGTTTTGCTGCAGATAACACTGAACGATCCGGAGCTTCAGACCTTGCGAGCATCAGGCGGCAATGCCAAACGTTTTGGCCCACTGAGAATCGATCGGGAGCATACGCCGCTGCTGTATTATTGGAAATCCTTAGGCTACGTTGCGCAGCGCCTGCATGCCTCGGCGACACGTCGGCGCTACCGAGATTATTTCTTCGATCTTTTCGATAATGCCCGCACCTGGGGGCCCTTTAAAGAAGCCTTCGAGGAAATCGCACGAGTGCGGGACCAAACCGGTATCCCGGTTCGGGCGGTGCTATTCCCCTTGATGAGTTTCGGTTTCGATGATTCCTATCCCTTTACGGATATTCACAGCAAAATTTCCGCGCTTTGTGCAGGCCTGAAAATTCCCATGCTTGATCTGTTTGGCGCTTATCGGAACATTCCGGCGGAACGTATGCAGGTAGTCCCCGTCGGTGACCCGCATCCGAATGAGATTGCACACCGCATCGCCGCTGAGCAGATTTATACCTGGCTTGCTTGGGAGAATGTCATACCGGAATCTCTCAAGATATCCCAGGCGTCGTGGCAAAGAGAAAACGCCCGATTCTATGCCCAGTATGATTGCAAGAAGCAGCCTCGTACTTGTTTTGGCAGGGCAGAGCGGTATCAATCGGAACCCGCAAGCGAGGTAGCCCCAGAAGAGGAGCAAGATGGCAATTAGTTCGACAGTAACTTCTGTGCATGAGCCGCAAGCCTGGGCTGCCAGGATCGAGGGTGTTCTCTCGAACTCGATGACCCATATAGCATTGCTTGCTGCCCTGATGCTGGGGCTTTTTGTCGAGAGCCTTTCAGCTCAGGTGGCCATGGCCGGTACGGTGGGATTCGCCATGGACGACTCCTGGATCCATGTAGCGGTAGCCAGAAACTTTGCCCGCGGGATGGGGTGGGGAATCGAACCGGGCCGGATGCTTTCCGTTTCAACGTCACCGACATGGACTTTGTTGTTATCCGCGTTTTTCCTGTTTTTTGATAACCCGCTTAAGATCGCATTCTTATGCTCAGTTGGCAGTATGTTGGTCGCTCTGGTCCTTTGCTACTTCCTGGCGCTTGAGCTTACCAAGAAGAAACTTTGGGCAACGCTCACGACTTTTCTGCTTATCGTAAACCCAATTAGTATCTGGGGGGTAGCCTCGGGGTTAGAGCTGCCCTTGGCGCTTGCGAGCCTCATGCTTGCTTTGTTCGTGTTCTACCATTTTGAGGTGGATTCCTTCGGCAGGCGCGTGCTGGTGCCACTAGCCTGTGTCTTTGCCGGGGTAACAAGGCCTGAACTTTTCATTCTGCTGCCCTTGGCGCTGGCTGATACTTTCCGCTTCTTCCTTTGGGAACAACATGATAGGCGGACCGCCGTCCGAACAGCGGCGGTGCAGTTGATAGTTGCCGTACTCGCCTTTGCTCCATACGGAATCTTCAATATTGCTAGTCACGGCAAGATTTTCCCCGCGACCTATTACGCGAAGACGATCGTGCGGGGGGTTGGGCTTTCCGCGGCGCTACGCGATGGATCTGCCAAGGCTTTGGAGCAAAGTCTATGGAGTGATCCACTGCGGCAGGTCTTTCAAATCGTAGATATGCTACAGAATCAGAATCTCGTTCTTCTGCTGCTTATCACGCCGGCCATTCTCGCTTTTTGTAAACCGTTTCGGAACCGCGCTACCGAGCGCGGCCTCTTGCTGCCGCTTGCGCTCTTTGTTCTGCCTTGGATCATGGGCATGGGTTCGCCCTCGCGTTTGATGTCTAATCACGCTGATCGTTACTTCGTGATTTTTCCGCCGCTGGCCGCGCTGATGGGGTGCATCAGTCTAGGTCTGCTGCTCGGCTTGGGGAGAGCGCGAGTAGTGACGTTTTTGTGTGCGTCGCTGATAGTGCTGGCGCCGCTGCGAACTACACCCCCGGTATTGCGGCATATAGGCATCGATGCCGAGTCCACGCAGCGATTGTATGTGGAGATGCCGGTATGGTTGAGCGAGCATTTGGACCCCAAGGCGAAACTCGCGGTAAACGATATAGGCGGAATTGCCTATTATGCTCCTCGGTCCATGATCGACGTCATGGGACTGGCAACGCCCGAGATTTGGCCGGCAATTGAGCGCGGCTACGGCGAAGCGGTGCCAGTCCAGCGCCTGCGTGCATTTCTGAAAGAACAGGGAGTCGAGTACGTAATTCTAAGTCCCAAGTACTATCCTGAACTTACCAGGGATAAGAGGACCTTCGAGCCTATGAAGGAGTGGCGCGAGGGATACGAGCATGGGCGACTTATCTCGCCGCAGGTTCTGTATCGCGTGCACTGGGACTGAAGTCTTTACCGAGTCAGATAAATATCGACTCTGCGATTCAGCTGACGCCCCTCTGGAGTGCTGTTAGAGGCAATAGGATGGGTAGCGCCGAAATTCTTCACGACAATCTTGTCCATGCTGATGCCGCGAGCACCAAGATAGGCGCTCACGGTTCGAGCGCGAGCTTCGGCTAAACGTTCATTATACTCCGGTTTGCCGGAATCATCAGAGTGTCCTGATACAGTAACCGAGGCGTTCGATGGATTGGCCTTTATCGCCTCTGCGATGACTTCAAGATTGCTAACTGCGCCGGCCTTGAGGCTGGTCGCATCCGTATCGAAGAAAACTTGATAGACGCCCACGCCTAGGTCAGCTGTGGGGGAACGATCGAGTCTGGCCTGAAGTTGCTCGAGCTGCTTGGCGTTGACTGCATTCTGAATGCGCAGCGACGCTAGTTCATTCTCATTCTTCAACAGAGCAGATTCCTGCAAATCATAGCCAGCGCCAATCATCAGGCCGCTCACGGCGCCAAATCCTGCGCCAACAGCAGCACCGTCCCCAGTCGGGCTTCCAGCAAGCTGATTGCCGACTACGGCTCCTGCGCCGGCACCCCAGCCTGCACCCAACACGGCTCCAGCCAGGGACTTATCCGGGCCAGACTGCGGGTTGCTGCATGATGTGAGGAGCAGGCTGATAAGTGCAAGATAACGGATGCGCATATTTGACCTCTATAATTGCGACCCCCTCATGCTACACGTTTCAGCGCTTACGGGAAATTGAGAGTTTTGTCGCGCTACAGAGCGATATTATGAGTGAGAGAAGCCCAAGTCCCCACCAGATCTGATTGCCGAAGTAGCGTGTAAAGAAGGTGGTTGTCTCGAGCTTTCGCACGCCGAATTCTAAAACGCCGTCAGAAAACCCAGGCAGGCTTGCGACAGTCTCTCCTGCCGCATTGACAACCGCGGTAAGCCCCGAGTTGGTGGATCGAAGTAGGTAGCGGCGATTTTCAATTGCCCGGAACGCGGCAATAATATGGTGCTGATTGGGAGCCACGGTTTTCCCGAACCAGGCGTCATTGGTGATATTGATGAGTACGTGTGCGCCCCTGAGCGTGGCCTCCCTTGCTAGCTCTGGAGCAATATCTTCGTAACAAATCAAGGGCGCAACGTTCATTTTGAATTCCCCGCTACTGGCAGTAAAGGAAAACGGCATTAGGCCGGTCTCTTGACCGGCCGTGAAATCGCCGGCAGTGGGATTCATATCCTTGAGCCAGGGGAAATATTTCACAAACGGCATGTATTCCCCGAAGGGCATCAAGATTCGCTTGTGATAGGGCTGAAAGACGCTCCCGTCAGCTGCGACACCTACGGCGCTGTTGAACATCTCATCACGCGAGCGGGCTGTTAACGCCCCTACGAGCATGCTCACACCGGGGCCAAAATCAGGAAGCAGGGGATCGTCTGCGCGATGCCGAATGTCGTCACGGATAAAATCAGTGATAACAGACTCCGGCCAAACAATTAACTTTCCTGGGGCGGCAATCGGCGCGGACAGCTCTTCGTAGCGTTCGCGATTGCGGGCAAAGAATTTGATATTATGTTTTTCTTGCGTCGTAATATTCGCCTGTACCAAGGCGACTTCAACGCGCGGATTATCGAGGAAAATGAACTGCCCAATTCGCACCCAACCATAGACAATCGAGCCGACAAAGAGCGCAATCGGCGCGAGTCGAATAGGGCGCAGTTTGCCCCGCTTTACCGAGATCCATAGTGATTCGATGAGCCAGAGCTGCAAAAACCCGATTACGGGAGCGCCGAACAGGTCGGCAATTTGCACCAATGGCGTCACTGCAATTTGAGGGTGTCCTAAAAGCCAGGGAAATATTCGCACGGAGAAGAACTCGGAGGTTACCCAAGCCGTGGCAGTGCGCAGCCCTAGCTCGTCAATTACTAGGGGAAGATTACGGCGCACAAACCAGAATACAATCTGCTGATTGGCGCTTAGTGCCACGAAGAGCGCAAAAACCATGGCGGCGCCGAATGAGTCATAACCGCCGAAGTCCTTGATAGTGGTGAATAGCCAATAGAAGCCTAGGCAATAAATGGTGGATCCAAGGACAAACGCTCCAGGGTAGGCGGCGCGCTCTGAGTTGGCGAACGCTACAATAAAAACTGCGCCAAGCGCAGCGAAGAGAGCGGACGGCACAGTATTCGGCATCCACCAGGCAATGCTGGTAGCGAGGCCGGCAAGAAGGGCGAGCAGCAGCGATTTAGACAAAGGGGTTTTCCACTATCGAGTCGCCAGCCAGGAAGGTCTCAATCCACAGAAGTCTATTGTATTTGGCCGTGCGCTCGCCGCGGCAGACCGAGCCGGTCTTAATTTGACCAGAGCCCAATGCCACGGCCAGATCCGCAATCGTCGTATCTTCAGTTTCACCGGAGCGATGAGAAATGATGCTGCGGTAATAATTGCTGTGGGCCAATGCTACTGTATCCATGGTTTCAGTGAGAGTTCCAATCTGATTGAGTTTCACCAGTATGGCATTTCCGACTCCCCGCTCGATGCCCTGAGCCAATCGTACGGCGTTCGTTACGAATAAATCATCGCCAACAAGTTGCAGCTCACCGCCCAAAGTATCAGTGAGATGTTTCCAGCCGTCCCAGTCGTTTTCATCGAGACCATCTTCGATGCTTACCAGCGGATATTTCTTGAGCCAGGACTGATACAGGGCGACAAGGTCTTTGGCGCTTAACGCTTCCTTGCTGCTTTTCTTGAAAATATACTTTCCCTTATCCTCGTCGAAAAATTCACTCGCTGCGACGTCCAAGGCAATTGAAATATCCTTGCCTGGCTCATAGCCAGCGTCCGTGATGGCATTCATGAGTAGATCCAGAGCTTCTGCCGGAGAGCCGAGATTCGGAGCGAATCCACCTTCATCGCCAAGTCCCGTGCTTTGTCCCCGCTTAAGTAAAATTTTCTTGAGGGTATGAAAGACTTCGGCTGCCACGCGGATATTCTCAAAAAAGGTAGTGGAGCAGTGCGGAACCAGCATGAATTCTTGAAAGTCCAAAGAATTAGCGGCGTGCGCACCTCCGTTAATTACATTGACCAAGGGCAACGGCAATTTGCGAGCGCCAATACCGCCCAGATATCGGAACAGCGGCACTTGTTGAAATACTGCAGCTGCGTGCGCAACTGCCAGGCTCACTCCGAGGAGTGCGTTGGCGCCGAGGTTTGATTTATTCTCTGATCCATCGAGTTCGATGAGTTTGGAATCCAAGCCTCGTTGATCCAGTGCGTCGTAGCCCTTTAGCGCTGCGGCCAAAGTCGTATTTACATTATCGACGGCCTTCAGCACGCCTTTGCCCAAATAGCGGTCGGAGTCTCCATCACGAAGTTCATGTGCCTCGTATTCCCCTGTAGAGGCGCCGCTAGGTACCATAGCGGTGCCGGTTGAGCCATCCGCAAGCTCGGCCATGACACAAACTGTGGGGAAGCCTCGGGAGTCTAGACATTCATACGAGCGAATACTTTGTATGCGGCTGCTTGTTGTTAGGGCTGCGCTCATATGACCTCGTTGCTAACGGCGTTTGAGAGCCGGAATGGAAATTTAGAAGCCTATTTGACCACTAAGATCGTTAAGATAACAAAGGTCATTCTCCTTTACGCCTTCGTGGTCTTAGTGCTCTTGCCTAAGGGTAACATTAGTACCCACATTATTTGAATGATCAAGTTCAGAGTTTATCGGCTTTGAGCGCGCCGATTAAGGGAGAAAGTAGGGAAGCCGGACTAGGAATTCAGAAAGAACAGTTACCGCTTCAGTCCGCCGGGGGCAACGCGCAGAGCACGTCGCCCCCAGGGACTGTCACGGTGAAATCCTTTACGGATTGAGGAACGCTGGCTCCCAGGCGCCGTTGGTGAGCAGGCGAAGCGTGCTCCCAGCGGCATCGATGCCCTCGACCGTCACGTTCTCGTTGGAGATCATGACGTCTTGGTGCGTCTTCGAGTTGTTGTAGCCGCAAGCGTCCAGTTCGGCGGGACTCAGCAGTAGCCCGTCGCGGAGGGCTGGCTTGTAAGCCCGCCCCGTAGCGAAGTGGCAGGCAGCGTTCTCGTCGTAGAGTGTATGCTCAAAGACGAGGCCGCCTTGGAAGATCGGGGAGTCCGTGCCGACCAAGGCGATTTCTCCTAGGCGCTTGGCGCCGGGATCCACCGCAATCAAAGCCCGATAGGCTTCGACGTTCTTGTCGGCTTCAGTCTCCACAACTTCGCCCTTACTGAAGCGCACGCGCAGCCCTTCGACCTTGGTGCCATTGATGATGGCAGGGCGGGTCAGGACAGCGAGGCCCTCGGTTTGGCGCCAGTCCGGCGTAGTGTAGGCCTCGAAGGTCGGGATGTTGGGGCAGAACTCGATGCCGTGCGGTGTCTTCTTCCATCCCGAGATGAAGATGGAGCGATCCGAGAGCCCGACGCGCAGATCCGTGCCGTTGCCCGTGAAGTGCAACTGCCGAAGATTTAGCGCGTTGAGGGCTGCTGCGCGGCGCTTGAGGCGCTCCAGATGTTCGCGCCACAGATCCAGGCAGTTCTCCTGATCTGCGAAGGTCATCGCAAAGATCTGTTCCCAGAGGGCGGTCACCGCTTCCTCGGGGTTCAGGTTCCGGAAGACCTTCTGAGCCCACTTGGGGCTTGGCGGGGCAGCCAGACTCCAGTTGACTCCGAAACCGGTGATGCCCTCGGTCTGCAGACGTGCGCGGCTGTCGCTCATGGCAGCCATGAAGCCAGCCACATCGGCCTGATCCAGGGTACCGAACAGATCCGGCTCGCGCTGCGTGCGCAGTCCAAGCACTGCTCCCCGCCCATCGACCAATTGGTCACCACGCACAGCGTGATAACCAGGGAAGAAGGTGCGGTGACGGGCGTCTCGCATTTTGATTTGGTGGGCGTCACGAATTAGACTCGTGTAGCCGAAATCAACGTGTTTGGCGCCCATGTCGTACGCGATGCCGGCCGCGAGGTCGGCCATGTCGCAGCAACTCTGATCGAAGTTGATCAGCAACTGCTGCCCGGGTTGGAGGTTTACGCCCTCCTTTAAGAGCAGTCGAACGTAGTTCTCGAGTTTTTGTTCGAAGGTAAGCATGACTTCTCTTCCTGGGGTGGTTCTCCCGTTGGGGGAGGCTGACTGGACCCTGTCAGACGGGGGAATGTACGACATCGTGCACTCCATGGTCTGACAGGCCGGGGGAAATTCAGGAGGAGAATGAAAACCTTAATGAATTCCTAGTCCGCAATTCTCAGAAGCCTCGATGAAAGGACGCCTATGAGCATGGCGGGGCAGGGCAAGGACTACTCGAATCTAGAAATTAAACAGCGTTCGATGAGTCTTGCATCCCTGGAAACGGGAATCAAACGCCACCTTGTTGACTATGCATAGAGGGGCAAATTAAATGCTCAGTAGCGTAAATGCCCATAATCCTTTATGTTTTCAGTATATGAAGGGATTAGCTCCAGGCATTATTCTCGTTTGCGCCCTCGTGGCAGCGCTGTTTTCACTCTTTGGCGACGATAGCTATGGCCGCATGCAGGGATTGCAGCGCAGTCTTTCAGCACAGCAGCAAAAGAACAGCGAGCTGCGTGAAACTGTGGGTAATTTGAAGCAGGAAGTGTATGGTCTCCAGCACGACGATCGTGTGCTTGAGAAGGCTGCCCGTAACGAATTGGGCCTCGCCAAACCTAACGAGATGGTGATTATTTTCGATTCGGCCACCAAGGCAAGTAATGGCAAGTAGCAATACCGCGTATCGAATCCCCCGCACCCGGCAGTTGAAGACGCCGGAACGCGTTCAGAAAGTACTGACGTCCGCACTGAGTAAATTCGGCCTTGATAAGGATATTGCGCGCTATCAGTTCGTGTTGCATTGGAAGGAAATTGTTGGAGAAGACATCGCGCAACGCACGCAGCCGGAATGTTTCCGCAATGGCGCGCTTGTCGTACGCGTTAAGGATTCATCCTGGGCCCAGGAGCTAAGCTTCCAAAAAGATGTCATTCTGAAGAAATTGCGGAATTTTATTTCTGCAGATGTGCAAATAAACGACGTACAGTTCTATGTTGGCCAGCTCCGCTAGCCCGCTCCGCTTCGTACATATCAGCGATACGCACTTTGGGCCCGATCGCCAATTCGCCTATCGTGGACGCTGCACCTACGACTACAGTCGCCGCCTTGTCACCGCGATTAACGCGCTGCCTTTTGTGCCTGATTTCGTGGTGCACACCGGTGATATCGCGACCGATCCCAGTGATGGAGCCTATGAACAGGCGCGCGAGGTGTTTTCCGACATCAAGGTGCCGATGTACTTCGCGACCGGCAATCATGACCGTTCCCGGGATATCCGACGCTATCTAAAGCTGGGCCCTTGCGAGCACTTACCTAAAGACGAAGATATTTTGTCCTATGCGTTTTCCGTGAAGGGCTTTCGTTTCGTGACCTTTGACGCGCGTGGCCCCGACAGTATCGATCCTCATGGTATTTTATCCCCGCAGCAATTTGAGTTTTTGCGTGCGGAAGTTAGTCGTGGCTCTGAGCCGCTCGTTTTTTTCGGTCACTACCCGGTGCTGCCATTTTATTCTCCCTGGTTTGACGCCAATATGAGAATTCAAAATGGGGAGGAGTTCCATCGCCTCCTGGTCTCAGTGCGCGGGCGTGTGCGGGGAGTTTTTTACGGGCACGTGCACCAAAGTCTTCAGAGTACTAGAGACGGAATTACCTATACTTCAGTGCCTAGTGCGTTCCTGCAGTTTGCCATCAACCCAGAAGATGCCGAGCCCAGCTTTGATTTTGAACATCCGCCCGGTTTCAATGTGGTAGTTCTGACCCCCGCCGATACGGTCGTTCGCCAGCACAGTCTGAACTTTCCGGGCGCTCAGCCTGCCTGAAAGACTACGCCTGGAGCTTCGCTTCTTATGAACTCGGCTACCTCTGGATTAGATAGTCCTGCATAGACTGATCGTTCTCCGGGAGAACAATCGGCAAGGCCCAATGACGTAAGACCCACCAATGATCCATCCAGGATAACCGGGCCGCCCGAATCACCGTTACAGGTGTCCGCTGCGCCATCCTTGAACTTTGCAGAGAATACATAGCTGCCAACATTGTCTGTGCGTATATAGCCTGCACCTAGTTCATTAGGAAGATCTGCGACGGACCCTCCTGGCTCAGTCAATCCGTATCCGTAAATGGCCGCGACTTGTCCAGGGCGGACCGGGTGCGAGGAGATTGGCATGGAGGGTAGTGCAAGGTTAGAGGGAAACTTTACGAGTGCAACGTCCCTGAAGCCCGTGCTCGTTAGTAGTTCCTGTAGTCTCCGCTCGAAACGGCTGCTTGAGCTGTCCAAGTCAAAGCCCTCGGATGCGAGCTGTGCGACGAGGGCGGTGAAATCCTCTCCCACCCTCGGAAATATCGTAATCGCATTGGCTTCCGCTAGGGTCTGGCTGCCATCAGCCGACACAATCGAGGCATGCAAGTCGCCCGGCACCACCACGTGCCCCGAAATGAGTTCTTTAAGGTCGGCCACGCAATGCGCGGCTGTCAGCGCTCGAGTCGGAGTGATCATGGTGCCCGTGCAGTATCCCTCTTCGGCGAGAGTACGAAATCGCAGCTTCACAATAGCAGTGGCGTTCGCCGAGCAGCTGGCTCCGCCCACGATGCGCGTAGCCCCCCGCAGGCTTCCGCATGCTAACTGTGCGTCGGGAATATCCGAACCACTTTCGCCGCTCCCTCCCCCGCACGCGGAAAGCAAAATACCGCAGCTAAACACCAGGTGAGCCGCCGCGACAGACAGCATTTTCCTTCGCGAGACTCCATTGCCTCGAATTTTGATGGCTTTCATTAGATTCCCGAGTGCTGAATGAAGACGCTCTTATCGATTTTTGCAAATAGTTCCTGATACTGCAGCGGATCATCGAGTTCATGAATGCTGCGCACCGCTCCGCGATTATCAAGGGTCTTGTGATGCAAAGAGACTCGCACCCGAGTTTCCTTGCCGAAGGCAGACACGTTGACGGTGGCTTCAACTACCGCCTGCTTCTCCCAAGTTGCATCGGGCCCAAGTAGAATGCTGCTCAAAACCGCCTGCGATGGGGTCTCGGTATCGCTTTCCTTAACGGCAGTGATAAGCCCAAGGTCAACGACTGCATTGTTGGTCACATAGCCCTCGTCTTGAAGCGCATCAAGCACGGCCTTCATCACCGCCTTACTGTCGGACACCGGGAAAATGCGGGTCTGCATTTCTCGGGTTTCAAGAGCGGAGCGTGGGGGAGCACTCGGCGGGGCTAACATACAGGCACTCATGCCCATGGTCAGCGCGCAGAGAGCAAGTCCTTTGACGATACTTCTCATGGCAGCCTCCGGCCTAGAAACGACTTGAATGGTAGTTAAAGGAATCCACTCGGCCCTGTAGGTCGTATTTGATTACGACAGTCAGGGTTCGTTGGGTTAGAGAGTTGGCGCCGCTTGCCTGCTCATAGTGTGCTGACGGGATTCCAAGAAGAAGCACCGATCCGGCCATTCCGCCGACTCCGCCTAAGATCCCAGCTCCGGCGGTTTGCTGCCGGTAGGACGCTTCGCTGGCCACTTTGTCATAAATCCAAGTTTCCTGACCGCCTTGATCCTTCGATACGATGTTTGGTGAACCGAGAGCCGAGGCCACATCGCCCTGAGACATGCCGCGATGAATCTCCTTTTGGACTACTCCGAGCGTCATCTCACGCTCCTGTTCTGATGCCAATGGGGCAGGGGACATGCTGCAGGCCTGTGTCATCACGGCCAAGGCGCATAGTATTGCTTTTTTCATATACACTCCTATTAAGATATACTTTTCAATTCGATCGTCTAAATTTTAGGTGGATGCTGCGTGAGTCGAGCCGCGTCAGTATGACCTCGAGCTGATCGCGCCTGTTCCAGCGTATCCTGCTCAGGCTTAGTGAGCCCTGATCGACGGTGAATGTTCCAAGGGGAACCTCGAAGTTGTCTTGCGTGGTGCTTACTGAAACTGAATCAAGATTTTCCAGCCAGGATGAGTAGACTTCAAGACTTTCAGCCTGTTTGGGGAGCAAGAAGATGCAGCTACCATCCGATGGTAGGTCGGTCTTGGCTCCGCCAAATTCGGTTTCTGCGCTGAATCGAGATGTTTGCGCGCCGTCATTTAAGGCGCAGCCGGCAACTCCCGCAAAGAGCCGGGGCACTTTTGGGAGCGTCGGGCTGTCATCAATTTTCTTGTTACCCAAGGTCCTGAATCCGGTGCCCATGCTGCCGCCGCCGCAACCGGGCAGCAGAAGGAATACGAGTAGCCATGAGTACTTCCAGTTATTACTTTTCACGGCAATTTCCCCCTTGAATGAAACTAAATGCGCATAGACTTACCGTGGCCCCGCCCGTCTTCTTGTATAGTCGGGGATTGGAGTCTTTGTCGTATTTTTTTAAAAACTCGCGAGCTGCCTCATGAAATTCCGTTCCCTTGTCCAAAAGCCATTTGCGGATATGCTCGAGATCTTCAACGCAGACATTGTCATAGAGGGTCGTGATATGCAGATTGGGCTCGGCGGGCTTATCGAAGATGTTTTCGGTTACAGCGGCATGCAGCCGCGCAGAGTCTTGACCTAATAAATCGAGTCCTTCCAAGGCATTTTTAGAGGCATCGTAAATTGATTTTGTGAGCTTTGCGCGCTTTCCGACACGGATGACGGCACCAGCCTGCTCGAGTCCAAAGAGCACTGTGTAGGGATTCGTATCGACGCTGACGGCCGCGACAAGGTCGCAAAATTCGCTTTCTGCACCTTCGCACTCCAGCAGCCGGGGTTTGCCGCTATCGTCCAGGAACCGCGCGTCGCTTTGCCAGCAGCCCAAGATGCGATTTAGTAAATTTGGATTTCCAATCGGTGAATCATCGGTTTTGCGTGTGCGGCGAATTTCCTTGCGCTGCAGGCCCGTCAGCACCGAGAGGCGGCTGATATTTACCTTCTCCCCCTGAAATTCGAGCTGTTCGGTAGCCACCTCAAGACAGGCGCTCTTTAGGCAGTCGATCAGCTCTTGAAGCTTGAAGCCGCGCGCTAAAGCAAAGCGAGCAATGGGCTTGAGCAAGCGAGAGATCGCCATGCGAAACTTCGCCTCTGCGTGCTGATTGTTGTTCGTTGCCCGGGGGCTCATCATCGCCTACTCCAATAATAGTGGATTTTAAACCCACTAATGAGCCAAGTCAAGTGAACGGGACACTCTTGAGACAGCGCCTTGCCGAGGATCGCCGGCGTAACAATTTGATAATAATGCACTATTGGGCAGGGCGCAGAATCCTCTGCATTCTTTCGCCTGAGCTACGGGTGCCTAGTTGTCCCACCTCCTATTCCGGTGCCTTCCGATTCGGTCGAACTAGGCGCAAGCCATGGACGCAACTATTAGTCCCACAAAGTTAAGTAGTAGATACGCTGAAAATGTCATAAGTCCTCCGTACAAAAAGTCTTACTGTGCTGTCATGGGTTGCTCAGCTGTCCCCGGAATAGCTGCAAGGCC
>JAYRHW010000065.1:0-3796 GCA_041907145.1 Bdellovibrionota bacterium
AGACCGTACTCAAGGAAGTGCCGCGCGATCAGCTTGTCCTATCATTGAAGACAGCCAGCCCCGAACTCAGGGATTTGCTATTCAGAAACGTGTCACAGCGCGCTGCGCAGATGATCAAGGAAGACCTCGAAGCACTTGGACCAGTCAAACTCAAGGACGTCGAAAAGGCGCAGCAGGGAATTGTCGATATCGTTCGTCGTCTGGAGGCCGAGGGCAAGATCGTGGTCGGCGGCGGCGGCGCAGAAGAGGCCTTCGTCTAAACGGGCCCTCCCCCGCCTATATTTCTACCCAATAGCCAAAACTCAGCGAACTAACGCTGTGTTGAAGTTCCACTTGAACTTTATGCGTCGAAACGGTAAACCCCTGATTCTATTAATCACCGTATTCTGGGGGACTTATGGCAGGCGAAGCTGAGAAGCTCAACACAACCGCAGCTACTAATGATGGCGGATCCGCTTCGGGAATGAAGTGTATGGGAGCGAAGTGTAAGACCGTCTGGGAGCGAGCTCGATCACTGCTGCTGAATCCGGCCGGGACTTGGGAGGTCATCCGCACTGAGTCGACGACGGTTGGCGATATTTATAAGAACTATCTCGTCATTCTTGCTGCGGTTCCTGCGATTGCCGGATTCATCGGCTTGACCATGGTAGGCATTTCGATGCCCTATCCGTTTTCGGGAACCTACCATGCACCTTTTTTCAACACGCTTGTGTCACAGGTTATTACCTATGCCATCTCCCTCGGGATGGTGTACGTCGCGGCCTTAGTGATTGAAAAGCTTGGGCCCAAATTCGGCGCAAGCGTCAATACCCTTGGCGCGTTCAAGCTGGTCGCGTATTCCATGACACCGGCATGGGTTGCGGGCATTTGCGGAATATTCCCCTGGCTTATGATGTTGGCGGGATTGCTCGGCTTTGGCTACTCGGTTTACGTATTTTGGCTTGGGGTGCAGCCCATGACGGGAGTGCCTGCTGATCGCAAAGGAGGCTATGTAGCGGTATCTGCTCTGACCATATTTGCCCTGGGTGTTATTATAGCCTTTGTGACAGCGAACTTTGCTCCAACTCGGGTCGGCGGTACATATAACGGCCAGCCGCTACTACCAAGTCAGGAGCTTAAGAATTTCGAGGACGGAATGAAGACGCTGCAGAAAATGCTGCCGCAGCCGCCTCGCTAGAGCCAACGTCCATTGATCGATTACCCTATTGATTAGTGAAAGACGATCTTCTTTTGATCGTCTGAGGTAGCGTGCCCGGCATTCGGCTGGACCTCCACACCCTGCACGAAAATCCGGCCATCAAATTGCCGAATGGCCTTCTCAACTTTGGCTTTGAGCTGCATGCACTTCCAGCCAACAAAGCAAAGCAGCACTCCTATGAATAAACAAAACGTCGCGACGACTGCAATGACAAGTTGTGGAGCCAAAAGCGACGCCAGACCAAGCAATATGAAGAAAAGCCCCGGAGTCACCCACAATGAATTACGCCGCACTTCGGGCAGCACCTGGCGATACATTTGAACACGCGGAGGCAATTTCATGGTTGCTTCAATTCTAAAAGTTCTACCAACTTAGACTCCTCGGAGCAGCCCCTTATTCAATATAGAAGAGCAGATTGTACAAAGCCGCCCGTCTGGCATAATCTCCCTGAGTCCTCGCCATTCGGCCTAACTGTCTGTATTAGCAGAGCTAAACTGTATGTACCCGAGCCTTGAGTCGATCAATATCAATTACTGGGTCCTTCAGACAATAGCGATGGCTGTCACGGCACTGTTGATTCCCAAACTGCGCATCACCAGTCCATTTGGGGCGCTGGGGGCTGTCGTAGCACTAGCCTTTGTTAATGCCCATGTCTGGGACGCTGCCTTGTTCTTCGCCATCCCTGACCATTTCACGACCCATGCACTCACCCTGGTGGTAGCCAACGGAGTCATCTTCTGGCTGATCGTAAAAATTCTCCCCGGTATCGAAACTGATGGTGTTCTCCCCTCCCTCGTGGCACCGCTGGTATTTACAGCTGTAAGCCTGGGTCTAAGCCAGTACGCCAAGGATATCGACTGGGTCGCTCTTGGAAAAAGGGGACTCAGTCAAGTGCAGTCTTACCGCAACGACATGGTTGATGAGCACTCCGCCGATGCGCCCGCCAAGAAGGGCGATACATCGGCAGCCCATTAATCCCCATGCCGCCCTCCGCTTCAGATACGAGTGAATTAAACAGGAAAGCGCGGGTCATTGGCAGCAGTAGGCGTTTCGTTCACTTGCTCGATGAAACTGATGCCAGTATTGTCCGCGCTCAAAGCAGCACCAAGGCTGTCGATGTTACCGTAGGCGATCAAGTCCTCTATGGATATCGCAAGTCAGAGGCCGTAGTCCTAGATATTCTTCCGGCCAAAAACTATCTTTCACGCAGCTACCGCGACGATACTAGAAAGATTGCCGCCAATCTTGACCAACTCTTTATCGTCACGGCGGTGGGACCTCTGTTCAATTCCTACTTTGTCGATCGCATTATGAGCGTGGCCTACTGCCAGGAGATTCCCTGCACACTCGTCGTCAATAAGGTCGATCTTGGGCTTGAAGAAACCCTGCCGCAAATCGCCATCTATGAGCGGCTTGGAATTCCAGTCGTGTATACCAGCGCAAAGCACGGAACGAATATCGAAACGCTCGAGCACGTGCTTTCCGATCCTAGCCTTTCAATTGTTGCGCTTAGCGGAAATTCCGGTGTCGGAAAAAGCAGTATCCTCAACACCCTTATTCCGGGAATTAAACTTAAGACTGCAGAGGTAAGCGAGCGTACCGGACAGGGAAAGCAAACGACTACGCAGGCTCAGGGCTACTTTTATCAGCGCCCAGGCTCTTTGCCCTTGATGGTCATTGACCTCCCCGGCATCCAGAGCTTTGGCGTTACCCACCTAGGCCGCGATGCCCTGGTTGAATCCTTTCCCGAATTCGTCGAACGGGCGTACGACTGTGAATTTGGAAACTGTTCTCATATTGCCGAGGATAATTGTGCTATAAAGAGAGCCCTCGATGGGGGTGAAATTGCACCATCGCGCTATGAGTCATACGTGCGAATGGTGTCCGAGATTGAGGAAGCACGCCCCTACTAGTACTCTGGAATAGAAGTTTTCCCGAGAAATTGCGACGTATTTGAGCATGGACACTGCGCAGACCGGACTATTCGAGCAAACGAGCAAGCCAGAAGGACCTGCTGGGCTGACCTGGAAAGAGGTGCTGCAAGGCGAGAAGGAAAAGCCCTACTTCCGTCAGATTCTGAGTTTCTTGGCAGCCGAAACACAAAAGGGCAAAGTCATCTATCCGGGAAAATCCGATATTTTTAACGCTATTCAATATACGCCATTCTCCGAAGCGCGTGTGGTTATCATCGGACAAGACCCTTATCATGGGCCCAATCAGGCGCATGGGCTTTGCTTCTCGGTTAAACCAGGCGTTCCTCCCCCGCCCTCATTGGTCAATATTTTCAAGGAGCTCCATGACGACTTAGGTCTACCTATTCCAACTCATGGGTCTCTGGAGAAGTGGGCTCGAGGCGGCGTTTTGCTTTTAAACGCCACGCTTACGGTGGAGAGCGGCAAGCCCCAGTCGCATAGTAAAATTGGTTGGGAACAGTTTACTGACCGCATCATTGAAGAGCTTAATAGCAAGAGAGCCGGTCTTGTTTTCTTGCTCTGGGGCGCTTCTGCACAGAAAAAAGGCGCGATGATTGATCGCAGCCGTCACCATGTCCTCGAATCGGTACATCCTTCTCCGCTGTCGGCTCATCGCGGTTTCCTG
>JAYRHW010000066.1:0-8413 GCA_041907145.1 Bdellovibrionota bacterium
ACGGGATGTTTCTAGACCCCGAAGCAGTTCCTCAAGGGCCAATAGCCTTAGTTCTGGGCTGAGGTCTGAGCGCAAGGTAATGTTCTCAAGAGTGTCCTTGGCCGTGAGAGCTGCACTGTTAAGCGGCGAGCTCCAGGAGATTGCTTGCCTATATTCAGCAATCGACTCTGCAAGTTGCCCGGATTCATAAAAGGATCGGGCAAATTTTAAATGTACACTCGCTTCATACAAAGTGCGGAGATACATCGGGGCAATGATGAACAGAGGAAGGGCGATGCTAACGAGAACTCGCTTCGTCATTGCTCCTTTAATTTTCCACCTACCGTAGCCATGTCTCGATTATAGAGGTCCCGGGAGTCAAGTTCTAGACGCAGTTTGGCTGCAGTTTCGGTGTCATTGCGAGCCACTGCCAGGGCTAGAAGGCCAACCTTGGCTTCAAATGAGCGAGAGTCTATAGCCAGACAACGTTGAAACATAACGGTGGAATCATCAAGCTTACCAAGATTGAGGTACAGCTTCCCAAGAGCCAAGAGACTATCCAGATGTTGGGCGTCTCGGTTCAACGCTTCATGGAACCAATGCTCCGCACCGGCGTTCATTCCTTTCAATGCGAATACGGTGCCCAAACCATAGGCGGCATTGGCAAATTTTGGATAGATACTAAGGGCTTGACGAAAGTGCAGGTCGGCACCCTTTAGATCCCCCGCATTGCGCAGTACCACTGCATAGTTGGACTGAGTCTTAGCACTGCGATCTGAAACCGCAATTTGGTAGCTAAAGAGAGTTTGATTGTCCTTCCAGATTGATGTCTGCTCTCTGCTGTAGCAAAAGCTCAATCCCAGGACCAGGGTAAGGACAGCCTGATACCGGGCAGGAGAAAGTAAATGCAGCGCGGCAGCAGCGAAAAGGCCTAAAGCACCCATGCTAGGCATATAGGCAAGTCGCTCGCCGTAAATCGTTCCGATTGGAAAGAGTATGTTGCCGGTAACTACAAAGGAGGCGAGAAACCACAGCCCAAATAGCGAGACCGGTGATCGTCTTTTCCACGTACGGTAGATACTGAACAAAATAAGCGCGAAGGCAGCGATGGAGAACCAAGCCGCAAGACTGCCCCAAAACTGCTGAGGATCAATAGCGGCGTACGAATAATCAGCGCTCAGGGGATAGGGCCAGAGCGTCTGCAGAAAGTACTTCCCCAGGAGCGCGCAGGCGATTGAAATGCGATGGAGTACCGAGAACCCGGCGAGCGGGTTGTCCAGGGCAAGTGATTCTACGGACGCAATCTTGGGTAATGCAATTGCTACCATGCGCCAGGCGATATACGTCAAAAAAGTAGCGGCGAAGCCAAAATAGTAGAGGCGCATTTCAGAAAACGCACGGCGTGTCTGCCACGCTAGTAGGGGAAATAGGAGCAACAAACAAACGGCGCTCTCCTTGGAAAGCAAGCCTGCAAGAAAGCACAACGAAGCCAAGCTAACCTGCGACCACCGTGGCTCTCTTTGCCCTATGCGTAGTGCTGCCAACACAAAGAGAGCAGCAAGCAGCTCTGCTCTCCCCGTGACGTTTGCAACTGCTTCGACATGCAGTGGATGAACTGCGAACAAGGCCGCGGTGGTGAATGCCAATATTCCTAGACTCAGCCGTCGCAAAAGCAGATAGAGGGATACGCTCACCGCGGCGTGCAGCAGCACGTCAATTCCGTGATAGAAGGCGGAGTGAAGGCCCACGAGCTGATAGGAAAGGAAGTAGCTTGCGAGCGTCAGGGGTCGATAGAGGTCGCCGGGATACTGAGGCCTTGTGAAAATTGCCTTGAGTGCCGAGGGATCGCGCAGCAGCGGATTATTGACGATGTTGATAAGGTCATCGAAGGCAAAGCCGTTTGACAGTGCCGGCAAAAAGGTTGCGGTAGCCAGGAGCGCAACAAGCAGGGCTGATGTATCGATGGAAATTCGGAGCCGCGGCACTTAGTCAGAGTACTCTGGGTGCATCGACCAAAGCCAGGCTCTAATTGATATCCTGCTTGGCAATCGTCTCATCGGGCGCAAGTTTGGCAAATTCGCTGTAGTCCTCGGCATCCTCGGCGCGAAACAGTTTGTCTCCGCGTTCCAGCCGCAAGGATGCGATTTGTTCGGCGATAAGTCCTAACGTGAAGATTATGACTGATGTAGTGACGAGCAAATGGGAGAAATTGGTGAATCTCCCGTAGGCCATAAAAGTCTGTGCGTAGCGAAATACACCCAGGAAGAAGAGAAATGAAGAAATCGGCAAAAATACCCGCAGTGGCGAGAACGACATGGCGATCTTAAGAATGATCAGCAGAAACTCAAAGCCGTCGGAGAGTAATTTGATCTTGCTCTTTCCGACACGATAGCGAGTCTTGATCGGGATGTACTTTACGGAGCGTCCCGAGCGCAAAAACGCCAAAGTTGATGTTGTCGGATATGAGAAGGTATTGGGAAACATATCGCAGAATCTAATGGCGTCTTGATGGCGCATGGCGCGGAATCCGCTGGTGAGATCCTCGATCCTGAAGCTTGCCAGGAAGGATGCAAACTTATTGTAGATCATGTTGGCGATATCGCGGTGTAGATGAGTCTGAGAGCCGCGCTGCCGGGCTCCGACTACCATATGGTATTTCGGGATATGGGAAATGAGCCGCAGAATATCTTTAGGCTCATGCTGGCCGTCGCCATCAAGAAAAACGAGAACGCGACCACGAGCGGAGCGAATTCCGGTTTTTACCGAGGCCCCGTTTCCAATATTGTACGGATGAGAAATGACTCTCGCTCCAGCCGCAGCTGCGACTCGGGCAGTGGCGTCGGTGCTTCCATCGTTGACCACGATCAGCTCATAGGAAGGCAGCTCCATTTCCTGAATCGCCATCACAGTGTCGCCGATCGCGCCTTCCTCGTTGAAGGCCGGGATGATGATGCTCAGTAGGGGAGAGGAATGCTGGTCGGTCATAATGTACGCTACCGCATCTGACAGAAAATAGGCCGGCCAGTTTAAACTACGCTTTTCATCACGGAGACCACGAAGCGTGACCGAAGCTAGACGTTTGCGGTCTTAGTGGTCTTTGTGCCGAGTTCAAGCCTCCACTCGCCAGACTTTGATATAGAAATAGGATGCCGCCCAGTTCGAGCGGGTAGCGACTAATCCGAAGGCTATAACTATCTAATTTAACTATACAATTATCTCCTAGAATGATTGATGTTGCAGCCGTGACGGAGCGCCCAACTGGCCTTATGCTTAAAGAGGCAAATTTGAGCAGCTCTTGGAACAAAAACGAAAAATCTACTGTGTCTACTACACGCATAAGCCAGGAGGCTTTTGTAAGCGGCTCTACCGGCTGTTAAATGCTCTTAGCGCCCAAGGACATGCGGTTACCTACTTCACTCTCGACCGGCCGCCAGCCTCGTTGTCGAGCGCGGTACAGGTAAAACTCATTCCGTTTCTAACCACGAGACGCAACGGCCTGCTTTTTTGGTCCCTGTTTACCGTTTGGTGTCCTGTTTATTTGCTTGCCCAGCTGCTATTTCGAGCTCCCGATAGAATATGCGTCTTTGGCGCCTATTATGCCGGCATGTTTCGCCTGGGCAGACTGTTTGTTCGGCGTCCGCTGGTGCTCTTTCTGCGATCACTCGTTTTTCGCATCGATGAAATTAATGACAAGCCGCAGTCTTTGCGTAGCATTTCAAATATTGTCGACTATGCCGGCATTCGCTCGGCAAGCCGCGTCGTTTGCATGACTAAAGCTATGCGAGATGAAATCGAGGCATTTTTTGGCCTCAAATTGCAGGATGCTCCTTTGCTTCCCAATGATATCCCTGAGTCGCGAAAGAATCGGGAAAAGGCAGAGGAAGCATCCTTAGATGTTTTTGAAGCCTTGCATTCGGAACTTGCTCAGGAACGAATGATCTTATTGACCTCTGGAGTGATCGATAGGCGAAAGAATATCGATTATTTGTTGGAGGTTTTTTCTCTGCTCAAGATTCGCGGTCTTGGTGACAATATTCTTCTCCTTGTTGCTGGTGATGGCCCCCTGCTGGCTCAATACCGCGCGGAGGCTAGTGCTCGCGAGCTTTCGAACGTGCGCTTTTTAGGTTGGTGCGACACGCTCGAACCGCTTTATCCCTTCGTTGATCTCGTGGTGCACCCAGCACTGCATGAAGGGATTCCCAATTCAGTGCTCGAAGCTTTGGCCGCCGGGCTGCCGATTCTTTGCTCCGATACCGAAGAAATGCGCGAGGTGTTTTCCGATCCCGAGTTGCTCTTTGATCCGCGCAATCCTGAGGCCCTCGCTACCAGGTTAGGCCAGGTTTTGGACAGCCCCGAGAAGGCCCTTTCGTTCCTGTCTAAAAAGAGCCAAGAAGCCTCAAAAAGCCTTCAATTTGACTGGGATAGCCGCGCGGTGAGCCTTGTTTTGGCACCGTTTGAATAGCACCGCCCATTACTTCTATAGTATCGAGAGTCATTTCTACTACCTGGTGAAGTTAAGTGGGTATAGGAGCTTCCCCTCAAGACCAGCCGCGCGAGGACGCGCCCGCGTTGCCGCAGGGCGAGTGGTCTGTCCCAAGACCAGGAGTCGAGGTGCCGCCTCTGCCGCCGGGCCCGCGCGGGTTTTTCCACCGCATGAAGGAGCTAGGAGAACAATTTCGAGCTTCCGGTAAGGTCTCGGCCTTCGGCGTTGACGGAGCGCTTCTCACGGAAGTGCTGAAGTATCAGGCTGCAACCGGGACCTGGTGGTCAGTCGAAACCTCACAAGAAAATCTTGCTCGCAATCGCGACGTGGTTCTTCCGCTGATCGATGCTGCATTTAGTGGTGACAGGGCTGCTCGTGCTCTATACGAGCAGGAGCGCCTCTTTCATTTGAGACATCTGCCCGAGTGGGGGCAGGAGTTGGTCGAGGATTTTATCAAAGCGCGTGTAGCCTCCTTCCGGTATGGCCAAAAGATCCCCGAATACCTGGGTGCTTTTAGGAAGGAAATTCCAAGCCTCAGACTGAGCTATGATCCACAGGGCGTGCCGGCAGCGCTTGGCCTTACCTTTGTTAGTTCCTACGCAACTGTAGACTCTTTTCTCAATCAATCCAGTGCCGCAGCATATGATGGTCCGATCGGTCTGACGGTGGGTATCTCAGGAGGACGTAGAACGCTGATCCCCGTTGAGCTCTACTCGCCGATTAGTCCCAGCGGCATCGGCAAGCATGCGCGGCAGACAATGAGCGAAGCTGCGGCTTTGATGCTTAAAGTTTTAGTGCTGGAGGATTATCTCGCTTCAATTCGCGTGGAGTTGCCGGATTCGGCCAAATTCAGACTCTTTCGCTCAACGCAAAGAGCCTGGGAATTGGGCGATAAGCCGGCCATTCGAGTCCTGCCGGAGCTCAAAGCCGAGCTCGATGCCCGCGAGCCTTCAATCCCGGCTGCCCAGAAGGAGGCTCTGCTCGAGCGCTTTATGTTTACTCCGCAAGCGCTTCAAGATCTGCGTAGGTTTCTAGATGGGCCCAAGCCGGCAGCCGCGGCTGGCGAATCCTCAATTTTATCTGAGCGGGCTCCGGTTGTTGATATCTACAGGCTGAATTTTATCAATGGTGTTATGGCGGCGCTGCTGCGTGAACATCCGACACTCGAAGAACCGCGAGAGGTGGCGCGTAGATTCTTTAGCCTGCATCGGCGCGGCGCCTCGAGCTACATGCAGATCGTGCACGAGATTGGCAAAGGCGGGGACCCGTTTGAGCTTTTGGGAACGATATATACTAGAGAATTAAAGCGCGAACGCGGGGAAGCTCCCAAGCCCCGGCAGCGCATTCTTGAGTCGGTAGAGTCCAAAGAAGAGCTGTTGCGAAGGCTAGTAGTGGTCCAGCGCGCGCGCATTTTTGAAAAATGGCTCAATTCATTAAGCGATGAGTTTCAGGCCAAGGTGCGGGGAAGACTTGTGCGAATGGAGCTTAATAACTTCGGTGATTGGGGGCCTATCGGCACTAACTTGCGGGAATTGAGGATAGACGCTGGGCCGGGGCTAAGAATCTACTTTGCCCGCCTCTCAGATTGCGAAGTGCTGCTGTTATGCGGCGGCACCAAGGACAGCCAATCCAAAGATATTTTACGCGCGCATCGATTGGCGCATGCGATTGGGTTGGAGTAGGCATTAGGGAAGTATATCAGGCTCCTCGGCGCAGGGCGACTCACCCAAACCTCTAATCACCAAGGAAGCATTGCAAAATTGCTTCTTAGCTTTCTCGCCAACGTTCATCAGTGGGCCGATACAAAGTACGGCGATAATTGACAGCAGTAGCGCGCATTCAATGAGCGAGGCTCCGTGTTGCGGATTTAGGCGGGCATTTAATTCCCCGTTCTCTAAGAACATCAGACGATCAGTTCTCATCTACGACTCTAGCCGGTGTTACTTTCCAGGCATTAGCTCAACAAATGCGGTGTAATCGTCGTTATCCACGGTTCCATTATTGTTGAAATCTCCAGAGAGTGAGCTGCAGGTTGGATTTGCTGCCTGATACGCTTGAGGATTAAACATGGCAGTCAAGAACAGAGGCAGATCGGCAAGGTTCACCTGACCATCGCAGTTCATATCTCCAAACATTGAGATCATGGCTGTAGTGAGTTTGGTTGCCAATTGTTTGCAACCAAGAGGCTGAGCTGGAAAGATTGCAGTCATATATCTCCAGTTCCAAGCGGAGCTATTTTCGTTGAAAGCGATACCCGAATCCCCGCTGTATGGTTGAGGACAAGTTGCAGACGCTTGAATAGCTACAGAGCCAGTTGGGGGTGCGCACCATGGACCGGAGCCGCTTGATATAACTGCCCGGACAGAGAGCCAGTACTCATGTCCCGCCTGAAAGCGCAGCCCGTCAATATTGAAGCCAATTGAATAAACTGGCCGACCGGCATTATCGACGCCGACCGAGAGGGAGGTGCTTCCGAAGTCGGGATGCGAGTAGTCGTTATGGAAATAGCTGCTATAAAAGTGGTTTTGCATCATCTGTGCGTATGAGTCCCAGATATTGACTTGCCACCAGACATTGTCCAGTGAGGGATTTGGGCTGCCATTAAACGGGATAGCTGCGGCCTTTATCCAGAATGCAGTACCAATTTCATCCCCTGCGGGAACATAGCGAACAGCAGTGTTGAAGCCATTAATGCTTAGACAGTCATCGTGAGCGGATGTCATTACGTTCAGCCCATTCGAAGGAGCTGACACGTTGTCATACCCAGCAAAAGCCTGAGATGCACTGAAGAGGAATGCGAACAGGGCCAAGGACAACCTGTTGCGTGTACTCATCGTAACCCCAACCGAATCAAAACTGCAGCCCACCTAACCCAGTCAGCGGGGTCCCATGCAAGTCCGAGTCCAGCACAAAGGCGGACCGTTATTGGGGAATGTGACCAGAAAGTGATTTAATTTTTCAGCAGAACTCGCAGAATCCAAAATTCTCGTAGATGAAATTCAGCGTATTTCCGAGGTAAAAGAGCCATTTTCCGGTTGAGAGGGCAAGTCGGGCTGTCGATTCCCTTGTTAGTTTAGTACGGAGGAGTTTCTATGCGAGCAAGAGCGGATATGCGTTTCACCCTTATTGTTGCCGGTCTTTTGGGCCTTTTGCTCCCCATCGACTCCCATGCAGCTAGTGGAACGCAGACGATTGTGAACGATGCGGTGGGTTCCGGCAGTTCCGCTAATAACTCAGAATTTTGCAGAACTAACTCAGTAAGACTCAAAGAACAATTGGGTCGGGGCTATGGTCCAGATATTGGCCCCGATGCTAAGTTGCTTATGGCTCAGTTGATTTCGGCCTTCTATTTTTGCGATGCGGCTGGATTCATAACCCCGGCAGATTCTTACGCGTATACCAAGGAATTGTTTGGTTATATAACCAAGACCACCGGTAGCGGGAATTACAGCCGTACAACAAAGGCCGCTGCGCTTTCGGATTTAGGTGTCGGTGCCGTGCCCGTGGTCCAGATTACCGATCCAAGCACTCTCGTCCTGTCTGGAAAGTAGCTGAAGCAGCGGCCAAATAATTCTCGCATGCAATTCGAGGGCGCTCAGCGCTTGGCGTTTGCTGCGCCCGTAACAGCCGCCTGAGAAACTGGAATCACTAACGCTAATTCAGAGCACAGCCGCACCCTGTTGATAGCTAGTTCAACCAGCTGATCTATCTGAATATTCTCAAAAGATAACATTGTTATCTTCATTTTTATACTAAATTACGATAGATTTAGTATAAATCTTCGTCCTTTTATTCTTACCACCATTTATGGGAGCTTTCCCCTGTATGACCGTTGAATTACGAAATTTCTTGGAGATCCCCTATGACCAACTTGAGGAGATGAACCTTGAGGCCAAAGAAAAGGTGGAGAAAAGGACGGCCGAGTCCGAACTGAAGGAACATTACCTTCGC
>JAYRHW010000067.1:0-15684 GCA_041907145.1 Bdellovibrionota bacterium
TCTATTGGCCTTCTGCTTAGTATCAAGCGCCTACTTTTATCGAACCTATGCGAGTATGTGGTCGTTCGAAAACTGGAGACAGGCAGTACCAGCAGCTAACGAAGCTACACCAAACAATGCTCCGCTATTTTTCTACTCAGGCTGGCCAGAAACAAATGACATAATCAGGATCTTGCCTCCCGTGAAAGATAGAGGGCTTCTAAGTCCACTGAAATATTATGGACTAGCCAAGGAGCCAATTTTTATCCCTTACTCCCCTTGGACAACCGACTCGACAAAATACTTACGTGACATGGCGTCAAGGCTACCACCGAATCTTAAAGAAATTGCAATTCTTAGCTGTTATCCAATTTATCCAGCACTACCCTTCATAGCAAACCATATATTTCCAGCAGGATGGTCTTATGAAGAAAGAGGGCCCTTTGGAAAAGTCTCTCTTGTTATAGTGAAAAGCATCAATCAGTAGCGTGGCCTATTTGTCGCCTAAATCCTTGGCATTTCTCATAGCATTCTCGCGAATGAGCGCAGAAATCTCTCGATCTTGCTGAAGAAGCCTCCGATGAAACACGGAGCCGAGGAACACGACTAAGCACCAGTTAATATAAACCAGCAAATCTGTCCCACGCCCTACCCCAAGTGCGTTGGCAAGGACGGTCGTGGCATCTGGAAAAACAATAAATGTAAAGCTCAGGAAGGCCAGTATCAGAAGCACTACAGCATCGCGGCCTCGCGATCTAAAGCGCAGAGGATAGATAACAAAAAGCGTCACAGAAGCAAGCAATACGATTTGAACCGGTCTCATTCTCTACTCCCCAAACAGCCATTCATCGAGAAGCTCTCCAAAAATTTCTACAAAGTTCCTTATGCCCTGACCCTTCTTAAGAGAATAATCAGTATATCTTATGGTGACGGGAACCTCTTCAAAGGGAATCGAATGCTTTGCGATTTCGGATATAATCTGACTAGCGTGCCCCATTCTTCGCTGAGTCAGCGAAATTTTACAAACTGCTGATCGTGATAACGCCCTAAATCCATTATGAGTATCCGAGAGAGAAAGTCCCGTGGTTAAACGAGTGAATAGGATGGCAGCTTTGAGGAGCCACAGTCGCAGCGCTGGGGCATTAATGGCTGCCCCTCCGCTCAAGAACCTAGATCCAAGCGCTACCTCACAGCGTCCCTGCTGAATTGGTGCAATTAATAACGGGATTTGGCCAGCCTGATGCTGCCCGTCGGCATCGAAAGTCACTAAGATCTCCGCGCCGCGGGCTAGTGCGTACTCGATCCCCGTACGTAAGGCCGCTCCTTGACCTTGATTTATACAGTGCCGCAAAAAGTGTACCGGAAAATTCTGCACGCAATGTTGTAGGCTAACGGGAGAGCCGTCATCGACCACTACAACATTTGATATGCGATTTGCGAAGAGGTCACGCAATACTTCGGGCAATAGCGCATCTTCCTGATATGCGGGAACTATGACCCACACCGACAAAAGATTGCTCATGGAGGTACACTCCTAGGTCGCAAGATTACATTCATAAAATTCGCCGAACGTAATCATTGCCTAATCTTCAGAATTCTTACCGAGGCGTTAGTAAATACACTGGGCCCCAACGAGTCCCACGAGGTCGCAATTCTATCGGATAGACAATCCTTAGTTGAGAGAAGAAGGTAATCAAATCCGCTGCTATTAGCTCTATTCTGGATGAAACTTCGCAACTTCACGGCGCTATCTGTGCCAATCATCGAGTTCAGATCGACGCATTTTAAGAAGGCACGCTCTGCAAGCCACTCCCTCCCCTGGCAAGTTGTAGCACTTTGCCTGTTAGCTAGTAGGGGGAAAAGCTCGTTAACGAAATCCCTCCACCACGTTGCACCATCAATCACAATAAACTCGGCATTGTCAGGTGTATTCCTTCTAATCCAATCAAAGGCAGCTAATTGATCGTTTGAGACGCTTTCTATGACTGGAGGACGAGTACCGTACAAATTGACTGAAAGTCCAAGGCAAATCGCTGCCACTGCCGTAAAAGATAAGCGGGAAAGCCTATCAGCCAAACTCCCTAAGGTGCACATGTAAGGCACCCCTTCGCCAATACATAGAGCGAGCGGAAGCGCGATTACAAATGTATAACCTCGTGACAGCGCCGCACCTAACACAAGAATAAACAGCGGCAGTACGTATCGATGATTAGTGAGCAGCTTCCAAAGTCCGACATAGGCAAAAAAAGTTAAAACGGGCTCATTAATTTCTCCAAAAAATCTGAGCAAAATAAACTGAGCAATTTGATTTTGCTCCCCTGATTGAAGCGCGTTTAGGAAGGGCGCCAGGCCGTGATTTTGATAGACTATCGCAACCCAAGGAATCGCGATTAAAGTCGCACCAAAAAAAATTCGAAGCGCCGTATATTTCAATTTACTTCGCCAATCTGCCAATCCCGTTGCAATAAGATAAGAGAGAGCAACGACAGACCATTCGGGATGTGAGAGAAAGGTTAGTCCAAGAAAAATTGATGCGGGCATCCAAGACTTTATGGGAAACAAAGAAGTTGGTGCCGCCAAGCTTCGGAAGGACCTGTGCAGTCGAGTTATCTGATGGATTGCTAAAATCGCGAAAAGCGCGCCTAAGGATCTGGAGATTCCTCCGCCTTTAATTTGCTGAAGATAAGAATATGGGAGCGCTGCCATAACAGCAAACGCCGTAGCCAGCGAGAGCTTCGAGGAGCAGGCCTCCTTGAAAAATAGAAAGCATGCCAACAACACGGCACACGACAACAATGCTGGCACGTAGCGCAAGATAGTCTCAATACTGAGCCCTGAAGTTACGCTGAGCACAGCTGTTAGATAAGTGCTGAGCGGAGGATAGGCGAAAGGAATATTCTGAAAATTGTATGATGTAAATTTTGGAAGGATAAATCCGTTCTCAATAAGCTCCTTGGCGAGCACATAGTGCATTCCCCCATCGTTCACAAATAGAGGCGCCTCGACTACCGGGATATAGAGACGCAGCGCCGCTCCAATTAAGAAAATGATCACAATTAGAAAGCAAAAGCCGTGACTCGACAAATTAAGATCGTCCTCAACAGGCTGTAAGGCTATTGCATTGCTCTCGTCGAGCTTATCCATTGGCGAAGTTCCCTTGCCACGATATGTTCAGCTCTATCGGGGCAATCTGACATTACTTTTCTCTGGTCTGACAGGAAACAACTTTTCGGATATTAACCCAGTAGGCCATGAAACAAGCCATTCCTCGCATCCTAGCCCTACTGCTGTTGCTCACCCTATTGATTACTATCCATCCAATTCCAGTAAGCTCGGGCCCCTCGTCCTGGAGTGGCCCCGACTTTACTTGGTGCTTTACGGTATTTCAGTCCTATTGGCAGGGGTTAGTTCCCGATCCTTACTCATTTAGCTCTCTTCAAGCAGTTCTGCGAGAAAAGTTCGGGGTACAAACATCCATCGTTATGCCAGTGGCCTATTCCCCTACAGCGGACTGGGTACTTCGCCCTCTGGATTGGTTCGCTGGTATAGCTACCCCAGTGATAGCATGGAATTGCATTTCTATCGCTCTTCTTGGAATCGCCCTACTACGCCCAGGAATTCTCATTCTTCGACCACTACACTTAGCAGTCGTTGCTTTGCTTATTTCATCGGCTAGCATTCGAAATCTTCTTCTTGGGCAAACCGGACATTTCGGAGCAGCGCTTCTCGTACTGCTTCTGCCGCCAGCTAAGTCTCAAAGAGCGCAGCTACTACAAGGCTTTGCCCTGGCAGTTCTGTCGATTAAGCCGACATATTTCATGTTAGGGCTCCTTAGCTGCCTACTTGCTAGAAATCTAATGTCTATTCTCTGGGCTCTACTCATTAGCCTAGGAATGGCTGCAGGAGTATCGATTCAACTGCCAATTCACGCCTGGCTGGATTTTGCCCATAATGTTGCCTTCTTCGCGTCGGCAGCAGATCCTAATTTGCTCTCGCCAGGCACTGCTCGAGTCTTTGAATTATCGTTAGTCTTGCGTCAGCTTATTTCGTCAACTCTTGGAGCAGAGATTGGATGGCAGATAGCAAGAGGATTGTTTGCTGTATGGATTATAGGCTGGTCAATCACCGCCCTGCATTTTGCGTTTCGCCGCAAAGACGATCGAAAATGCGTGACCAATTTGATGCAGGCCGGGTTAATCGGATCAGCGCTTTTGGCGTTTCCTTACTTAGGCTTCTACGAAGAACTTTTAACCATTCCATTTATCCTGGCGCTTGCTGATCTCAAACTAGGCTCTCGGCTTACGGAATGTGCTCTTGCTGCCACGTTGGTTCTTCCAGCTTTTCTCGGTCAATCTGAAACTGCTTTGATGGTTTTGGTCAAATTACTTGCAATTTCTTCGATACTATACGCTGCGGGATGGCGATTGCGTGGGGCACTCAAGATTCCCATCGATGAATCATTGAGATGCGGGCGTAATTGAAGATTGCTCGCGAAAAAGTGCGATCGATCCAAGCCTCACCTGCTCCTTCCACCCAGGCAGAAGCTCCGGAACAAAATCCTCAGCGCGCAGCACTACGACATCCGAAGCTGCCAACCAATCGTCAATGCGCTTGGTTCGCTTACGCAGGGGGTCCTGCATAAATGAATAGACATCGTTCCAAGCCAAAACCGTAGAAGTGAAATCCTTTGCATCCTGCCACTCCTTACCCTCAGGAGTTAAAAGGCACTTGCGTTTAGTGAGAGCTGGTAGCCACTCAGTGATGAAATGATCGGGCTTATCCGGCCTTGAAAGCGACAAGAAGACTGCACCCGGGGCCGATCTCGCGGCTTCTCGCTGCAGACCCTGAAACTCTTCCTTCGTAAATATGGTGGCATCCAAAAAAGCAGTTCGCGCCCAGGAGATTCCAACAAATGACGCGAAGATAAATACCAGCACTGTCCTGCCCCTAAAACTACGAAGGACAAAAGACTGTCCCGCCGAGGCGCAAAGAGTTAGCAGCGCAGTACTGAGGCCCACGCCAAACAGCAAAGCTGCGGGAAGCATAGTATAAAAGGAGGCTAGACGCGGAACGAGAAAAAGCAGCAGAAACCAAACAATCAGAAAGACCTGGCCGGAGAAAACCGCTACCATCGCGCCGACGAGCAATCCCGCTGCCAAGATCATCGGGCTAACCGGCGACTCAGCGAGCAGGGCGAAAGGGCGGTAGATGGAGTTCCCGCGGCTAGAAGAAGTCTGAATAGCCTGTAGAAAGGCCAGTTCATTTCCGTGCTGGCTAAGTGCAATGATCCAGGGGGCGAGAATCATCAGCGCAGAGAGAATAATACAGCCTATTTGCCGAAACGAAGGGCGAGAGACACCCGATGCCCAAAGCACGAGGAGGGAAGCGCCCAGGAAATAGGTACACTGAGGATGTGAGAGCGCTGTGCAAGCAGAAAACACACCGCAGAGGAGCAAGCGAGTAGCGGACGAGACCCGTTGCAGTTGCAAAAAATACCAGATGGCCATTAGAGCGAAGAACATTCCAGGCGCTCTGGTGATCCCTCCACCCATGATCGCCCATTCGTATGTCGCGTAGTTTAAACTATAGGCAAGAAACCCGATGAGACGACCAAGAGGGCTCGGAATTAGAATCTTGATGATATTCCAGGCTGGAACAAGGCAGAGGCATGCGATAAGCGGCGGCGTGATGCGCAGAATGTCCAGCAAATCAAACTTCGAGAGAGTATGAATTATGGCCCCCAGGTAAAACCCAAGAGGCGGATAAG
The DNA here is from genome assembly GCA_041907145.1 of Bdellovibrionota bacterium. GTDB lineage: Bacteria > Bdellovibrionota_C > UBA2361 > UBA2361 > JAFLCA01 > JAFLCA01. The sequence continues at coordinate 5,747 of JAYRHW010000067.1, forward strand.
CAAAAGGGATTTGGCTAAGGTTATAGGTGGTAGTCGCAGGGATCGAGAAGCCATTCGCCTCCAGATCCAAAATCATAGTGTAAAACAGCCCGCCGTCATTGAGCGGAAACTCGGCCAGCATAGGCACCAGAAGGCGAAGCCCAAGGCCGAAAACGACTATGAGCCAGAACCAAAATGACTCCTCTATGGGGTCGTGGGAGTCTTCAAACTTCTGAGATGTCATGCGCGCCGCTATTAAAAACCTCGCATTTAAGCTCTGAGGAGCGAGGTGGCTATAAGCCGTTCAATCTGTTAGAAACATTCCGAATAGAAACTGCCGAAACTATCAAGTCAGGAGGGCTGCAGTGGCAAATAAAGAGATCCGCAAAGTCGTTATCCCCGCTGCAGGACTTGGCACGCGGTTCTTGCCTGCCACCAAATCAGTGCCCAAGGAGCTCCTCCCGATAGTCGATATTCCCACAATCCAATACATCGTCCAAGAAGTTGTCGATGCCGGAATAGAGACCGTCATCCTTATAACAGGCAAGGGAAAGAGCCGAATCGTAGACCACTTTGACGCCTATCCAGAGTTAGAAGAGAAACTCGAAAAGGAGGGAAAGAAGGATCTTTGCGAGGCGCTGCGCTCTACCTCAAACATGGTCAAGATAGTCTCGGTGCGCCAGGGCGTTCCGAGGGGCTTAGGGCATGCCGTGCTCTGCGCTAAGGACGTTATCGGCGATGAGCCCTTTGTCGTCTTACTCGGGGATGACTTAGTGGATGCAAAAGTACCCTGCACAAAGCAAATGATTGATGTGTACAACAAGTACCACAAGTCAGTCGTTGCCTTGATGGAGGTCCCAGACGAAGACGTTTCCAAGTTCGGTGTCTGTGCAGGTGACGCGCTCTCCGACCGAGTTATCGATATTAAGAAGATGGTTGAAAAGCCAAAGCTTCAGGATGCTCCCTCTAAAACGGTTATTGTCGGACGTTATATTCTGACTCCGCGAATATTCTCTATCCTCGAGAATACGGATCCTGGAAAGGGTGGAGAGATTCAACTTACCGATGCCATGGCCAAACTAATGAAAGAGGAAGGCTTTCTCGGATACAAGTTTGAAGGAGAGCGGTACGACGCCGGCGATAAGTTTGGATTTTTACAGGCCAATATCGCGTATGCCATGAAGCGCCCGGATATCGCGCCGAAGCTTATGGAATACATGAAGTCCCTGGTTTCCAAGAATACTGCACGCTAAGGTCGAAGCAGCCCCTCGTCGTCAGACTGGCTTTCAGGCGGAGAATTCGAACGATGCCGCGGTCCCGCTTATCTCCAGACCTATCCTGGCCAGCTCTTCTTGTCTGCGCTTTATGTCTTAGTTTCGTCATCGCTGTCTCGTGGATTAGTGATGATGCTTTCATCACACTGCGAGTCGTCGACAATTTCCTTCACGGATATGGCCTGCGTTGGAATGCATTTGAACGGGTGCAAGTCTTTACGCATCCTTTGTGGTGCTTGCTGCTTATTGCCCTGTGCGGAGTGACCCGAGAGTACATACTCACTATTATCATCACATCCACAGCATTAACGGCTGCATGCTTATATATTTCCTGTCTTCGCCATCGAAAGGGACCAGAAATTGCGCTTTTTACGTTGGCTGGTTTTACGTTGTCGATGGCGTTTATTGATTACTCGACCTCTGGATTGGAAAACCCGTTAAGCCACTTACTGATAGTGCTATTTGCAGCCGCTTACCTTCGCGGCTCAAAAACGAGGCTTGATCTTTTTTTGCTTGGGCTCCTCGCCGCTTTGATAGGATGCACGCGGCTTGATTTGTTGATTCTGTGCGCGTTTCCGCTTCTTGTAGCAGTCTCAAAATATTCTTTACGGCAATCGATCGCACCACTACTGCTTGGCTTGCTCCCCTTATTTTGTTGGGAACTATTTTCCTGCATCTATTATGGATCATTCTTTCCAAACACGGCCTTTGCGAAACTCGGCACCGGCGCGCCCTTACAGTACTATGTTCTCCGAGGCGGGTTTTACTTTGTCGATTCTATTTCGAGAGATCCGATTACTCTCCTCGCCATCGCAGCGGGGCTGCTTTTCACGCTCCGCATGCCTGATAAAGCGCCCTTCGCTGTTGGCCTGGGCTCGCTCTTTTATCTCATGTACATAGTGAGGATCGGCGGTGACTTCATGAGCGGTAGGCTGCTAAGTGCACCTTTTGTTCTATCCATGTTCATCATTCCGCGTTGTTGTACTCTGACCCCTCGTCTTCGAGCCGGGCTCGTACTCACTTTCGTGCTTTGCGGTGCAGTTCGAATGTATGCGGCTGGAAGCCTTGTAACAGGATTCGACCGTTTTCCTATACCCATCTCCATGCTCATAACTGACGAGCGACTTTTCTACCGCGACGGTTCACTCATCAATCTACTTAATGACAAGCAGGTTTTTGAAGGGGTGATGAAACGCGGCGATAGGAACCAAGATAAACCCCTGACTTTCGTCGCTCAAAGCGGAATCGGCAGGCTAGGGTTTATGGCAGGGCCGCGAGCTCGCATAATCGACCCTTGGGCTCTCACAGACCCCTTCTTAGCTCGCCTTCCTGTATCGCAAGGGTTGGAATTTCGCATCGGACACGCACGTCGCGACATCCCCGCTGGATATGTTCAGTCTGTGGAGCAGGGCGCAAATTTAGTTGAGGATCCGAATCTCAAGGAATACTACGAAGCAATTCGAGAAATTGCTCAGGCTGACTTATTCGCAGGAAGTAGATTACAGACGCTCATACGCTTTCAAAGCGGAGAACTTGATTGAGGCACAGATAAATTTAAACTTCCTTCAAGCTGCCAGTTTCTTTAAATCAACATATTTGAGCGGCATCAGTTTTCGCCGCGACATATCTAGAGCAACATTCGCCTGCTCTAAGGGGATGTAACCAAGCAGAGGCTCAAAGCTGCCATCCTCATCAGGCAACATATCGATGAACATCACTTCAGCGATTACTTCATCAAATTCCTCAATCTTCAAACTCACCGGGCCATACACATCAGCAACGCCGACTCGTTGATCTGCAAATTGCGTTTGGACGGTACGAATGCGTTTAAGAGACCCGAGCCTAGGCCTCCAGCTTGCAGGTAGCGTCAGATATGCGGAGGCAGTATCAACAAATGCTCGCACTTCCAAAATACACTCAGAGGAATCGAGGCTTTTAAGCCTCAACATAGCGGTAATTTTGCCCATAGAGTTATCCTAGCAAATGAAAGGTCAGCTTTCTACGATTTAGGCCGCCGCCTGTTTAAGCGCTTGGTTGAACTCGCTCCAGACTTTCTCAAAAGTAATTTTCTTTGGGCCTGCGATCCAAGTAACTTCCCCGGAGCGACTGACGTAAAACACAGCATAGATATCAGGATTGTCAGACTCGTAGATCACGGCATAGCGAAATGGCGTAAATAGCAGTCCTTCCATCTCAAGCATACGAGCCGCTGTAATTGTAATGCCGGTATTAGAGCTAAGGACACAGGAACTTTCCGCGCCTTCGGTAAGCTGTTCGAGCTTAAAGGCCAGAAGATGCGGGGCCTCATTACTATAGGCGGGCTGTAAGCGAAGCTTCTGCACTCCGGACTTACCAGTTGATGTATGGTACATCAGCATTCTCTCCTTCATAGAATCTCCCTTATTTTTTGGGTTCCCTTGTATATCGGGCTTGAGGCGTTGAAAGTTGCCTCTCTGCTGGTGTTTTAAGGGAATAATTCCAGGTATACTGGAATTATGGTCGACGGCCCGATCTACAACCGCGTTCACTACTGGGTCCAAAATTACGGACTATCAGGAATTCCCGATCAAAAGGCGGTGGAAAATTTCATCGAGTGCGAGACGCGCGAACAAGTTAACCTGCTGCGATTTGAACTCGAATTGATGGCGCAGGGGAACTTCAGACAAGAAAGTCTAGACCAAATCGTGGGCGTTAAACGCCGTGTTCGTCATGAATCCTACGAGGCTTGGGCGAAATTGATGCTGCTCTGGATCGCCGGCTACAAAGGTTAATCTGCTTCGGAGAAAATACCGGCTCCTTCGTTCTGAGTCGCTCAACTGCGGGTTTTTCTATGAAGAGGCAGCGAGCTATATTGAAAATATTTCCTAGGCCTGACCCGCTTCCTTGGCGTCCTTAACTTTCTTACGAAAATCCGCGTGATGCTTGCTGATGATGTCGTAGACTTCGCGCGGTGAATCGACAATTGAAATGCAATTGAAGTCAGGGGCGCTGACCAATCCGCGACTAAGCGGCATCTCCTTCATCCACTCAATAATGCCGGTCCAGAACTCTCTGCCCATCAACACAAGCGGACGCATCTCGATATGCTTTACCTGAACGAGCTGCCAGGTGAAAAAGAGCTCCAAGAGCGTTCCGATTCCCCCAGGAGTCATGACCACTGACTTGGAAAGCCGCATGAAGTCATCGAGCCTGGAGGAAAAGCGGTGATGGTGCCGTTTCACATCTAGATGACTATTCGGTTCGGGTTCAAAGTCCAACTGAATTGAGATTCCAAATGACAAGCTACGATTTCGCTGCTCCGCCTGGCCCTGTTTCGCTCCCTTATTGGCAGCTTCCATGAGTCCTGGGCCACCGCCGGTGAGAATATCAATCCCGTCAGAAGCCAACAGCCGCGCCAACTCGATCACATCGTTGTAGGCGGCGGTGTCAGGCTTGATACGGGCACTGCCAAAGATGCAGGTTCGGTAGAAGCGATTATCCTCAAGCCTGTGCAGCTCGCGCTCAATCAACATTTCACGCTGATGGAGCAGCCTTAGCCGCTCATCCAGATGCTTGCGGCGAAGACCTCGGCTGACCGCACCTCTGTTGCCGGGAGCGGATCTAGGTACCCTTCCCTTTGCCTGTACAGGCTCACCGCTTTTGGCTTGATTTTCTCGAGACGGGGCAGAACGAGGGGATTCTTTTCGTGACTTAGATTTCATACTTCTTAAGATGTAGAGAACTTGGGCCGAGGACCCAGGATACCACTAAAATCAATTATAGCTATTTTAACCAGCCTTTCTCAGCTTTACAGGCTCTGGGCGGTCAACTTCGTCGTCCGGCGTGCTGCCTGCAATATCCTGGGCGCTTAGGGCCAATTGCTCCTTTAAGAGCGAGGTCCAATTCTCCCACCCGGAAAAGCTTGAACGCTCATTGACCAGATCCACGAGCACATTATGTGGATCACCGGGGTGGGCATCACAAAGGGTCTGTAAAGAGTACTCTACAAAGCGCATAGCTTTGATTATGTCGGTGAAATGTCCTGGTAAAATGGCACCGGCAGGCTTACGCATAGTGCGGCTCTGAGCCCGCTCTAGGGCCTTCCTAAGCTCCGACGCGGCCTGCTCAAGCTCACTCAACTCCTGCTGACGAAGCGGAGTGCTGTGCAACCGCGGGTTGTGATGCGGGTGAAAGAACCGGTAAATGTCCATGCCGTAGAAGCCCTAGACCCACTTACTACAAGCCATTTAAACAATAGCTGGTAAGTGCCGAGCTCACAAGAGGTCAAAATCACTTGAAAAATTCTGTACCAGGTCCCAGCTAAGGTGGCATACTAAGGGTCGCCATGCAGACTGCACTCTACCTCCTTTGGATTTTGATACCGCTCTTCTTTTTTTTATTGGCGCTTTGGTCAGCGCTGGAGAAGGTCGGTGGCGGAACCGGCAAGCCCAGCGGAGGCGATTACTTCCGTCAGGGGCTTTTTGTCTCTGCCTGTGTTGGCATTTGCATCCTTATCGATAGGACAGTCCTCCCCGACATTGCCGCTGCAATCGCCCCGGATTATGTGCCGCTTGGAGTGTATCAGGCAGTTCTGCTGCCCGCCGTGCTCTACCTTGGCGCGGTAGTCTTTGGAGGGTCCAAAGATATCATGATTGGTAAAGCCCCCCACCCCAGCCAAGTGAAGAAGAAAAGATGAGGCGCATTGCCGGAGTCGACGAGGTCGGCCGGGGCCCCTTGGCCGGACCAGTAGTAGCGGCGGTGGCGGTCTTTCCTGCGGGCTATCAGAACCCTGATTTTCGAGATTCCAAGAAACTTTCAGCTAAAAGACGCGAAGAGTTAGTGCCTATTATTCAGGCTGACGCTTTGGAATGGGCGATTGTATCGGTTGGTCATCATCGCATCGAGCAGATCAACATTCGCGAGGCCTCTCGGCTCGCCATGAGTCTGTGTCTCAAAAGAGTAAAAGCGGACCTGGTACTGGTCGATGGAAACGTGCCGATTGAATGCAACATTCCGCAGCGGACGGTCGTTCGTGGAGATGATCTTCATGTGGAAATATCAGCAGCTTCGATACTAGCCAAGGTATTTCGCGACAATCTGATGCAGACTCTGGATGAGAAATATCCAGGTTACGGATTAGGAAAACATGCCGGATACCCTACCCCAGCTCACCGCCAAGCCATCGCGACACTGGGTCCCTCGCCAGTGCACCGCCGGACGTTTGGCGGCGTTCGCGAGTATCTCCCGACTGCGGAGAGGGCTGCGCCGGCGCTGGCGACTCCTCCGTAGATACATTCGAAGTCAGGGGCGGCAATGTGCAGTTGCCTTGCGCCGCTACTGCAGTCTGGGCAGGCGAGGAGAACGTGCAGCAGCCCGATACTTGCGCCAAAAGGGCTACTTAATCCGACATCGAAACTGGGTCTGTAAAATCGGAGAGCTCGATCTTGTGGCCCAAAGGGACCGGACGCTCTTCGTCGTCGAAGTTAAGTCTCGAATGGGCGAAAACTTTCCCGGTATCGAAGCGGTCGACAGAGACAAGCAGGCTCGGCTAGAAAGACTGGCGGATTGGTATCGGCGAGATTTCGAGGCCGACATTCGATACCGCAGGCTTCGCAAGCTTCAGTTTGACGCGATTTCCGTAACCTTTTTCAAGGGAACAATCACGCCTCGCATTACCCACTACAAGAATATCTCTAATATCTCTAGCCTCTAGCTCCCAAAACGGGCGCCAGGAGAAGCAATCCCCTCGGCGCCCGCACACAGAGTACTAGGTCTTCTTCAGTCTACTGCGCTGCAGGACAATGAATTTGCTGCCCGCCATTTTCGCTAATCACGCAGGTGCATCCAGCCTTGCGCAGATTTTTGGATAGATGCCGGTTGCCGCACATGCAAGGCCAAAAGAATGGAAAGCTAGCGCAAACTCGGTGTCCACCAGCTTCAGAACATGACGGAGTATGCGCCAGCGCAGCCGCTGCTGTTTTGGCCGAGTCCCGATACTCATCGATCTCAAGCACAGACTCGAAACTCTCGAGAGCGCCTTCCTGTGTACTAAGCACGGCGACTGCCTCAGTCTCGGGACAAGTTTCCACTATGGAGACATCCGAAGCAACTTCGTCTACCGCCGACTTATCAAGCGCAAAAGCGATGGGAGCTCCTCCAATTATTGCGCTGACTAGCAACACTGCGCCCCTCGTATACATTGAATTGAAAATACCTCGACACGCACAAATATGCAGACACATACAACCTCCAAGGTTTATTAAGATATCCGATGCCTCCTCTCTGCGAGGCGCACCGGATGAGAACCTGCGCATACACTCGTACTGCACGCTGGAATCCAGCGCCGCAACGGTGATTTGCAACTTCAGCTTAGTGTGCCGAGATAAGAAGAACGCTAAGACCAGCGTTCAGCGCGCATACAACGCGCCAGAGCAGGTGGGGGATGGCTTCGTAGCCTGGCAGACTCACTATTTGTTATGTCTGAATTAAAACAAGTGGATAGTAAGCGCCTATCCATGCTCAAAGATTGATGATATTTCGCCTCGCCAAGGTGACGTTGCGGTGTTGGTTGAAGCTATAACGAGACCTTGCGGACAATGATCTCATCATTGCGCTCGAAAGCCATGAACTGTACGTCTACCGAATTCCGCTCAAGATTGATGCGGACTAGGGCTTTGTAGTTCCAATAGGAATTTCCGGTCACAGAATTCGGAGCGATTGCGCGCAGACTCAATAGTTCGCTATTCATGATGCCCTGCTTCGGGTAACGGCCGGTCTTGAGCATGTCGCGGCGGATAGCCTCATGAACGGTGGCGCGAATCTGTTCAGAAGTCTCTTCGATTTCGTAGGGAGTGGAGGTTCTCGAAGAAATGTAATGAGGATTCAGTCCGGCGTGTGGTTCCTCGGTCGGCACTGCGAGGGGTCCATTGGCTGTGCAGCCGGCAGTAAGGATCAAGGCAAGCGATAACCCGACAAAAATATGCTTCATATCTCCTCCTTGTAGGGCAGACACCTGATGTTGCCACAGCAGGAATTGCTACTCAAAGAAGATCGGAAGAGGATAATTGCTCAACGAAAACAGCTCCGTACAGCTAAAACTGGGGGTCCTAAATATCCCGCGACTCCTATCGACGGGCGCTAGTCCCCTTCTTGGTCTTCTTCGACTTTGGCACGGGTTTCTTTGCTCTTGCCGCCCGCACCGGATTTGGTGTCGCAACCTTCTTCGGTACTGTGGATGCGACCGGAACAACCGCTGGTCGGCGCAGGATATGGCCTGATTTGTTACTTGTAACTACAGCAACAGGCGGCTGGGCAGAGACAACCGGCAAAGCACTCACCTCAACATGCTGCGTTGACTTGGCCTGATACGCAGCCTTGAGCAAGTTCTCGCTGTACCAGATTGCGCTGTCCTTACGAGTGCGTTTCATAGTCTTGCGGTCGACATGCACGATCCCGAAACAAGACTCAGGACGATGTCCCTCGGCCCACTCGTAATTGTCCATCAAAGTCCACAGGAAGTAAGCCTGCACTGGAATTCCCCGAGCCACAGCGGAAGCGACCTGTCCGATATGCGCTTTGAGATATTCAACCCGGCGCCGATCCTCCATGACCCCAGCTTGAATTTCCTTGGACGGAGCCAAAGCCATGCCGTTCTCGGTGATATAAATTCTCTGCAATCCGGAGGCGCGATAGCCAAACCACACCTGCTGGAGCAGGTCATAGAGCCCCTCGCGGTAGACCGGAGGAACGTACAATGGCCAACCTAAATCGTTAGTTGCCTCACCCGTGTTCCTAACCGCAGCAAATCGGGTGTCTGCGCGCTCGTCGTATCGCGCCGTTGTACCATTGTAATAATTGATGCCGAGAGCATGAAGGCGCGGGCCGATATGCATCAAGGCCATATCTGCCTTGCCAAAGCGAGGAAGTTTTGCCGAATAGAGCTCCATTCCGTCTTCCGGATAACGACCACTGAATATTGGATCCAGGAACCAGGCATTATGATAGATATCGGCGTACCGAGCAGCGCGCGCGTCTTCTATCGAGGGGCTCGCGGCATAGCATGACCCTAAGTTTAGAACCGTGCTGACTCTGAGATTTCTATCAAGGCTTTTGAGCTTTTCAAAAGCCACACCCTGAGCCAAAAGCAGATTGTGTGCTGCAAGCAAACCAGAATTTAGACTGGTTTCGCCTGGCGCGTGTACTCCCTGATGGTAGCCAAGAAAGGCGCTGCACCAGGGTTCATTGAGGATGTAGTATTCCGAGATGTACTCGCCCAGACTCTGAAATACGGCTTCTGCGTGCTTGCTCAGCCATTCGACCATGATTCGATTCTTCCAACCGCCCTGTTCATTGAGAAACTGCGGCAGCTCCCAATGATAGAGTGTCGCGTGGATGGAAATGCCGGCCTTCTTGAGCGCCTGGAAGTAGCTCTCGTACCAGCGCGCCGCTTTGGCGTTTAAATCACCCGACTTGGTGAGTAAACGCGCCATAGAGACCGAGGTGCGATACGTGCGTACCCCCAATGAGCGCATTAGATCGATATCTTCTTGCCAGCGGCTGAAGCGCTCTACTCCTTCTTCAGGCCCCGTATCTTGGTGACACTTTCCTGAGGTGCGTGCAAACCAGCTCCACATAGTTTCTTCCGAGCGCTCGGAATCGCGGGCTGACTTCTCGCCAACTACTTGAAGGTCTGCATCGGCAACGCCA
>JAYRHW010000068.1:0-7534 GCA_041907145.1 Bdellovibrionota bacterium
CCTCGAGCTCCTTGCGAGTGTTAAGGATGAGGCAGCCGGTCGGAAAATCCGGGCCCTTGATGACGGTCAATAAGCGAGAGTTATTGACTTCAGGATCCTGTGAGAGCTCGACGAGAGCCTTAACGATATCGCGAAGATTGTGCGGTGGGATACTCGTGGCCATACCGACGGCAATGCCGGTAGCTCCGTTAATCAATAGATTCGGAACGCGGCTCGGGAGAACGATGGGCTCCCGAGCAGTGCCATCGAAATTGTCGCGAAATTCGACGGTCTCCTGATCTATTTCGCCAATTACTTCGAGCGCCAACGCCCTCAGGCGAGCCTCGGTATAGCGGTATGCTGCAGCATTGTCTCCATCCAGCGAGCCGAAATTGCCCTGTCCATCGACCAGCGGATAGCGCAGTGAAAAGTCCTGAGCCATGCGCACCATGGCCTCATAGCAGGCCGAATCTCCGTGCGGGTGAAATCTAGCCAGGACTTCGCCGACCACGGCAGCAGATTTGCGATGCCCATGATCGGGCTTCAAGTTAAGATTGTTGAACATCGCGAACAAAATGCGCCTTTGCACGGGCTTTAACCCATCGCGCACATCCGGCAAGGCTCGGCCTGAAACTACGCTCAAGGCGTACGTGAGGTAACGGTCGCGGGACTCCTGCGGAAGCTGGGTATCAATAACTGCCATGGTTGCTGACTTGAATGAGATACGAAATTAGGAACGCTGAGAAAACACTACTAAAGCGTCGCCCCTTCGTAAAGATAGGTAGGAATGTCGCTCCGCTAACGAACGACCATGGCGCGCAGAAGCTGCAAGAGGTTGAAGGAGCTCGCTGCCTGCGCCCCTGACTGAAAGTGTTGAATAGAGTCGCATATTTTCTCGATTGCGATGCGCGCCCTGCGATCGGCACTGTCGTAGAATGTGACTCCCGCGCTCCCCCAGTCACGCCCTGGAGCTGAAAATGGAACGAACATCACCTCCGTCGATGCCTGAAACAGCCCGCACTGTCTCACCTTCATGCCCATAGTCTCCGGAGAGATTACCTGGTTCGTAAAGCCGTTCAAGACGACGCTCCAGCGATTGAAGTCGAACTCTCTGCCATCGTCAGATTCGGCACTCAACCGACGCAGCGATTCGAAGCTGCGGCTAACACTCAGCGGATCATCATCAACAATGCATAGTACGCGCGCGCAGTGCGGCAAGGCTGCAAAAGTTGCCATGCCCCAGGATCCCCCCAAATCAAGCAAGCTAAGATCCGAGGATCGCTCCAAAGCGAGTAGCAGAGCATGCACGAACTCAGTGGCACTGGCGGCGCCTTCAAGCACATTCGCCTTATAGTGAAAGCTCTCATGGTACGCGATAGGCTGGGGGACAACTCGAAGCTTGCCGTCATATCCGGGAATAGGCGAAGAGATTGAATCAACACTTCCTACTATTCCGGCTCTTAGGGCCCGAGAAACCGCTGCACGAACGCTCGCCTCACTAGCTGCCCAGGAGGTCAAATGTGGATTTACGTCATCAAAATCTACGAGCGTTACCGTCTTTCCGGCACGGGCCCAGCATCCGCCAAGCGCGGCCGCAAGCGTCGTTGCTCCCACGCCGCCTTTGAGTTGGCAAATGCCTATGACCAAAGCCTGCGATTCTGCCATACAAGTTGCACGAGACGGAGACATCCCTCTCGCTAGAGTCTTTCGGCATTTTTGGCTTAATTAATGAGGTCCGCCGGTAAGCGGGTGCAAACACGACAGGAGGACTCGGAGCGTCGTTCGAGGAGGAAGAGCCGGCCTGCCCTACTTATGAGCTTCAACAGGTTGCTGATGGACAACGCCGACTGGCTGCTTCATATTCTCCGGCGACACATCGCCCAAGAGCGGAATTGCTAGCACCACAATCAAGGCTGCCAACAGACCCAATACAACCAGTTCGGTTGAACCTTTCTGACAATGTGCACGTGCTTTCATGATGTACGTTCCCAGCGAAAACAGGGTTCAAAAGGTCAGTAAACCAGCAGAGCCCCGAGACCAAGATTTACCCAATGTTAGCCGCTGTCGGTAGGGTCTAAATCAAGGACTGACCAAGCACTGCTCCGGTGAAACCGATAGCTTCCCAAAGAGATATCGGTTACCTGCCCCCACCTCTTTAGATTATACAGGGCTTTACCAGTTTCTCGCGAATAATCCTTTTTTTGCGGCTACTACGCATTAAATAAAAGCCCCGAGAATCGAGGGGTTAGCGCAAAGCAACCATTCGGACAGGCCGTCTTTCAAGCAGAAATGCAGCTCCTACGGACCCAAGAGCTCCTGTCTTAACTGCTCCTCCTGCTCAGGAGAAATCCCTTGGGGCTGTTTAGCAAGCATGCCCCAAATGATGACTGTAGCGGTGACGAGTGCCACCAGTGCGCCGACAAGCAATCGCGGCCAAACGGATTTTCGGGCTGCCGCATGCCGCCCCCCGTGCACCGGAATTCGAACTGTTTCCACGAGTGGATCGGGAGCCTTAGTGGAACGTGAATCCCAACCATCGAACTCCCGCTCGAGGACATCACGCTTGGATTCAAGGCAAGTGTCCAGGTCGCGAATCAGCGGTTCCACGTCTTGATACCGATCTCCGACTTTTAGCGCCATGGCCTTGGACACAAAGGCAGCCAAGCGTGATGGGCAGCCTGGTACGATGCTTAGCAACGGCGGCGGCGGATTTCTAAATCGATCCGCCAACGCCACGACGGATGTAGCGACTGGAAAGGGAGGCCTTCCGCTTAGCATCTCAAATGCTATCACCCCCAATGCGTAAATATCACCACGATGATCACACTCGCCGGTTTCCACGTATTCAGGCGCCACATAGTGGGCCGTACCGACGAGATTTCCTATGCGGGTAACATTCTGAATGGCGGAAACCTTGGCAACACCAAAGTCAGTGATCTTCACCTCGCCCCGCTTACTGAGCAGGATGTTTTCTGGCTTGAGGTCGCGGTGCACTATTCCAGCTCGATGAATGGCCTGCAGACCGGCTGCCACCTGCTTTAAAATAGACACAGTAAACTGCGCATCAACTGGACCTTGCTTCATGAGGTTCTTCAGTGAACCGCCATCGACATATTCCATGGCGTAGGCCTGAAAGTCCGGTTCATCAAAGTACTCAAAGGCTTTGACGACATTGGGGTGTTCCACGCGGTAGGAGGCTACTACCTCACCACGGAACCGCGCCAAAGCATCCTGTGCTCCGAGCAACTCGTGGTCCAAAACCTTGAGTGCCACAAGCGCGTTTCGGGAACGCGAGTCGCTAGCCAAGTACACGGTGCCCATGGCACCAGCGGCGACGAGCGCCAGCACTTCATAGCGATTTCCCAACACGGTGCCGGCAGGATATTGAGGTTGTTGCTCCACGCCTTAGAGATCGGCTTTCAGCAGAAAAATCTTGAATGTCCAAATGCGCGAGTTCGTGAGAGAATCTGTCTTCGTATGACGGTTTGCCGCATTTCAACCAAGCCTAAATTCGAGGCCATTAATCGCTTTTTGCTGGACGAGCACGTTCTTATCCACCTCAATCCGCGCGCTGAGGGAGTCATTGTTCCTGGACATCTCGCCAAAGGCGAAGTTCTTACTCTAAAGCTCAGCAAGCTATTCCGCGGCGCCATGGAAGTGACGAAGGAGAAAGTCACTGCTGATCTACTCTTCGACAATGACTACTTCACCTGCGTGGTGCCGCTTGATGCCATCTGGGGCGCCACAAGTACCGGGGGAGAAACACTCGTTTGGCCGGAATCCGCTCCGGCAGGAGTGCTGAAGAGCGTGGCTCCCGCTGCTGCGGCTACTGCTCCGGGGGGCGAGACGCCCGTCGAGGAGAACGAATCAACACCGTCCCCCCGCAAGAAAGGGCATCTGACTCGCGTTAAATAGGCTCTTGAGCCTCTAAAGTTCGTCGAGTTCTTCCTGAGTTGGCGTTGCAGTCGCCGCCGCAACAGGTTTGTCGGCTGCCGCCTTTTCGAGCTCGCTGAATCGCTTGGGATCGAAGTCTGACAGCGACAACCCAGGAGGCGGCACCGCACAACTTCGCGCTGTAATCGTATCAATTACGAATACCTCTGACTTCAAATGATCGACTATGATGGTGTAAGCCGGATAAAGCAGCGGGGCGGCAACATTTTTGGCCGATGAAATTCCGTAAACGCCGATGACTGTCTTCCACAGCTGTCCCATGCGGTTATACACGAACTTGTAAACCGGCAAGCTCAGCGCCTGGTCGATGTAAAGCACTTGCTTGCCGTAGCTGCTGAAGGGATCCAGGGAATTGACTGCAACTCGCCAAACAGGGCGAGGTAAAAACACACTGGTCGTCGGCACCCATCCAGCGCCATGCGGAAAATGTCCCGCCTCGTAGTTCCAGCGCGAAGCCAGCTTGCCGCCCACCGCCCCGAGCCGATCGACGTTGAGGCAGCCTTCCTTATCAAGCTGAGCTGGAAGCTCGACTCGCAATACCGGAACCAGCATCGTGGCTTTGGCTTCCACAACAGCCTCCACTGCTTCAGGCTTGCCCGACCAAACCAAAAACTCCTCAGGAGTTACCGCGGAGCGCAAAAGCGAATCGGAGCGATTGGTGGCAACAAGCTGCCGAACCTTGCGGATTGCAGGGGAATACACCCAAAGCACATCTTCGTCATTCCCTAGAAAGCGGAAGGTCAGCCAGGACAAGTCCTTGAGAAAAGTCGGCGCGGTAAAGCGAATCAACTCTCGAAACAGTTGTGCCGTTTTCTTTGTGTCAGCGATTGCATTGGGAATGAGGCGAGAGAATTCCCCACGTAAAGTCCGATAGGGCTTTCCCTCCTTGAACCACGAGAATTCAAAGGCAGCGCTCAGCGCGGGTTGTAGTGCCCAGAGCGCCTGAACATTCCACAGCAATTTGTACGCGAGGAATTTCTGGTTGGTCTCCGCACTCAAGGCGGCAGCATCGAAAAGCAGTCCAGCACCGAAGCTGGCACCCGTCTTGAGTTCTCCAGTACTGCCGGCCAGGGCAGCACCGTCCGCCCCCTTCAACCAAGCATCCGGAAGTGTCGGCGCTGTCTTGAGCGAACGCCCTGCTTCAAGTTCAAGCTGCCCTTCCTGCAGCAAACTCAATAGCTCAGCCGGTAAATTGTCTTTAAATGAGGCGGAATTAGTGGCGTTAACCATCAATCCCGTGGAGCTAGAGTCTGAAAGCTCCGGCAGCTGAATGTCGCCGCTCTGAGCAAAAATGCTCGGCGGAAAACCCAATGAAACGGCAAACGACATCAGGAGGGCGAGTGAGGCGACAACTAAACGCGGCCTCATAGGAGTTCTCGATTAATCCCTAAAAGGATGCTTTTCCAAATCTTGCATCTTCTTCATGTGAGCAGCGAAGAGAGCTTCAGGACCATGCTCCTCGAGTAGACGGGAGCGCTCCATCAAGGTCTCCTTATCCTCGATGAACAATCGCGGATCGGGAGGATACACCTCAGGATGGATTCCAGTGTCCATGCGAATCGCATCGACCGGACAGGCCTCGACACAATATCCGCAGTAAATGCAAAGCAGCGTATCGATTTCGTAGCGATGGGGAAATTTCTCGACGTTTTTGTCCTCATGCTCCGAGGCTTCAATATAAATGCAGCGTGCCGGACAAGCGGTTGCACAAAGAAAGCACGAGGTGCACTTGACGCTACCATCCTGGTGCAAGGTCAACCGATGACGGCCCCGATAGCGAGGTGGATACGGTCTGCGCTCGTTTGGATACTGGATGCTCGCTGATGCGGCGGTCTGCTTGCCGGCTCCGAACAGATGGAACACGTGCAAGGTGAAATTTCTGATTAGCCGGCCGAAGGTCAGCATCACCCCCTTGACGATCTCGACCACATAGATGCGCTCGAGGAAGCTCATTTCTTCGCGACGTTTCATGATTCAATCAGTAAGTAGAAGTCCTGTGTCATTAAAGCAAAAGGTACTGTGGATGAAAAGCTCGTGTCGCGAAGCAATTACTTAAATTCGGCCCTGCCTGATTTGGCTTGCAAGCTCCTGGGCCAAGCGCAGAGCAAGCTTAGGCGTGGTGCCGCTCACGACATGAAAGCCGGCCACCACGTCTCGATTCCTCGCTGCAAGCTTAACGCAATGCTCTATAGAGGAGTCCGAAAGATCCGCATCACCGCGAGCTGCCACCTCGGCTTGCAAAGACTCCGGCAGACGTATACCGGGAATTTTAGACATATTGGAAAACGCCTTGCCCGTCCTCCAGGCAAGAAGTCCCATCACGATAGGAAGGCCCACCGCCTTTGCGGACTCGAAAAAGGCTCGCGAAGCCTCTAAGTCGAACACTGGCTGACTAAGCGCATATCGCGCTCCTGCCTCCTTCTTTCGAGCTAATCGTTTGAGCTCGGCAGCGGGGTTGCGTACATTGGGATTCACCACGGCACCAGGGCAGTACTGCGGTGCGCCCTGCAGCTCATTGCCTGCTAAATCCTTGCCGGAATTTAGCGTCGTGATGACATTGAGCAGGCCGATTGAGTTTACCTCGAAGACACCCTTACGATCGGGAGAGTCTCCTATAGTCATGGCATCACCCGTTAGCGCCACTACACTGCGCACCCCCAACGCCCACCCAGCAAGAAGATCTGCCTGCAGCGCAAGCAAATTTCTATCTCGACACGATAGATTGACAGCCACCTCTATGCCCAAACGTTGTTTTAAGAGCGATCCAAAAGGCAGCCCGGCAAGCTTCATTCGAGCCAGCGCGGAATCAGTGACGTTAAAGAGATCAATTCCGGCAACATTGCCATCCAGCCTGAGGAAAATTTCCTGAACTTCCACCCCACGAGGAGGGTTCACCTCCAAACAGAGCAGCGGCTTAGATGGATTAATCTTAATTTGCTCGAAAATGGCAACGGACATAGGGGCTGAGGGTAGAATAGTATCTTATTGATTACAACGGGTTTTTCGGTGATTTCAAGCCGCGTATGGCTCCCGAGTCACTGAGACTTATCCCTTGCAAACTGCTGTATTTCTTAATAGCCTTGCTGCGTTGCAGGCGCTCTGGGAACAACAAGCGAGCGCCTTTCAACACTTGCAGCTCCTTAGTGCTGGGCCCTTGGCACTTTTGGCCGCTCGTGCGGGAAAATCAAGTAAATCATTTTACTTATCTTGTGCGCGCCTGAGGTGCGCAGGTGCATGTTTTTACTCGAGAGAAACGGCTTATGACAATTAATGTAGAAGTCTTCTATTCATTCCAAAGCCCCTATTCTTATCTGGCCTTGGAATCAGTTTACGAGCTGTATCGAAAGTACGACATTGAGCTGCTTTGGCAGCCGTTCTCAGCAAAGGCTTCCGGTCAGCAGCTCCCCCCTACGCCCATCGTGCCGGACAAACTCTCGTACCTCTTTGAAGACACCAAGCGCTTCGCCACTGAACATAATATCCCGCTCGTCTTCCCTGAGGGCTGGCCTGAAAATGAATTCGATCCGGGCCGTGTGACTCGCGGGGCTCTTATCGCGGGCGACCTTGGTATCCTGATGGAGTACAACTACAAGGTGTTCCA
>JAYRHW010000069.1:0-3102 GCA_041907145.1 Bdellovibrionota bacterium
CGGCATGGGAACGGCTGCGTTCACCGAGCTGTCGGTGCAATTGTATGGCTCACCTCTACAACCAATCGGCCCCTCGGGAGTAACGGTACTCGCGGCGGCTGAGCACTTCCTGAGCGTGACCGAGAGCTTCACCGGCAGCACGAAGATTTCCGACGATGCGTATTGCGTTCTTCCCTCTGTGGTTGCTGAAGAGCTGCGATCCCTGGTGGTGCCTTTCTTCGACAAACATCCTATAGAGATTGTCATCGATCCTTCACTCGCTTCGAAGGCAGCAGCCGGCGCACGAAAAATAAGAATTCGCGGCGGCACCTGCTTCTCTTGGATGGATATTCCGCAGCTCGTTCATCATGAGGCGTTCGTGCATACCTTGACTATGCTCAATGGACGCGAGCAGCCCTACCTCAAATCCTTGGGGCTTGGCGCTCCGCGCACCACTCGTACGCAGGAGGGCTTGGCTCTCTTCGCTGAACTAATCACCAGCTCGATCGATCTTAGCCGTTTGCGCCGCATTGCCCTGCGCGTCAAAGCTGTCCATATGGCTATGGAGGGCGCGGATTTCATCCAGGTATTCCGTTTCTTTCTCGATAGCGGGCAAAATGAGCTGGAGAGTTTCCATTCCACCATGCGTGTTTTTCGCGGTGGCGATGTGCGTGGGCGTCTAGTGTTCACCAAGGACGTAGTCTATCTCGAAGGCTTGGTCTTCCTGGAAACTTTCTTGCGTAAGGCCATGCAGACCGGTAAGGCATCGTATATCCGAAATTTGTTCGCCGGCAGGCTGACCCTCGGAGATATCGTGACACTTGAGCCGTACTTTGAGAGTGGAGTTATCGATGTCCCGATGTATCAGCCCGCCTGGGCGCAAAACGCCGCCTGCGTTACCGCCTTTTTGCTGTACTCCAATTTTACCAACCAGATTGACCTAGAGCGGGTTCAGCTGGCTGACTTTGCCCATCGCCAGCTCTAGCGGACCGTTTCTAAGCCAGGGTTTGGGCTCTGCGCAGCACAAAGTATACATACTCAATAAATACGACCAGTTATCCTGTATGTTTTGGTGTCCTAAAAACGACCAGCGTTTGTGTACTGATGCCCGTATGATAAAGTACTGCCTCCAAGTGAGCGCAACGCAATCATGCCGCGGTAAGCGTTTAAGAACCGAATTTTGATGCATACAAACGAAGATTTTGGCACGCCAAGGGAACGCGGCCCCCAAGAGGGTGCGCCCGCTCCTGGCCCATCTTCGCCTCAGGCTCCTCGACTCGATCAAAGCAGTGCGGCTGTTTTTCGCCCCACCCCAGGATTCGAGCCGGGTGTTGTCCTGCGCCAACTTCACACTGGACTGATCGATTTCGACAAACAGTTCGATTCGTTGATTGCTGCGGGGATTCCCAGTTCCGATCTCGGCCCGGCTCTACAGTCAGCCCTCTTGGCCGCGGTGTCTCCTTTTGCTCCGGCGGGCAGTGATTTTACTTCCGCCGTAGCGGAACTGCGCCGCCGCACTATGGAAGCAGCTTCCGAGCATAGCCAGCAGGCGCCGGGGACTCCTGCTGAGGCTCTCACGCATCGTATCCGTGAACTTGATTCCCGTTTCTTGCTTGCCGGTCTCGAACGTCTGCCAAGAGTTCACGAGCTTTTGGGAATTGCAGATAAGGAGAAGCAAAAGCAGGAAGCCGAGGCAGCCCTTGCGCCCACCACCATAAATGCCTTGCGTGCAGAATTGAGCGGGCTTTCACTAACACGTTTATTAGCTTCTCAAATCTCGGCTGCTTTTGCCGATCGCACGCTCGACGTTACACCGATTCTATCGGTCATACGCAGGCGCGCAATTTACAGCGTCGGTTTGCAAATGGCCCTTGATTTTCAGACTGCTACCCGCCCTGATCAGGGGCTGGGATTTGCGGTTTTGCCCTATGAAAACCCATCCCGCGTCAAAGAGGCCCGGGAAGAGGTTCGCAATGCCATTTGGCGAGCTGCGGTGGGAAACCTTCAAAACAAGAACGAGTACATGTTCTATCTTGGAGTTTCTTGCCTTACCGCGTTCGGTGCCGAGGCTATTCCTCATTTTCGAGAATTTTTTCGGCGTATCAATTCTCCGGCCTCTGGGGAGCTAGAGCCCAAGTGGCAGACTATTCGAGCTTCGCTCATGGCTATCGCAAGTCTGGGCCCTCGCGCCTTCGAGCCGTTCGTTGAACGCGGCCCAACTGCCAGGCTCGATAAGGATCCAACGAGTATCGTCGAAGACGCCTTGATGATGACCATGCATGCCGACGACCGGCTGCAAGAGCTTGCCTTCAAATTTTTGCGCGTCGTCGCAGCAGACGATATTCGCGTCATCGCTAAATTCTGGCGGCTTGGAAATCAAATTCAGGATTTACCTCATGGCGTCGTATCCTGCGTCATTTCCATGAATCCCGTTGAAAAACTTCTGGAATGGGCGGAGGATGGCTCACCGTTCGTGCGTGCCGAAGCTATCAGGGCTTTAATCGGCATCGAGAAGCGCGCGGGGATTGATTGCGAAAGCAGTATTGTTCAACTTCTCGATCGCCTCGAGCGCCCTGCTCTCGCACTGCCGCTGGATCACCCCGTTTCGCAGGCATTCGCCACGCGCATCAAGCCCACTACGCCGCCTCCGGCCTCGGAATCTGCCTAACTCGCACTCATCCAGCTTGCGGCACGCCTCGCCGTGCTCGGCATTTTCATTTGACATTTCGTCGGCACACTTCTACTATCTTTTTATTATATGGAAATATAATAGAAGCGTGGAGCATAACATAATAATTTTACTATTAATTTTGTCGTTGTTATGTCTGTTGAGCAGTTTTTCAAAGATGGTCTTTTATGGCTAGCGGAACCGACGCTTCAGCAAGCGGCTACGAGTCCTTTTACACCCTCAACCCCTTCCCTACCTTCAAAAGTTTGTCTGCGCTTTGGACTCGAGGCAATTGACTCTCAATTCTCTGGTTATAGGTTGCCGATTAATCACGGGCTGCCAATCGGCACTGTGCACGAGTGGTTTAGCAATCAGAGCACTCCGCCTTGCAGTATTTTCGCGCTCGCAGCGGGGAACCTCCTGCGGCAGCTTAACTCGCAGCAGCAAGCGCTTCC